>JBHGBF010000322.1:0-5021 GCA_041946865.1 Acidobacteriota bacterium | reverse complement strand
CCCTTGTTGAATCAATTGGCTGAGAACGGGAAGCTCATCATCCCGGTGGGAGGAGTGGAGGAAGTCCGGTCATGGACTGTCATTACCCGCAAGGGTAACCGCTTTAAAAGGAAGGCGCGCCACGAGGGGCGCGCCCGGTTGGTGGGAACTGGTGAGGGCTTACCGCTTCTGACGCAGGGCGCCCATGATGAGCGAAATCACGAAAAGCAATCCGGCCATGACGGCAGCGATCGTGAAGCTGCCCTGGACGGACCCGGCGGCGCTCAGATTGCCGATGTACTTCGGGACAAAGGTGCCGCCCAGCAGACCAATCGCGAAGATAATCCCGAAGATGCTTCCGTAGAGACTGGCATC
Organism: Acidobacteriota bacterium; assembly: GCA_041946865.1. Lineage (GTDB taxonomy): Bacteria > Acidobacteriota > UBA6911 > RPQK01 > RPQK01 > RPQK01. The sequence goes on along the minus strand of JBHGBF010000322.1, from coordinate 4,667 downwards.
GAAGCTGGCAAAAGTCACTCCCACGATCGTCGGGAAGATTGGAGCAAAGGCCAGGCCGACCACGAAGACGGCCACAATCGCAAGAGCGGGCGACTGGGTCATCATCAGCATGACAATGGCGGCCAGCGAAACCAGCGCCGCCCCGGCAATGACCCGGATGCCGATCGCGGTCAGGTTCTTCACGGCAGAGCTGAGGAACCGGCCGACCATCATGGCCACGCCGAACAGACTGAGAACCATTCCCGCCCAGAAACTGGCGTCCCCAGCCGACATTCCTTTGCCGAACAGTTCCTCCATCAGCCGGCGGGTCCATATCCCCATCGAAACCTCGAGCGCGATGTAGCAAAACAGGGCGAAGGCGGCAATCAGGACGGGTCCCCGTCCCAGGAGCGACACCGCTTTGCCGAATTGGAAGCCGCTCGGCACCTGGGGGTAGACGGCCGTCAGCGAAACGACCAGGAAGATCAGGACGAGGATCGCGAAAATCAGCAAGGAAGTCGAGTAACTTAAGCCAAGGGTCCGCATGAAAAGGGTGAGCAGGAAGGGCGTGAGGACATAGCCCATGCCGAAAAACGCGTTACCGAAGTTGCTGGCGCGCGCGGGATCCCGTCCCTCGAACAGGACCACCGGAATGAGCGTGTTGCCCACGGTGTTGCAGGACATCGCGCCGACTCCGAGCAGCACGCACGCGGCGAAGGCGACCGTAAAGCTTCCGGCGAAAGCCAGGAGGAAGATGCTGCCGCTGGTGAGGGCAAAGCCGAGAATCGCGACCGGCTTGTATCCGAACTTGTCGACCGCCGGACCGATCAGGAGCTGGACGATGCAGCTCGTCAAGAAGAGCGCCATGCCGAGCGAAGCAAACTGCGCGGCATCGATGTTGAGCGATGCCATGAGATCACTTGAAATCGCGCCCAGGATGATGAAACAGACGGCCAGGGTGAAAACGGCCATCAGGGCGACCACTGCGACGATCCTGTTGTGCATTCTTCGCCTCCCTGTGGAACGAAACCATTCATGTCTGAATAAAGCGAGACTGGGTGACGCCTGTATTCTCAGCATATGGTTCGGAAAAAGCAAGCCTGGGAGCACAGGCATCGGGCCGCCAAGCCGGCCGCCCGGGCGGAATGTCTGCCTGGAGCCGGGTCGAGGATCGATTCGAGCGGCCGTCCCAGCCCTGCCGCATACCTTGCTCCCAGGGTTTGTCAGTCCCGGCCCGCCCCTGTATCATGTGGTCCTGACCTTATGATCTCCGGGAACCGGTCCCGCGACATCTGGATCATCGACACCACCTTGAGGGATGGGGAGCAGGCGGCCGGAGTGGTCTTTTCCCGGGAGGAGAAGCTGGAAATCGCCGCACTCCTGGCGGGGATCGGCGTGCCTGAAATCGAGGCGGGCATTCCGGCCATGGGTCCGGCCGAGATCGACGATCTTAAAGCGCTGGCCAAGAGCAGGCTGAAATCCCGGATCACCTGCTGGTGCCGGGCATCGGAGAAGGACTTGAAGGCCGCGGTTTTGTGCCGCGTCCCGGGGATTCATTTCTCTTTCCCCGTGTCGGACGTCCAGATGCGCGCTTTTGGAAAGGACTGGCGCTGGGTGGAGAGCCTCGTCGATCCCTTGGTCAAGGCGGCCCGCGCCGATTTCGCCCACGTCTCGGTCGGGGCGCAAGACGCCTCCCGCGCCCCGCTTGAACGGCTGGCGGCGTTCGCGCGCCTGGCCTGCGAAGCCGGCGCCGACCGCATCCGGATCGCAGACACGGTCGGACTTCTGCAACCCCTCGGGACGTTTCGGCTGATGCAGCGGCTTCACGAGCAGGTCCCCGGCGCCGCCTTCGATTTTCACGGACACAACGACCTCGGCATGGCCTCCGCCAACGCGATCGCCGCGCTTCAGGCCGGTACTCGGTCGGTCAGCGTCACGGTTAACGGACTCGGCGAGCGGGCCGGAAACGCCGCCTTGGAGGAAATTGTCATGGCGGTCCGGATCTGTCTGGGCAAAGAAACAGGCATTGACAGCTCCGGTCTTTCCAGGCTCAGCCAGTTCGTGGCCGGGGCGTCGGGCCGGCCCCTGGCTGCCTCCAAACCCGTGGTCGGACCCGCCGTCTATCTTCACGAGTCTGGAATTCACTGCTCGGGGCTGCTGGCCGATCGGTCGACGTTCGAGCTGATACACCCCGAAGATGTCGGGCTTCAACCCCCGGATTTCGTGATCGGCAAACACTCGGGATCCCAAGGATTGATGGCGGTGCTCGCCAAACTGAACCTTCCCCTTGAGCGCGATGAGGCCGCCAGGCTGCTGCAGATTATCCGAGCCAAGGCGGCCGCCAAGAAAGGCGCCTTGACCGAAGAGGAGCTGAGGCGGACCTATTTTGAGTTCCGGGGCAGGGAATCGAGCCCGGACTGACAGGCTGGCGACGGGACAAACCCGAGCCCTGCCGCGCGCCACGAGGGTGTTGAAAGCCGTCCCTTGGCCCGTCTGTCAGCTCTGCTTCGTTTCCATGAAAAAGTAGGCGACGATATGCTGGATGACGAAATGGGCGTCCTCGATGAAGCCCATATGACTGGACTCAGCAAAGATCGGGTGTTGCGCGATTTGCCCCAGTTTCCCGCCCGGCCGGCCGGTAATCCCCACTGTCACGAGGCCGTTCTGATTAGCCCATTCCACGGCGGCAATCACGTTAGGGGAGTTGCCGCTGCCGCTGAAAGCGAGCAGAAGGTCCCCGGATCGGGCATAGTTGCGGAGCTGCTCGAGGAAAATCCGTGAATAGTCCGTGTCGTTGGCCATGGCGGTGATCCAAGGCACGTTGTCGGTCAGGGACAGAACCCGAAATCGCTTTTCGCGGCCCAGGGAGGCGCCTTTGCCGAGATCCGTGGCAAAATGAGAAGCGGTGGCCGCGCTTCCTCCATTGCCGCACAGGAAGATCTGCCGGTCCTCGTCACGGGTCTTTTTCAGGACCTCGATCAGTCCAGCAATCACGGCCTCCGGAATCTTCTCCAGCACTTCACGGCACTTCTGTTTGTATTGTCTAATGTAGGCAAGGGAATTTTCCGCTAACGCTTCCGGCATCGGACCTCCTCGTTGTTTTCATCGGGCTGTTCCTTATACCATACCAGATCGAAGAATTGAGGAAACAGTCTTGATCATCTGCCTGGAAAGTGGAGGAACGAAACTGGTTGCGGCCATAGCGGAGACCAACGGCCAGCTACGAACCGTGGCGCGGCGGTATCGCGAGCCGGAGCAGGAGGCGCTTGAAACGTTGACGGATCTTGTCGAGATGGGCCGCGAGCTGGCTGGTTCCGAGCCTCTGCACGCGGTCAGCTACGGCTTCGGAGGGACCGTTCGGCGGGCGGACCAGCGTCCTGGACCGTGCTTCCACGAGCCCGGCTGGGAAGGCATTGATCCTCCGCGCTACCTGCGGGACGCCTTTCGGGCCCCGGTCTTTATCGAAAACGACTGCAATCTGGGAGCGCTCGGAGAAGCCCACTTCGGTGTACACGAGACCCGCAGCACGCTCTTTTACGTAACCATTGGAACCGGTATCGGCGGCGGCATCGTCCATGACGGACGCCTGCTTCAGACCGGGGCCCTCGGGGAGGCCGAAATCGGACATGTGGTCGTCGATGAGGCCGGACCGGAGTGCCCCTGCGGCAACCGGGGCTGCCTGGAGACGCTTTGCGCCGGTCCGGGCCTGTCCCGCCTCGCGTCCCGTATGCTCGGAGTGACGATGGACGCCCGCACGCTCATGGAACGCTTCCGCAAACATGACCCGCCGGCTACCAGAGTCGTCGAGCAGGCGGCCGGATACCTTGGGCGGGTTCTGGCTATGACCATCAATCTCCTCGCTCCCCAGACCATCGTCATGGGGGGAGGGGTGATGACGAACAACCAGGCCTTCCTGGAGCTTGTCGCGGCACGGACCGAACCTTACATCTTTCCGTTCTTTCGGAACCGGACCAGGTTCCTCCTCTCGGCCCTTGGCGAAAACGTCGTCTGTCAGGGCGCCGCGGTCTACGCCATTCAGCGACTTCGAGAACAAAAGGAGACCCGAACTACATGAGTGAATTCATCGCCGAAATGGAAAAGGGCTGGAACGAGAAAATCGTCTTTGGGCTGAGCGAGTTCAAAGGAAAAAAGTACGCCGACCTCCGGATCTACTTCGAGGACGACGAAGGGGAGTGGAAGCCGACCAAGAAAGGCGTGACCGTGTCCCTGGATCGTTTCTGGGAATTCAAAGAGAACCTCCAGAAGCTGGAGGAATACCTTCTCGAAAACGGGCATATCCAGCCGCCCGAAACCACTGAGTAAAGAATCGATCGCCTGAGCGGCCGGCGCCGGGGGGAAGACAAGTCCTTCACCAGCATCCCGGAACGGCCGCTCCAAGCGCCCGTTCCGCCACTTCAATAACGTCGTATAAGAAATATTATGTTAAGTATTGCGGGCACGTTCTGTTTCTAGTTCCGCCTTCAGGCGGGCGTTTTACAGACGCTGGTCCTGTCACGCCCCGGGAGTGGCCAAGGTCGAAACGGAGCGAGACTACATTGCTTGTTTATCGTTCCGGCTTCTATGAGGGCTTTGCAATCCCTCAGTCTTCGGTTTGGAGGGTCCTTAAAACCCTGGACTTTGGCGAAAGTATACAGATGAATCAACTGGAACCGCTGCTGTGTGGCTGT
>JBHGBF010000321.1:0-5024 GCA_041946865.1 Acidobacteriota bacterium | reverse complement strand
CGTTTCCACTATCCGGGTGCGCAAGGGGCATGATGAACTCCAAAAGCGCCTGCCGCTTCACTCGCAGAAAACTGAGCGGTTACGGGCGCTGCCAGGACGGTGGCGCTATTCTCGGGCGCGTGAGCGGTGACACACTCGCTTCAGCCTGGCTAACGAACGCAATCGGCGAGCTTTCCAAGCTTGCGGACCCAGGCGGCGGTGGACCGTTCGGAGGTCAGCAGCGGCACGTTGAATCCCAGACAGAGCGCGATGTACACCGCATCGTACACAGTGGCATCGTACCGCAACGCGACGTCCAACACGCTGCCACGGTCGGGATCGGTGACGACGAGAGGGGCCTGCAGGTGGACAGCATAAACCTCCGCCGCGAGGCCCGGCTCCACTTCGCCGCGCTTGACCCGCGTCCGCAGGAGGTTTCCGAATTCCCAATAGTGGAACGAGGGGACACGGAGCTCGGCTTTCCCGTCAAGCATCATGTGCTGCCAGCGTCGGGCAGCTGCGGTCGTCTCTTCCGTGAAATACCATGCCCCGGCGACACTCGTGTCCAGGATGCGGAAGATCATCGATTGGCTCTATCCCGGCGTACGATTTCGAGCGAGGACTCTCGCACGTCCAGCTCGGCGGTCCTTTTCTGAAGCGCGAGGATTCGGGTCCGGTAACTTTCCTTGCGCCGTTCTTCAGACCGCACCCGTACCAGTGTTCGCAGGGCATCCTCGATAAGGGCTTTCTTGGTCCGCGCACTAGAGTACTTCATGGCCTCCTCGACAAGCTCGTCATTAAGAACAACGTTGGTGCGCATACACATCATGGTACACATCGGCTGCCCCGCAGGTCAAGGCGAGTCGGTTGTGGACTGCCTGCCTGAAAGAAGGCGCAACTACGAACACGAGCCATCCACCCCTAGCCCGCCGCCAACCTCTTCAGCTCCTGCTCGATCAGGCCTTTGAACAGGGGCACTTTGTAGGTGTTGGCGTCGAGCGGTTGGGCGGCGGCCACGGCCGCCTCGGCTGCCGCGACGATCGTTTCGCCGGTCAGGGGTTTGCCCGTCAGTTTCGCCTCGGCCTCCTTGGAACGCCAGGGGCTGGGGGCGGCGCCGGCGAGAACCAGCCGGCAGGTCTTAACGGTGTCTGCGTCCATTTGCGCAGCGATTGCGACCCCCGCAAGGGCGAAATCCCATGCGCCGCGCGCCCTGACTTTCCGGTAGGAGCTTCGGACGCCTTCGGCAGGGCGGGGAAGCAGGATATCGGTCACGATCTCCCCGGGCTGGAGCGTCGTCTCGTTCCTTACGTCCTTAGCGGGCAGAATAAAAAAGTCCTCCGCCGCGACAGTGCGCATACCTTTGGGCCCGACAATCCGAAGCTCGGCTTGGAGAGCGACCAGCGCCGGCGCCGTATCGGAGGGATGGACCATGTAGCAGGGATCACCGCCGAAGATGCAGTGGAAGCGGTTGTCCCCGGCCGTGGCGTAACAAATCTCGCCGCCTTTCCGCAGGCAATGGAAATCGCCCCGGTAGTACCAGCATCGCGGCTTCTGGCAGAGGTTTCCGCCGATGGTTCCCTGGTTGCGCAACTGCGGGCTTGCGACTTCGGAGGCGCTTTCGGCCAGCGCACGGTATCGCTCTTTTATCAGCGGATGGCGCGCTATCTCGGCAATCGATGTCGTAGCCCCGATGCGCAGTCGTCCGCCCTCCTCGCGAATACCCTTCAGCTGCCTGATACGACTGAGGCTCACGACCGTCTTCGCTTCCAGCACGCCGTCCTGCAGACAGCCGAGGAGGTCCGTGCCGCCTGCATGAGCCCGGGCGCCCGGCACCGACAGATGCCTGACCGCATCTTTCACTTCCTCCACCCGCACATAATCGAAGATCGGCAGCATAATTAACCCTCCTTCTCGGGGCGATCCGCCAATAACCGGACGAGGCGCATCGGGCTGATCGGGCTGTCCAGGACACGAACACCAGTCGCGTGATAGACGGCATTCGCCAGGGCTGGGGCAGCCGGGATTGTGGCGGGTTCACCGAGGCCTTTAGCCCCGGTCGAATTCGCCTCGGAGTCATGTGGATCGATGGGCACGCAAGTCATATCGGCAGGGACGTCCAGGGCAGTCGGGATCTTGTAGTCGTGCCAGTTGGCGTTCAGCATTTTGCCCGTCTGTTCCTTGTCCAGGATGCGCTCTTCCGTCATGCCGAGACCGATACCCATGATGATCCCGCCAAAGACCTGGTTCTGGTAAGTGAGCCGATTCATGACGCGCCCGCTGTCATGAGCAGCGAGGAAGCGGACAATCTTGATCTCGCCGGTCTTCACGTTGACTTCGACCTCGCAGAACTGCGCGGCAAACGGATTGATGCTGCGATTGGGAGGATTAGGCCCTCTGTAGCCCACTCCGACCACGACCCCGTTGCGCTGCAGGGCCGAAACCTCGGTGATTTTCTTCTTCTTGGAGGGATCGGAGCGGGATACGATCTCGCCGCTTTGGAGCTGAAGATCGTCTGCCCCAACTTTGAGGTCTTCCGCGGCTGATTCAATCAGTTGCTTCTTCACAGAAAGAGCCGCCGCCCGCACTGCCGGCGATTCTGTAGGGACGGTCTTGCTGCCTCCGCTCGGGCTCGCGAACTGGGTGGTTCCGGTGTCGGCGTGTTCAATCTGAATGCTGTTCGGCTCCACGCCGAGTTCCTCCGCGACAACCATCGCCATAACGGTCTTTGACCCAGTGCCAATGTCGCTTGCCCCCATGTTCAGGTTGATGCTTCCGTCGGCGAACAACCGGACAATGACCGTCGCTGGCGGCCATCCGCCCCCCACGAACCAAAGGGCGCTCGCCATTCCGACCCCGCGTCGGATGTCGCCTTCGCCCTGCGTCTCTTCGGCTTTCTTTCGAGCCTGCTCCCAGCCAAAAGTCCTCGCGCCTTCCTCCAGGCACTGGCGCAGGCCGGTACTGGTGTACGGCGGCTTTCCCGGCTGACTCTGGCTGACTGTCGGGATGTTTTTCAGACGCAGGGCGACCGGATCCATTCCGAGTTTGGCGGCGAGCGCGTCCATCATCTGTTCGAGCGCCCAGGCGCCCTGCGGATGGCCGGGGGCCCTCATCGGCCTTGCCGGGCCGGCGTTGATGGACACGTCCGTCATCTCGCTGCGGACGTTCGGGCAGGTATAGAGATCGCGCACCAGCCAGTCGACCAGGCTGGTGCCGCCAGCCGGGTGCGCGCCCCCTGTTCCGAGGCAAGAGAAGTCAAGCGCTGTCAGGGTCCCGTCCTTCTTCACGCCCGCCTTGATCTTCATATGGGCCGGCGGTCTGTTCCCGACAGCCAGGTACGTGTCCTTCCTGGGCAGAAACATCCGGACCGGACGCCCGGTCTTCTTGGCCAGCAGGGCGGCGATGATGGTGTACTTCCCTGGGTCAAGCTTGCTTCCGAAGCCGCCTCCCATGTATTTCCCGATCACCCTGACCTTAGCGAGCGGCATACCGAGGGTCCGGGCCACACCGCTCTGCACGGAGTAGACTCCCTGGGTGGATTCCCAGATGGTCAGGCTGTCGCCCTCCCAGTTCGCCACGCATCCGTGCAGCTCTGCCGGAGTGTGGAGCTCGCAGGCCGTGCTGTAGCTCTGCTCCAGCACGATGTCCGCCTCGGCAAGACCCTTCTCGACATCACCTCTCGAGTACTTCTCGACGTCGCCGACCTGGTTGCCTTTCTCGCGCAGCTTGGGAGCTCGAGGATCGAGCGCTCTTTGTTCGTCGGAGATCGCCGGCAAAACTTCGTACTCGACCTTGATGGCTCGCAGTGCGTCAGACGCCTGGTAGGGAGTCTCAGCAGCGACCGCCGCGACCTCGTCTCCTTCGAACAGGCAAAGTGGATCGAAGATCTTCGTGTACGAGTCCTGGCTGTAGTACCAGCGGATATCAAAGCCTGGAGTCGTGCCGGTGGCCACGATGTGGACACCGCGAAGTTTCTCGGCTTGAATCGTGTCAACCGACTTGACTCGCGCGTGGGGATGAGGACACCGGAGAATGGCGCCGTAAAGCATTTTCGGCAGGCTGACATCCGATGGATATTCGGCCGAGCCGCTCGTCCGCTCGTACGCGTCCACGCGGGGGATCGGGCGGCCGACGACCGTGGTTTTCTCCCACGGCCTGGTCTCGTCGGCTTTGGCCTCAGAAGTCTGCCGAGCGATGAGCCCGGCCAGAGAGTAGAGACCCGTGTTTCCCTTGTTCACGATTGGCCTCCTTTCGCCCGCTTCATCTCGCCGGCCTTCTTGACCGCCTGAAAGATGTGAGGATAGGCGCCGCACCGACAGAGGTTCCCGCTCATTCCTGTCCGGATTTCATCGATCGAGGGGTTGGGGTTGGCTCGGAGAAGCCCCTCGGCCGCTATCACCTGGCCCGGCGTGCAATAGCCGCACTGAAAGGCATCGTGCTCGACGAAGGCTTTCTGAACCGGCCCCAGCTCTTCGCCTGACATCAATCCTTCGGGGGTGGTGATCCTGGAGTCGGAGGCTTCAACGGCGAGCGTCATACAGGCGTAACGAGGCTCGTCGTTGATCAACACCGTGCAGGCGCCGCACTCTCCCCTGCCGCAGCCGAATTTGCTTGCTGTCAGGCCTAGTCGGTCACGGAGAACGAAGATCAGGGACCATCGTGGCTCCACGAACAGTCTGTGTTCCCGGCCGTTCACAGAAAGGGTGACGGGAACCATTTCTCCGCTGATCACTGTCGCGGGCTGGGCTTTCGCGTCGAGCGTTCCCGCAGTGGCAACCGCCGCTCCGGCGCCGACGACGCCGAGGAAGCCGCGTCGTGTCACGCTGCCTTGGCCTCGGCGGGGGTCTTTGTTTCTTTTGCTCGCCATTTTTGTCCTCCCTGGCGGATGAGGATAATCCTCAGCAGACCCATCGGTAAAGCGGTCATCGAGTTCAGGGTGTGATTCAACCCCATTGGAGGCGGTTTCAAGGCCTGAAAGGCCCTGGACTTTGGCGAAAACAAACAGATGTGTGAACGTTTTTTACGCCGAAGGCGTTAGGCAAGACAGC
>JBHGBF010000320.1:0-9465 GCA_041946865.1 Acidobacteriota bacterium | reverse complement strand
CATGCTGAACTCCAAAAGCGCCTGCCGCTTCGCTCGCAGAAAACTGAGCGGTTACCCGCTGAACGCAAGACTTGTCACCCTGTTGCCTTGCTTTCCGCTAGAATGAACTTCTTATGCGTCTAAAAACACGCTTGATTCATCATCCGGGTGCGGTTTGTGAACACACGGGCGCTGTCAGTCCCCCGATTTACCAGGTTTCGACTTTCAAGCAGGAGGGAGTCAATCGCCACAAAGGCTTCGAGTACTCACGCGGGGAGAATCCTACGCGCCAGGTGCTCGAGGAGTATATCGCGGATCTGGAGGGCGGGGTCGACGGGTTTGCGTTTGCCTCCGGCATGGCGGCCATTTCCGCCTGTTTCATGCTGCTCGAGGCGGGCGACCACGTGGTGGCGACCGAAGGCTTGTACGGCGGGACGTTCCGTGTTCTCAGCCGGGTCTTCCAGCGTTTCAAGCTGAGCTACACCTATGTGGACACGAACGATCTCGAGGATGTCCAGAGGGCCTTCCAGGACAACACGCGCATGCTTTATCTGGAGACGCCGTCCAACCCGCTCATGGTCATCACGGACATCAGTCGAGCGGCGGCGTTTGCCCGGTCCCGTAACGCCCTGGTAGCCGTTGATAACACTTTCATGTCCCCTTATCTCCAGCGTCCGCTGGAGCTGGGCGCGGATCTGTCGGTCCACAGTGCCAGCAAGTTCATCGGTGGTCACAGCGATGTAATAGCGGGGCTGGTCGTGACGAAAGATAAGCTGATTTCCGGCCGGGTCAAGCAGGTGCAGGCGTCGGTCGGCGGCATCCTCGGGCCTCAGGACTCCTGGCTTCTGGTCAGAGGCATGAAGACGCTCGGGGTGCGAATGAGTCAGGCGCAGGAGAGCGCTCAGGCTATCGCTTCCTGGCTTTGCGGCCGGCCGGAGGTCGAGCAGGTCTACTATCCCGGCCTGGCCAGTCATCCACGGGCCGAAATCCACCGTCGGCAGGCCGACGGGGCCGGGGCAATCCTCTCCGTTCGGCTCCGCAGCTCGATCGATGTAGATAAATTCTTGACCAGCCTGGAGATCTGGACGCTCGCCGTGAGTCTTGGCGCGGTCGAAAGCATCGTCACCCAGCCCTCGCGGATGACGCATGCGAGCTATCCTTCCGAATTGCGTGAGAGAATAGGAGTTACAGACCACGTGATTCGGCTGTCGGTCGGGTTGGAAGACGTCAATGACCTGATTGCCGATCTGGAAAATGGATTTGAATCAGGCCTGCACAGTTAATAATTTAGATACGGCACCGAGTATGCGCACGGCACCGAGTGATTATGCAAAAGCCCAAAACGAGTTCTACTGAGTGCGTGCACGCCGGGGTGAAACCGGTCGAGTTGTCAGGACCGATTATTACTCCGATTGTGCATTGCGCGCCTTTTGCCTTCGACTCAACCGCCGAGGTGATCGAATTCCAGGAGGGACGGTCCGAACGGCGGCAGCCCGAGTACGGCCGAATGGGCAACCCTACAGTCGTCTGCGTGGAAAGCCGGCTGGCGGCCTTGGAAAAAGCGCAGCGGGCCCTGCTGTTCAGCAGCGGCATGGCCGCGATCACCAGCCTGCTGCTGACCGTGCTGAAGAGCGGGGACCATGTCGTGATGACCAGGGACGCTTACCGGCGCACTCGTGACTTCACGGCGAATTTCATGAAAAAGTTCGGAGTCGAAGTGACCCTCGTCGAGCCGTCACTCTGCACTATTGAAGCGGCAGTCAATCCGTCCACACGGATGATCTTCAGTGAATCGCCCACCAACCCGTATCTGAACGTGATGGACATTGAAGGACTGGGTCGCGTGGGGCGGGATCGGTCACTGTTGACGGTGGTCGACAGCACTTTTGCCACACCGTTCAACATCCGTCCGATTGACTTTGGAATAGACCTCGTTATCCATTCCGCGACCAAATATCTCGGCGGACACAACGATCTCATTGCCGGGTACATTGCCGGACGCGACGAACTGCTTCAGCCGCTCGCCGAGATGCGTTCAAACCTGGGCGGCATCTGTGATCCCAACACCGCTTTCCTGCTGGAACGCGGGCTGAAGACGCTCGCGCTCAGGATGGCCAGACACAACGCCAGCGGCCAGGCTTTGGCTGAGTTTCTCGAGGCGCACCCAAAGGTGAAAAGAGTGCACTATCCGGGACTGGCCTCGCATCCTCACCATCCAATTGCCAGGTCTCAAATGGCTGGTTTCGGAGGGGTCGTCAGCTTCGAGATCGACGGCGATCTGGAGAGGACCGCGCAATTCATTGACCGCCTGGAACTGCCGCACCTCACTCCGAGCCTGGGCGGGGTTGAATCCCTGGTCGAGCAGCCGGTCGTCATGAGTTACTGGCAGATGCCGAGAGAGGAGCGGGAAAAGCTCGGGCTGAAAGACAACCTGGTGCGCTATTCGCTCGGCATCGAGGACATCGACGACATCATCCGCGATGTTGCTCAGGCGCTCGAGGCGATTTGACCCTGTGGCGCGGGTTTGCAGGCAGGATCTCTGGACTCCTCAGCCGTCACCCCCTGACTCTTGAAATACACGGCAGCCAGAGGCGGCAAGGTCATGCACAGCGAAAAAGGCCGGCCGTGAAAAGGCACTGATTCGGCCTGTAGCCCGCCGGCGTTCCCCAGCCCGCTCCCGCCGTAGAACTGCGAGTCGCTGTTCAGGACTTCCTTCCAGAATCCGTCCCGCGGGACACCCACCCGATATCCCATCCTGGGCACCGGCGTGAAGTTGCAGACGACAAGGATGAGGTCCGACGTGGACCGGCCTTTGCGCAGCAGGCTGATGGTGCTGTTATCCGCGTCATTGCAGTCTACCCATTCGAAGCCGCCCGGCTCGAAGTCGAGCTCGTGAAGCGCGGGCTCGTCCCGGTAAAAATGATTGAGGTCTGCGACCCACTTTTGAAGCGAAGCATGAGGCGCGTACTCGAGCAGGTGCCAGTCGAGACTCGTCTCGTGATGCCACTCATTCCACTGCCCGAACTCGCCTCCCATAAAGAGCAGTTTCTTGGCCGGCTGGGCGTACATGTAGCCATAAAGAGCGCGCAGGTTGGCAAATCTCTGCCAGTCATCCCCCGGCATTTTCCGGAGCAGCGATCCTTTGCCGTACACCACCTCGTCGTGCGACAGCGGCAGCACGAAGTTCTCGTTGAAGGCGTACAGCATTCGGAAGGTCAGCATGTTGTGGTGGTATCGCCGGTGGATCGGGTCCTTGGACATGTAGACGAGCGTATCGTGCATCCAGCCCATGTCCCATTTCATGCCGAAGCCGAGACCGCCGACGTAGACCGGCCGGGACACTGCCGGCCAGGCGGTCGATTCCTCGGCGGTGGTCTGCGTATCGGAGTGGTGCCTGTAAATCTCTTCGTTGAAGCGGCGCAGGAAAGAGATGGCCTCGAGGTTCTCGTTGCCTCCGTAAATGTTCGGCACCCATTCTCCCGGCTGGCGGGAGTAATCGAGGTACAACATCGACGCCACGGCATCCACCCGCAAGCCGTCGGCGTGGTAGACGTCCATCCAGTAGCGCGCGCTGCTGAGCAAGAAGCTGCGGACCTCGTTCCGGCCGTAATTGAAAATGTAGCTGTTCCAGTCAGGGTGGAAGCCCTTGAGCGGGCTCGCGTGCTCGTAAAGGTGGGTTCCATCGAAAAAGCCGAGCGCATGCTCGTCCGTGGGAAAATGTGACGGCACCCAGTCGAGGATCAAGCCGATGCCCGCCTGGTGGAGACAGTCGACCAGGTACATGAACTCCTGAGGCGTGCCGTAACGGGCGGTGGGCGCAAAGTAGCCCGTGGTCTGGTACCCCCAGGAGCCGTAAAAAGGATGCTCCATGATCGGCAGCAGCTCGACGTGCGTATAGCCCATCCCGGCGACGTATTCGGCCAGCCGCGGACCGATGTCCTTGTACGTGAGAGGCGTATTGCCCTCCGGCGCCCGCATCCAGGACCCCAGGTGGACCTCGTAGATAGAAATAGGCGCGTGCAGCGAGTTTTTTGCCGCCCGTGAGGCCATCCAATCGCTGTCCTTCCATTCGTAGTCCAGGTTCCAGACTATCGACGCGGTCCTGGGAGGCGATTCGTGATGGACCCCGAACGGATCCATTTTGTTAACCCGGTAAGAGTGGTAGCGGGATACGATGTGGTATTTGTAGATCGCGCCCTTCGAGACGCCCGGTATAAAACCTTCCCATATGCCGGATTGCCCGCGAGGAGCCAGCGGGTGAGGGAACTTCCCCCACTCGTTAAAGTCGCCTGTCACGAAGACTTGTTCCGCATCAGGCGCCCAGACGGCAAAATAGGCGCCGCGGACGCCCTGCACCGTTACAAGGTGGGAACCGAGCCTCTCGTACAGCTTGACGTGGCTGCCCTCGTTGAAAAGGTAAAGATCATCATCAGTTAGCAGCGAAAAACTGTAGTCGACGGCAGGTGTTTGCGTGGCAGACGAAGATGACTGCTGGTTCATCGGCGATCCTCGTTATCTCAAGTCTGGCTTTAAGTCTACCGGAGCCGGACTGAATGCGCAAAAGGGGTGGGGACGAGTTCCGGGAGTTTCTTCGGCCGATACCAGGTCGATTTCGACAAACGGTACGTGTGGGACTAGTCAGGCCGCCTTTGCTTTTCCCCTATAGGGAAAGAACCTAAACTCCCAGTGACCCAGGGCAGGCCGCAAAAAGCGCGGCCTGCCCTGGGCTGTCTTGCAATACGCCTTCGGCGTAGCTACACCACGACGTAGCCAGACCGGAGCGCGAACTCTCGCTATAAGCCCGAAGACCCCCTCAGAACTCTATCGGGCTCAACTACTCCTCCAGGAATGTCTGCATCTGTCGGAAAAGATTCGCACGCTATCATTCGCAACAATCAACCCTGTTCATGATGAACTCCAAAAGCGCCTGCCGCTTCGCTCGCAGAAAACTGAGCGGTTACCTTCACCCTGAAACAAATCCTTCCACCACTGGCACGGCTCTGCTACACTTGGAGGAAGTTTGGCTGTCCAACATGCTTAGTTCCTTTGTTAGTTATGCTGGGCTCTTATATGCGGATTAAAATTCTTCTGGCAGACGATCATAAGATCGTCCGGGACGGGTTGAGAACGCTTTTGGAGCAGCAACCGGACATGGAAGTTGTCGCGGAAGCCGAAGACGGCGCCACCGCCGTAAAGTTAGTCCAGGAATTATCCCCAGACGTCGTCATCATGGACATTGCGATGCCGGAAATGAACGGCATAGAGGCAACGCGTCGAATTCGCAACCAGGATTCTGATGTGAAGGTCATCGGTCTGTCCATGTACTCGGATAAGCGATTCACCGCAGAGATGTTGAAAGCTGGTGCGGCCAGCTACCTCCAGAAGGATTGCGCCTTCGAGCAACTTGCCAGGACCGTGAGAGCGGTTGTGGGTGCCGCAGACGCGAAGCAGTAAGTAACCTCTCTACGGACACCGCCACAGTCCGGCTGTCCTTCATTGGCGCTCGCCGTCTCGGGGCGGCGAGCTACAGCTCTTCCGCCGCGACCGTGATGCTATGAAGAATCCGCTGCGCAGCGTTTTCGATTTCGACCGGCGCGAGCTTCCTGTGGTCGTGCTGTTGTTTTTCTTCTTCTTCCTTGTCATCGCTGTCTTTCAGATTCTCAAACCCCTCAAGAATGGGCTGTTTGTCGAGCGTTACGGGGCCCATCTCGAGCTTTATGCCAAACTTGGAAACATTGTCGTGGCAGCGCTGGGTGTCATGTTCTTCACCTGGCTCTACAACCGGGTTCGCCGC
Source organism: Acidobacteriota bacterium (assembly GCA_041946865.1). Lineage (GTDB taxonomy): Bacteria > Acidobacteriota > UBA6911 > RPQK01 > RPQK01 > RPQK01. The sequence goes on along the minus strand of JBHGBF010000320.1, from coordinate 3,692 downwards.
GATCACCTGATTTACATTCTCAGCGGGTTCTTTCTCGGCTGTTTTGCGTTGATGATCTGGGCGCTGGCCGCTCCGGAGACCTGGTCAATCTGGAGCTTTTATTTCCTGGGCGACCTGGAGAGCACGCTGATGGTGGCCGCATTCTGGGCTTATGCGACCGATCTTTCCTCGACGGATCAAGCCAAACGCCTGTTCGGCGTTGTCGGTGGAGGGGGAGTCATAGGCGGCTGGATGGGAATCAGTGTCGCCAGGCTGCTCCTGTCGGAAATCGGCATGAACGGGCTTCTGGCTCTGTCTGCCGCCCTCATGCTGGCCGTTATCCTGATCACCGCCGCAACCGAGAGCCTGGTCGGCAAGACCAGGCGGTTTCGGCTTCTGTCCGGCACCCCTTCGCCAGCCGGAACTGATCAGCCGGGTCCCAGACTCGGAGCGGCCCTGGATGGGGCTCACCTGGTGGCTTCCTCCCCATACCTGATGGCGATCGTCATTATCATGGCTTCCTATGAAATCGCCTCTCAGCTGATGGATTACCAGTTCAAACTTCAGACACAGGCGTTGCAGGGAGTGACGAACACCCAGGCTTTCATGGCGAACGTCTACTTCCTGGCAAACGTTCTTTCGGTGGTTGTTCAGTTCTTCCTGGTCAGCCTGATCATGCGCAAGCTCGGTATCAAGCCGGCCCTGCTGGTTCTTCCGCTGGCTATTTTCGCCAGCTCGACCGCGTTCCTGCTGGTCCCCACCTTGATCGTCTCCAGCCTGCTGGTCATTTCCGATAATGGTCTCAATTACTCCATCCAGCAGACCGCGCGGGAATCGCTTTACGTTGTGACCAGTCGCGATGAGAAGTACAAGGCCCGTGCCTTTACCAACATGTTCGTCCAGCGGTTCGCGAAGGGAATCGGGATAGTCGGCGTTCTCGGGCTCGGAATCCTCGGCCTGGCGGCCCGCTGGCTCAGCGTCATTACCATTCTCGTCATCGTGGCGATGATTGCCGCAAGCATCTACGCCGCGCGTCGCTTTGCCGAGCGCTCGGTCGAGGAACAGGAGCGGAAAGCAGCTTAGCCGGGATTTCTCAAGGAGGTGGGCCGGTGACTCCAAGCCGTTTGTAGTTCCGCTTTGAGGCGGGCGTTTCCAAACGCAAATCGCTGGCTCATCTCCGACACGCCCTCATAGAAGGCGGAACTACGAACGGGAGTCGCTCCCTGCCTGGCTGGGAACGACCTCAGGAGCCGTTCAGCGCTTCTCGCCCAGCACGCTCCACACCGTGTGTTCGGCCTTTATGTAGCGCCGGAGCAGGTCCATAGTGAAGCCATAGCGATCCTGGTCTCGATCGAGTGTCCCTTTTCGCCGCAAATCCTCCAAGGCGATCCGGATGCTGACTGAATCCAGGTTCGTGCGGTGCTGTTGCGGGAGGCTCAGGATAAGGCGAGTCAGGCGGTCGGTCGGCAGATAGGAGCCCGGACGGTTGAGGAGGGTCGCCAGGCCCGCTAATATCAGCTTCTCTGCTCGACTGTATCCGCTCCACTTATAGAGAAACTGCGGGGGAGGACTTTCGAGCACTCGGGCCACCGCGTCGGCAACCAGCTCGCGCGTGACGGTCGTTCGGCGGGACTCATTGACCAGCTCCACCAGGAGCTGGCAAAGGACCTGAACGAAGAAAGGATGTCCCCGGGTGAGAACAAGCAGGTCCGAGATAGCCTGGCTTTCAAACGAGACGCGCCCCCGCAGTGGGGAACAGATCAGGTTCACGGCATCGGGCGTGGCCAGGAACGAGATCTCCCGGTAAAGCGACTTGCCGAGGAGGCGATTAAACGTGGGGTCCGCCTCAAGCGGTCGGGAACCCGTAAAGACCAGGTTCAGCCGGCTATACTTCTCCAAAATGGAGTTGAGATAGTCACCGACCTCGGTGCTCAGGCGTCCTTCACGCACCTTTTCCCCGATCAGTTCGTACTCGTCGAACAGCAGCAGCAAGCGCAACTCTCCTAGCGCGCTCATGATTCTCTCGAAAAAGGCCGAGAGCTGGAGGTAGTCTTCCACGTTCGCGGCGAGAAACGAGACCTCTGGTGTCAATTGCTCCTGCAATCCACGGACGACGCGAGTGGCCAGCGCTTTCACAAACTCGCGATCATCCTGGACAACCAGCTCCTGCATATCCAGGAAGACCGGCAGCAGATCCGGACCCAGCCGGCGGTTGAGGATCTGGTAAAGAATAGAGGTTTTCCCTGCCCGGCGCTCTCCGCAGAGGAGGATCACGCAGCCTTGGCGCTGTCCGTCGAGTTTGGTCCTGATGAATTGGAAGTCCTCCGTCCGGCCGAAGAACATCTCGGGCGTGCGGACCGGGTTACCGACTATGTAGGGATTGGGTGAGATGGGCTCAAACGTCGCCGAGCTCGCAGCTGCACTTCGCCTCTCAGAAAGGGGCAGGCGGAAATGCGAGCCGAGGTATGAGCCCGACCAGCGGACCAGCGGAACGATCATCGCCAGTGAAACGACCAGGGAGAAGAGTGAGAGCGACCGGTCAGGCAAGTCGAAGACAAGAGAAAGGAGAAGGGACGCCAGGAAGAAAGTGCTGACTCCGCCGGCAGCAACCATCGAGATCCGGAGCACCTTCTGAACGATCGGGGCCGGTTCGGCGAAATCCTCCTTCAGGACCGCGAGTGCGAGGGAAAGCGGAAACAGAGGAAGGAGCAGCTCCGCCAGGTACTCCAGCTGATCCAAGCTGGCCACTTTGGCGAGAATGAGGGGAAGCCCTCCGGCCAGGCAGCCGGCCAGCATGACTCGCAACCTGTTCTTCTCGGTTGCCGTTAGCGAATAGAGATAACTCCGGACGAATAGAGCCAATCCCACGAGGAAACCGAGCGGGGAAACGACCCAGAAGAGACTATCGAACGGGTTGGTCCCCGCCAGCATGGCCACAGCGTTGAGGACCAGGAGAACTCCAAGAGGGATCCAGATGAAAAGCAGCGCGCGATGCCGCCGCTCCTGCCACTGAGCGACGGCGGGAAAGGCCAGTGAAAAGTGGACAAAGCTGAAAGGAAACAGCAGCCACATAGCCCCCGACAAGAATGCCATCAGGCTATTCGCCCAATCCGGCAGTTTTCCAATAAAGAGCGTGTCTGCAAAGGTCTCGAAGAAAATCACGGACAGCGATGCGAACAGGGCGGCGAAGACGTGAACTCCCGGAGCGTGAGGGCGCAGGACCAAAGCCAGAAGCGGAACGAGGTACACCAGGATCGGAAACCAGTACTCGGGGAAGGTGGTCTTACTGGCCACGATTACACCCAGGTAGAGCCCGCCCAGGAGCAGCAGAAGACCAAACAGGAGAATCCGGCTCCAACTCCAGTCGGCTCGCGCTCCATACCCTCCTTTGACAGCCACGCTCATGTGGGGCGACCTCATCCTCCGCTATCCCTCAGCCCTCGTACGGGGAGGCTCCGAGAGCGCCACAGAGCCGCAAGCGCAGCGCTTTCCAGCGGACCGTCAGCGGACGGAAGCGCGTCGGGGGCGCGTGCCGGAACCAAGATCGATTCGTACTGAAAGCACGCACCCGACGCTCCGCTGGAAGGCGCTGCGCTTGCGGCTCTGTGGCGCTTTCGGAGCCTCCCCGTACGAAAACTGAGGGCTACCTCATCTTCGGTAACCGCTCAGTTTTCTGCGAGCGAAGCGGCAGGCGCTTTTGGAGTTCATCATGC
>JBHGBF010000032.1:0-41906 GCA_041946865.1 Acidobacteriota bacterium | reverse complement strand
TAATTTGGTGTGTACGCCCGTTCCCTGAAGGGGAACAGCAAAGCGGCGTCGCCATGTTGGCACTGCCCCTTCGGGGCAGAAAGGCTTGTTCTGCAACGGTTTCCCAGGGTAGGCGCTCAACTGCGGCTGTCTTGCCTAACGCCTTCGGCGTAAAGAACGTTCACACATCTGTTTATTTTCGCCAAAGTCCAAGGCCTGAAAGGCCGGTACAGCGGCACCGGACGTCGCAGCCCTGTAAGGGCGCAAGAGGCTAACCAATCTTGCCGTTCTTATGCCCTTTTGTCACCTTGGCACCTTGTCACGTGTGGCGTCACCGACCGCGCCGGCCGCGGCCCTCACCGCCGCCGCGAGGAGATGAGCTTTGATAGCTCGGCTGTCCTCCTCCGCCGCTGCGGCTTTCATAGCGCGGAGAGGAACGGGCCGATCTGCCGCTACTGCCGCCCCACGCACGGGAAGGCGCATCATAGCGTGGCGTGGCCTGGAATCGCGGGCTCTCCTGACGGAAGTACCGAGGGCTGCTCTCCTGGCGGTAACTCGGGCTCTCCCGGCGGTAGCTGGGCATGCTCTGACGATAGCTGGGAGTCGATTCCTGCCGAAAAGACCGGGGCGCTTCCTGAAGCCTGCCCTCCGAGCCGCGGCTGAACCTGGAGGTGTCGCGGTCCACCCCGCTTCTTGGAGCCGAGGAAAAGCGGTCGTTACTCCGGCTGACGTTCCCGCGGTTTGACTCTCGGGGAATCGTAATCACCGTCGGGCCCGCTGACCGGGGCGAGTCGAGCTCGCCCCTGGGAATGGTCACAAACGGTGGCGTCTCCTGACCCCGCGCGGTCCGGCCGCGGGCAGCCGACTCCACACTCCCGCGGTTAGAGTCACTCGGTATGGTAACGACTGCGGCGCCGGAGCGCGGTGAGTCAGAAAAGGTCCTCGGGATAGTCATGAACCTCGAGTTGCTCTGATCGTCGGACGGCCCTCGATTCGTGCGTCCTTGCCGGCCGCTTGAACCACGGGAGGGGGTGGCGGGCGTGGAATCGTCCTTGGAACGGCTGGGCGGCATCACAGACTCGTTCGACCGGCGTTCATTGTTGGAGCTGCTGTTCCCTCGCGACTCGCTGCCGCGGGAAGTGCGAGACTCTTGGTTGCCCCGCGTCGTTCGGTCGGCGGGACTGCGATCGGTCGACCCGCGTCCCGTCTCGATCCGAGAACGTCCGCTCTCGGAGCCAGCCTGGGAGCGGCTCTCAGAGCTCCGGGTGGCCTCGCGGCCGCGCCCGAACCGCTGCCAGCCACCGGCAGATCCGGCGCTGTCGGGCTGCCGCTCGTTCTCGCGGACCGACCGCCCGGTCTCTGAACGGTTGGAGTTCGTCTCGAAGCTCCTCCCCGTTGCGCGGCGGTCCTGCGCACGCCCCGAGCCGGCGCTCCCTGTCACCGTCGGGCCGCGCTCCGACCGGCCTCGGCTCGCAAGGACGGTCGGGTCGGTCTTCTGCACCATATCGCGCATGGCACGCTCGCCATCACTGAAACTCGTGCGGACCTCAGGCGGTGTGCGCCGCGCGAACATCCGTTCGGACCGGTCCGTGCGGCCCGAGCGGTTCGCCGCCACGGTGCGGTCGCTGGCTCTCAAGCTCTCCCGGGTGGGAACGGCCGGAGGATTGCCGGCGACCAGATGAGCGTCCCGCAAAAGACTCTCGTCGACCCGGCTGCCCTGCCTGGTGCGCCCACTGACGAAGTCATTGGTCTGGACCGCCGTAATGCTGTTCCGCAGCCGCGGGTTGTCGAAGGCATTCCGGATGTTGCTTCCATGCGCCCGGCCTCGACCAAGCGGCGGGACTGCGCCGTCGCCGTAAAAGTTGTAGACGTTCGTCACGTTCCTGACGTTGACGATGTTGACCGAGTTGTAGCGATAGCGGTAGCGGCCATGCCACGGGTAGTAATAGTCTCCGGGACCGACGGGCAGCCACCCCAGCGAATGGTAGCCAAAGCCGAAACCGAAGGAGAAGTGAAACTTACCGGCGCCAAAACCGAAGAAAGTCACGAAGGCGGGCGCCCAGTACGGCCGGTAATGACGGTGTACCGGCCCCGGCCACCAGTACCAGGCATTGGAGTAGCAAAACCAGCGGCCATAGTGATACGGCGCCCAGCCCCAGGGCTCGTACGACACCCAGGTCCAGCCCCAATAGGGCTCCCACACCCAGCGCCCCAGGCGGTACGGAGCCCAGTACGGATCTATACCTATCGGGGCCCAGCACCAGCCATAGCCCGGGACATGATGCCACCGGCCATAACGGTCCAAGTCGTGAGCGCCCGTGTAATAAGGACTGGTGTAGCCCCAGCTGCTGGCGTTCTTGACTACGTCATCGCGGTCTTCGTTCCACTCGTCCCAGTCGTCGCGCCCGGGAGCGTTCATGACCCGGTATTCGGGACTGTCTTGCGTGCCGCGAACGACGGCCATGTCGCCCTTCCTGACCCTGGTAGTCCCTTCCGAAGTGAAGACTTCAGCCTCCCCTTTGCGGACGATGACTTCGGTTTCGCCCTGCTCATTGACCTGGATCCGATACCTGCCTTCTTTCAGCGGCCGCACGGCGATGTTAGGCGTATCGATTTCTACGTCCGCGTCGTTGTCCTTCATCACCGTGAGGTTCGCCACACCCTGTGAGAGCTGAACCTGAATGCGGGATCGGCTAAGATCGGCAATCCGGGCCTCGCTGTCTTGACCAAGGCGGAGGATGTTCGCGTAATCGAGTTGGAGCTCCGTGCGCGAGCCGCGGCCGGTCGCAATTTTGTCGCCGCTGACCACCGGGGCATTTACCGTCAGCGCCACCCAGTCGCCGGAATCGCCCCGCATGCTCGTCACGTCCCCGTTGATCAAGCTGACCCGGGCGACCCCCGGCTCGGGCTCGGCCCCGGCCAAAAGCGGAATCGCGGCAATGAAAACTAAAGTTAAGATGACGAAAACTCCATGATCCCTGCTTCTCATGGCCCCACTCCTTCCATCGCCTGGCCAGTGTAACACGCTGTGCCAGGCCGGAGACCCTACCAGGCGCCGGACTTTCACGGCCCTCCTGACCTACATCCTTTGTCTCCACTGGTATAGATGCGGGTGAATTCCCGGAGGTTCAAGCTTGACGAGGTTTCTGACCGGTGACCCCCAGGTCACAGGGCGACTAGCTGACAGAGTGCAAGGTGACAAGGTGACAGCCTGTCACGACGGTGTCAGGAAGTAAACCGGCTCGTTGCCGGGCTTCCATTTGATGTTGCAGCCGAGGCTGGCTCTTTGGTTGAGGTCGACCGGGCGTCCGCTCAAAACGGCGTCAATTGCCCGCCTCAGGTCTTCTCCGGTAACGGGCTTGCCGTTGCCGGGACGGCTGTCGTCGAGCTGTCCGCGATAGACCAGCCGCCGGTCCTTGTCGAACAGGAAGAAATCCGGGGTGCAGGCGGCCGCATAGGCACGCGCCGCAGCCTGACTCTCGTCAAAGAGGAGCGGAAACCGGAAATCGAGGTTTAGCGCCATCTCCTTCAGCCGGGCCGGCGAGTCGTCCGGATACGACTGAGGGTCGTTGGAGCTGATAGCCACTATGCCAAGCCGGGAGCCCTCGAAGTCTCTGCCCAGCCGCGCCAGCTCGTCCTTGACGTGCTGTACGTAAGGGCAGTGGCGGCAAATGAACATCACCAGCAGAGCATCTTTGTCACGAAACGAGTCGCGGGTGTACGTTCGCTGCGACACGACGTCGGCCAGCGCGAAGTCGGGCGCTTCTGTGCCGAGCGGCAGCATAGTTGAGGCAGTGCGAACCATAGTGACCTCCTACCCCGGAATATAACGCGGAAGAGGCTCGACGCGGAAGAGTGCGGCCGGGGCGTTCCGACCGCGATTCTCCCGCCTCGCGCCCGCTTCCGCTCTCGCCCGCAGGATCTACTCCAGTCTCTTTTCCGCCAACGCTCGGTAGTAGTCTTCTACCTGCTTCCGGTATTCCTTGGGGATCTCCTCGTCCTTGCTCAGGCGGATATTGTCCCTGCGCCCAATCTCGTTAAGCTCCCGGCTCAACTGCAGCTCCAGCTGCCGGAAGCCGTCGATCACGGAGGTCTTGAGACGGGCCAGCTCGCCTTGGTCTGCAAGTAGGCGGGAAGGCGGCATCCCTTTCATGCGCTTCAAGATGTCGTCGACCTGGGCGACAAGGTCAGGCCGATCGCGAAGCCGGCGGGCCAGCTCCTGACCCTCCCGCAGGCGCAGCTGGAACTCCTTATCGAACTGCCGGGCCTCCTCCGGGGTCAGGCGGGGGACGACGCCGTCCAGCGGCGCGCGTTCCCCGAAATTCACGGCATCGCGACCGCCCGACGGCCCTCCGGCGTACTGCCGGCCGCCTCCGGGGTATCCGGCTTCACCGCCCACCTGTCCGCGGCCCCGTTGACCCTGCTGGCCTTGTTGAGCCTGCCGGCCTGGCTCTCCTCCCTGCCGTCCGTCCTGGCCTGCCTGGCCCTGTTGTCCTTCTTGTCCCTTCTGCCCTTGCCGGCCTTGCTGTTGCGGCTGCTCCCCGTCCCGGGACCGGCGGCCCGACGTCTGTTCAAGGGCCCGCCGCTGCAGCGACTCGAGATCAGAGACCAGATCTCCGGTCCGGTTCAGCGCTTCCTCCAGGCGGTCCTGCGGGGAGTCGGAATTCCCACCTTGCTGCAGGCTTCTTTCCGCGTTTGCCATGCGCTGGCTGAGCTCGCCGAGCGAATCCTGGATGCTTTCTTCCCGCTGCCGGGCATTGTCGACGAGGCCTCTCATGATCATATCCCGGCCCTGGTCGATCCGCCGGGGGAGCCCTTCATCTCTCAGGTAGTTGGCCGTAGACCGCAGGTCCCGCGAGCCGGCGTTCTTCTGTTGTCCGGCGGCTCTGCGTGCTGTTTCATCGAGCCCCTGCTGTAATTCCCCGAGGCCCCTTTTCAGGTCGTTCTTCGCGCTTTGAATCCGGCGCGCCAAGGCACGCGGGCTTTCCGCCGGACGGGCCGCCTCACCGCCCTGCTCCAGACCCTGGATCGCTTGTGTCAGTCTTTCCAGATCGGAGCGAACTTGCTCCTGCTGCCGGCTCAGCTCGGAGGCCTGCTCTTGGAGCCGTCTCACATCGTCGTTGAGGCTTCCCTCCCGGAACCGATCGATCAGCCGTTGTGCGTCGTTCATCCTATTGAGAGCCCGGGTTCCCCGGTTTTCACCTGAAGCATTTGTCCCCTGATACGAGTTGTGCAGGTCCTGGGCTGCCTGCTGTAACCGGCGGCTGGCCTGTCCGAGCTCTTCGTTCTGCTTTTCGCGCGAGAGCCTCTCCAGCTGTCGGGCCAGCTTTTGGACCTCCTCCTGCAATCGCATCTGCTCGGCTCGCCGGGACCCGCCGCCACCCTGGGAGAACAGTGACGTTGCGGCCTGTCCCTGGCGCTGATTAAGCTGCTGCTGGCGCCGGGCCAGCTCCTTGAGCCGATCGCGAGCTTCGTCCAGCTCGGTGTCGGCGCGGCGATTCTGTTGCTGCTGAAGCGTCTCGTACTGGTTCTTCAGTTGATCAAGCTCCAGCTCAAAGAGGTTCTCCAGCTCCTGGGCATCGGACTGGTTACCGGCCCCGCCGCTCCCGTTGCCGCGAGCCACCTGGATCTCCCGGTAGAAGCTTTCCGCGCGCATCAAATGCTGAAGCGCCGTCTGTTCGGGCCTCATCGCCTGGCTAGGTTTTTCCTCGCTCAAATAGCGGTGAGCCGGAGTCATGGCCTCGACTGCCTTCTCGAGATTCTCCACGAGCTTCTGGAAGTCCTCATCGTGATCGGTCAGGGCCCTTCGGATCATTCTCTCGGACAGGGTTTTGGCCTCCCGCTGAAGCTTATTCTGTTCGTCGGCCACAACCTTAAGGTTTTCGCTGTATTCTCTCTTGCCGAAAGTCTTGCGATCCCGCACCAGTCGAAATGTGGCGGCCAGAATGTCCTTCTGCCTCCGTGACAGCAAGGTGTCGGTTTGCCCGCCCCCCTGCATTCCCGACGTTTGCGACTGGGAATATTCCCTGCCGAAAGGCCGGACCTCGAGGAAGTAGATGTCACTGTCAGTCTTGTTCTTGACGTCGGTCGCCCGGGCGAAATAGGTGACAAAATCGCCGGGTTGAAGGTCATACTCCTCCAGGAAAAACGTGTGGGTGCCGGACATCGATTTGGCGGCCTCTCCCTTGCCTCGGAAGAGGTTCACGACATTTTCCTGGCCGCCGTTGACGCTGAAATGCAGCTCGAGAGACCGCAGCCCGAAGTCGTCGTCGGCCTTGGCCTCGGCCAGAACTTCCTCAAGTTTCGTCACTCTGGTGTCGCGCCCCGGTTTCGTGACGGCAACCTGTGGCGCCTGGTCCTCAAAAGCGGTGATCGAATACTCGATTGACTCGAAGCTGTTCGGGTCGTTAGGGCCCGACAACTGGACCTTGTAGGACGAGTCTTTGGTCACCGTGATCGTTCCACGAAGCGTGCGGTGACCCGTTTGCTTCAGTGGAATCGCGGTCCCTTCCGCGAGCAACAGCCTGGCGGGTTGCGCCGTGATGTTTGTTTCCACCTCCACTTCGACCCTGGTGCCTTGCAGCGCGGCAATGTCACCCGTGTCCTCCTCTTTGCGATCAGGCAGCCCGGTGTACTGGGGGTAGTGATAAAGGAGATTCACGCGCTCGACCTGCGGCACATCACGGACCTCGATCGTAAACTCGCGGGAACGCACGTTGCCCGCCTGCACGTAGTAGTGGACCTTCTCTTTGAGGTCCAGGAAGAGAAAGCCGAACGAGCTGGACTTCTTTTCCGGTTCCATCCGGCTTTTCCCCCACCTGGCGCTGCTCTGGTACCGAGAGAAGAAGCTCACCTGCGGGGAATCAAATCCGATCAGCCGCGCGGATATGAGCTGATCGGAGCCCTTACGGACTCGAGCATCGCCGGGGACCACCTCGATCGAGTAAATCGATGTGCCCTGGGGATAGAGCCAGTCGGCATAGAGTTTCAGCGTGGCGTAATGCAGGAAGTCAGGTCCAAAAAGCTGCAGCAGCGCAAAGCAACCTACCAGGCAGCTGGCGGCAAGGCCCGACAGGAGCGGCTCCCGCGGGTTGAAGAGAGTGCGGGGCTCAATCGGTCGGATCCGTTTCAAGGCGTCCGCAAATAACAAGGGCACCAGCGGATTCTCCTCGCCTTTTTTCTGCCCCAGCTCGATCGCGCTTACCAGCCGGTCTTGAATCTCGGGATGCCGCTCTTCGACGTACCGCGCCAGCCGGGTGTCAGGGACGGGCCGCAGCAGCGGCCGCACCAGGAACCAGCCGAACACCGCCAGGATGGCGATCAGAGAGCCGGCGCGGGCCAGGCGAAGCGCCGAGGCGCTGTAATTCCAGTGATCAGCCGCAAACCCAGCCAGAATCAGGATAGCAATAGCGATCCCCAGAGAGACAGCCAGGCCTTTGGCAAAAAGGATCCACCTCATCCTGCGGCGAACTTGGCGGATCTTGTCTTCCAGTTTGAGATAAGCATTTGTCATTGAGGTACACCTCTAAACCTGCGTGCGGTAGTGGTTCGCCAGTTTCCCTTCGGCGACCAGGAGGCCGGTTGCCACCAGGATCAGGTACCACCAAAGGCTCTGGCTGCGTTCCCGCGCCGCGCGCTCGTCAGGCGCCAACGGCCCGGCCTGCGCCTCTGAATCGGGCCTCGCTGCCGTGCGTTCGATCGACCGCAGTACCTGCTTCGGATCGACCGGCGTCAGGTCTGACTCCGCCGGATTCAGATTCACGGCGACCACATTGTGCTGGTTCCACACCTCGGTCTCGTAAAACCCAGGTTCCTCGAGCGCCAGGAAAGGCGAGTTGACCAGTTCCTGTTCACTCAGCCGGATGGCCTGCCCGCCCGGCGAGCTGATTTTCCAGCCTTGCCGGAAGGCAGACCCCGTGTCCGACACTTTTTCCAGCGCTTTCTCGAAATTAGGGTTGAGCCGGCTGACAGGCACACTCTCGCCTACACGCAGCGAGTCGCCGGCGCCCTCGAAGCGCATCGCGTACTTCACCAGCTCGTGACAGAAAGGCAGGAAGACCGCCTTCAGAGGAAGGTCATTCCAACCCGTGCTGAACGCCGACGTGTAGAGCAGGACCCGGCCCTTGCCTGTGATCCGTTCCAGCAGCAGCGGTGCTCCCTGGCCCAGCTCCATCAGCACGGAGCTGCCCGGAATCGGCGAGGTTTCCACGTAAGCGCGAAAAGGTGTCGTCAGGAAATACGACTGGTGAACCGGTTGAAAAACGCGAAACACGCTATGCTGCTTCTGAATATTGGTGATCAGGGGAAGTCCCGAAGCAATCGCTTGCCGCTTGCGGATCAATCGCGCCGGCAGCAAGTTTCCGATTTTCTCGTTCAGTTCTCTGAGGTTCGATCGATCTCCCATGCCGATGACCAATCCACCTCCGTTGTTCACGAAAACAGCCAGCTTCGCTGCCAGCCAGGCCGGCAGGACGGCGGGATCGTTGATCAAAACGGCTGAAAAGGGACTCAGGTCGGCCGGCGCCCTCCCGGCGGCTTCCGTGACGATGTCAAACGGAGCGCCAGGACCTGAGGCAAGCGCTTTCCGGATATACAGATCTTCGGTGTAAGCGCCCGGCCTGCCCGCAGCTTCCGCTTCGGTCAGCAGGAGCAGCTTCTGACGGGCTAGAGGATTCACGACAAAGAAAGCGGAGTTGTCTTCAGGCAGCTCATCGTCCGTTCGAAGCGTCACTGTCCCGCGGTTGATACCCGCAGGCAGGGTCCAAGGCGCAAACTCGACCAGAGTCGTCTGCCCCGCCTCTGACTCGACCCGCTTTTCTCCAACGACTTTTCCGTTGACCCGCACCGTGATCGGGGCGGACAGTTTCTGACTCGAGGCGATTCTCGCGGCCACTTTGATCTCGACCTGGCCCCGCGCCCCCGTTTCGGCAACCTCCACCCGCGTCACCGCATTGTTCCCATTCTCCTGGCCGTCGATTCGATGCGGAACGATCTTCACCTTTTCAGGAAGGGCGACGGCCGCCGCCTCCTGTTTCCAGCCGGACTGCTGGAAGTCGCTCACCAAATGGATTTCCTGCGTCTCGTTCGGCACCGAGCTCAGCAACTGCCCGGCCAGTTTGATGGCCTGCCCAAAATCCGTCGGACGAAATGATGGTTTCAGTTCCTGAATCAGCGTAACCAGGCCCTTGCGTTCGCTGTGCGGCTCATTGAGAACAGCGCTGGTGTCGGAGAAAGCGACCAGCACGCAGCTGTCGTCGTTGCGCAGCGTCCCCAACACGCGCAGAGCCTCGGCCTTGGCGCGCTCGAACCGGTCACCTGCCCGCATGCTGAAGGAGTTGTCAAGCAGAATAACCACCGACTTTCGGGCCGAGGAGCCCGCCACCGGATCATCGGTCGCAACATACGGCCGGGAAAAAGCCAAAACCAGCAGCAGCACGGCCAGGCTGCGCATGGCGAGCAGGAGTTGCCGGTTGCCGGTTGCCGGTTGCCGGTTGCCCGTTACCGGTTGCCCGTTGCCGGTTACGGGTTGCCCGTTGCCGGTTACGGGTTGCCCGTTGCCGGTTACGGGTTGCCCGTTGCCCGTTACCGGTTGCCGGTTGCCCGTTACCGGTTGCCCGTTGCCCGTTGCCCGTTGCCCGTTGCCCGTTACCCGTTGCCCGTTGCCGGTTGCCGGTTGCCCGTTGCCCGTTACCGGTTACGGGTTGCCCGTTGCCCGTTACCGGTTGCCCGTTACCGGTTGCCCGTTGCCCGTTGCCGGTTGCCCGTTACCCGTTGCCCGTTGCCCGTTGCCGGTTGCACGTTGCCGGTTGCCGGTTGCCCGTTGCCCGTTACCGGTTGCCCGTTGCCCGTTGCCCGTTACCGGTTGCACGTTGCCCGTTGCCGGTTACGGGTTGCCCGTTACCGGTTGCCCGTTGCCGGTTGCCCGTTGCCGGTTGCCGGTTGCCCGTTGCCGGTTGCCGGTTGCCCGTTGCCCGTTGCCGGTTGCCGGTTGCCCGTTGCCGGTTGCCGGTTGCCCGTTGCCAGTTACCGGTTACCAGTCAGATCGGCCGAGCTTCCTTTCTTCGGCCTTTCAGGCCGAAGAGACTGGACTTTGGCGAAATAAACAGATGTGTGAACTTTTTCACGCCGAAGGCGTTGGGCAAGACAGCTCAGGGTAGGCGCGCAGTTGAGCGCCTACCCTGGGAAGCTGTTGCAGAACAAGCCTTTCTGCCCTAAAGGGCAGCGCAATATGGCGACGCCGCTTTGCTGTTCCCCTTCAGGGAACGGGCGTACACACCAAGTTACCCAGGGTAGCTGAAAAGCGCTACCCTGGGCTGTCATGCCTCCACACAAAACACCTGGCGTCTATCACGCTTTCAGCGTGATACAGCCACACAGCAGCGGTTCCTGTTGATTCATCTTATACTTTCGCCAAAGTCCAGTTTCTTCGGCCTTTCAGGCCGAAGAACAGCATCGCCGCCTTCTCAGTCTTCCCTTGGAGGTCCGTAGAACCTCCAACCCTTCGACCTGAAAGACCGAAATCCTCGGCCTGGAAGGCCGAAAGTTATTAGCCCAGGGCGGAGCGCTTTGCGCGAAGCCCTGGGTTCCCAGGATCTTCCACGACAAGCCCTGAAGGGGCGGAAGACGCTGAGGGCCGCTAACGGGTAACCAGTAACGAGCGGCGTTTCACATCGATTTCTGCCTCGTGTACAGATACGAATACAGCGCGTAATCCAGAGGCCGCGCGGTGTTGAGCAGGGTATAGTCAATTCCCAGGACACCGCACTCCTTCTTGATTCGTTCGCTGTGCTCCTTCAGAAGGCGTAGATAGTTCGTCCGGGCCTCATCAGCCGAAAGAACCGCCTCCCGTTTCGTCTCCATGTCTTCCAGCCGAACCCCTCCCGAGAAATTGAACTCGATCTCCTGCGGGTCCAGCACGTGAAGAATGACCACGTCGTTCCCCTTGAACCGGAATAAGCTCAGGCTCTTGACGACCTCTTCAGTTGGGGCATACAGATCGGATATCAGGACGACAATGCCGCGGCGACGAATGCTTTTCGCCAGCGCCTCCAGCGGTTTGTGGAACTCGCTGTGATCGCTCGGGTCCGCCCGGTCCAGAAGGTGGAGGATGCTGTTCATGTGGGCAATCCGGCAGCGAGGCGGGACGCGTTCTACGATCCGGTTGTCGAAAGTCACCAATCCCACGCTGTCCTTTTGCCTCTGGGCAAAGTAGGCCAGTGATGCGGTCAGGAAGGAGGCGTATTCGATCTTCGTCACTCCCTCAGGCTTCGGGCGCGAACCATAACCCATCGACGCGCTGATATCGAGGAGCAGATGCACGTAAGTATTCGTTTCGCCTTCGTACTCTTTGACGTAGAAACGATCCGATCGGGCGTAGACCTTCCAGTCAATGCGCCGCACGTCATCACCGGGCATGTATTGCCGATACTCGGCGAAATCCAGGCTGAAACCGAGATTGGGCGACCGGTGCAGACCGGAGATGAAACCGTCGACCACGGTGCGCGCGATCAGCTCCAGGTTCCGGATCTTGGCCAGAATCGAGGGATCGAGAAACCTGGTCTTCGATCGGGTCTGCCGGGCGAAAACTGAAGCATGCATAGTTTCCTCTCGGGAATGCTTTTGCCCTACATCCCTGACGCCGGTGCCGGCACTGCCTCAACCAGCCTGCTCACGATGTGGTCCGTCGTGATTTGTTCCGATTCCGCCTGAAAATTGGTCAGGATCCGGTGCCTCAGGACAGGGTGAGCCAGGTATCGGATATCCTCAATCGACACGTTGTAACGGCCCTGCATGACCGCCCGTGCCTTGGCGCCGAGGATGAGGAACTGCGAGGCCCGAAGGCTCGCGCCGTAATTCACCCACGATTTCACGAAATCCGGGGCGCTCGAGTCGCCCGGCCGCGATGCCCTTGTCAGATTGACCGCATAACGGGTCACGGAGTCGGCGACCGGAATCATTCGTACGACTCGCTGGAACTCGAGAATGTCAGCACCGCTGATCAAGCGTTCGTAAGTAATATCACGATGCTTGGTGGTGGCGGACACGACCTCCACTTCCTCATCTTCGCTGAGGTAATCGATGACAATGTTGAACATGAACCGGTCGAGCTGGGCTTCCGGCAAGGGATAGGTTCCCTCCAGCTCGATCGGATTCTGGGTAGCCAGGACGAAGAACGGGCGTTCCAGCTCGTAGGTGACTCCCTGCACGGTCACCGTATACTCCTGCATCGCCTCGAGCAGCGCTGACTGCGTCTTCGGCGGGGTTCGGTTGATCTCGTCGGCCAGCAGGATGTTCGCGAAGATCGGTCCCTTTACGAAACTCATGGTCCGACGTCCCGTCCCGTGGTCCTCTTCGATGATGTCCGTTCCGGTGATGTCGGCCGGCATCAAATCCGGTGTGAACTGAATCCGCTTGAATTTGAGGTCAAGGACGTTGGCGACCGTCCTGATCAGCAGGGTCTTGGCCAGCCCTGGCACGCCGGTGATCATTGAGTGACCGCCGACAAACAGCGAAATGAGTACCTGCTCGACCACGTCATCCTGGCCTACGATCTCCTTCCGTATCTGGTTGAGGATCAGCGCGTTGGCCTTCTGCATCTTATCGATTAATTCAGCTTCGGCAGACGGGCGCGTCTGAGGAAACGCAGCCAATGCCGCTTCAGTTCTTTCCACCCGATTGTCCCTTAGCATTCGATTACCTCACTCCTTCCGGTCACCGGCAACTGGTAACCGGCACGACTCTTCATTGACTCAGTTTCAGCAGCAACTCCTGAGCCGGCTGAAAGCCTGGTGCGATTTCCAGCGCGGACAGGACTTGCTGCCTGGCTTCGGACCTTCTGCCCATTTCAAAAAGGACGTGGGCCACATTGAAATGCGCGGCGGCCGGATCATCCGGATTCAGGGCGAGCACTGCCCGATACTCCCTCAAGGCCAGCTCCAGCTTCCCCTGCGAGGACCCGATCTCGGCCAGGAGCTTGTGAATATCCGGGTCGAACGGATAGACGTACAGAGCATTCTCGAGCACCGGCATGGCTCGCTCGGGCTTCCCGCTTTCCTTAAGCCACTGGCCCAGCTGCTTGAGTGCTTCAAAATCGCCGGCGTTGATGGCGGTCAGCGCTTCCAGCTCCGCAATCGCGGCCGGCAGCTTGTTCTGCGCTTTGTAGATTCGCGCCAGCTGCCGGTACGGGTTATCCGGCTTGTCATAGGCCGGGAAAAGCTTCTTCGCCTTTTGGAGGTAGGGGACGGCCCTATCCGGCTGGTTTTGCTCGGCGTAAAACGAGCCCAGCTTCAGGTTGGCGAAAAAACTGTCGGGGTGGCGCGCGAGCCAGGCCGGCAGCTTTTCCGGCGATTTCAGAGAAGCCTTGTCCTCGAGCAATTCGAAATCTACCGATTTGAACGCCTGGCCTAATCGGGACTGCAGAAACTCGTTGAACTGCTTGTCGAACGCCTCAGTAGAGAGTTGCAGCGTGTCCGCCAAAACCTGTTCCAGCGTGTGTCCCTCTTTGAAGCCCTTGAGCATGTTGAGAATCGCGGGGAAACCGAACTGCTTGTCGATGAACTCGCAGGCTTGACCAGCCTGGAAGTAAGACAACTGGACCTGTCCCGGGAAACGCGGCCGCTGGAAGCCGGCATTCAGCTCGGCGATCGGGAGCAGCTTCTTGTCCTGCATGGCCTTGATCGCTTCCAGGCTCACGTTGTCTCCCCACCCGGGCCTGGCCTTATGCTCCTCCATGACCGACAACCCTTCGCTGAACCAGCGGGGCACGTTGTGGTCGGTCATGCCCAGCGTGATGACATGAGCGGACTCGTGCCACAAGGTGCTGCCCCAGTGAAAGCCGCCCTTTGGCCGAGCGCTCGGGGAGTCCATCACGATCCCTGGGCCGAAGCAGACACCCAAAGCTCCTAGCCCGGGCAAACCTAAGGTGCGAACGGCAAAGTCTTCATGATCGGGAAAGACTTCCAGGTAGAGCGGGGTTTTCGGGTGATAAGCGTACTTCGCTGACAGGGTTTCGAACGCCTGCCGCAGCAGATCCGGCACGTAAAGACGCAGAATCGCCGACTCTTTCTTGTGAAGCTTGATGCGAAAATCGGGCGCCTGGGCGGAAGCGCGGCGGGCAAGTGGTGCGCTTTGTGCGCTGGATCGAGACCCAATGCTCCCGGCCGGCACTTCGATCGTGTCGAAGTTTTCGAAGCTGTCGATCAGGCGCAAGGTGTTGACCGTCCAGACGTTGAAGCGGTCGTTCGCATACGAGATCTCGAGCGCTTCCTTGGCTGCGGCTTCGTCACCCAGGCGAAGAAGGTTGATTCCCAGCCCCGAGTAAGCGCTCCAGAGACGGGGATTCAGCTCGATGGCCTTGCGGAAGTAATCGACTGCCTGCTCGTAGAAACGTTGCGTGACGGCATAATCAGCAAGGTTTTCGTACAGCGGGCCGCAGTGGGGATTGGTCTTTAGAGCCGCCTGGATCTCCTGCTGGAGTGCGGATGGTTCGCGCTTCCCGAAGTGGAGGACGGCTTTACATGAGTGGACTTCCGGCGAGCTGGGATTCACTTGCAGGGCCTTTTGGATGTGATCTGCCGCTTTGTCGAAATCCTCGGCTTCAATGGCCGCCTGGGCGAGCAGAAGGTGAGCTTCAATCAGGTTGGGATTGACACCAAGCGCCTTTTCAACGAGGGACTGGGCCCGCTGGCCGTCCTCTTCGGCGAGGCACTGGGCCAGGCCTGCGAGCGAGTCCGGGTGATTTGGAGCGGCCTTGAGAGCGTCCTCGAACACGGACGCCGCATTCGCCTTGTCGTATTTCTCAAGGAAAAGGCGGCCCCAGGCATTCCAGATATCCGCGTCCTCAGGACTTGTCTCGGTGGCCTGCCTGAAGGCAGAATTCGCCTCCTGAAACTGCTCGAGGTTCTGCAAGGCCACCGCCGCCAGTCCCAGTTTGGCGCTGTCGGCAGCGATCTGCTCATACAATCGCTGGAACTCAGCGCGGCTCTCGTCCAGCCGCCCTGTTTCTTTCAGAAGCAGGGCAAGCTCCAGGGCCGCTTCATCACCAACACCGTTTTGGCTCTCAGAGCGCATTGCGCTGCGAAAAGCGGCTTCCGCTTCCGCATATTTGCCCTGCGCGCCTCGCGCCTTCCCGAGCCAGAAGGAGAAAGCGGAATTGGGCGAGGCTTGCAGGTACTGCGATGCCAGCTCTTCCACCCGTGCATACTTGCCGGTCAGCTGGAGAACCTTGAGGAGCGCGACTCTTACGGGTCCGGAGCTGTCGGGCCGTTCGGCCAGTCGTTCGTAAGCCGCCAGCGCCTCGGCATACCGGCCTTGGGAAAGGAGCGCTTGCGCCGCCTGGGGAGTTTCAGCGAGCCCGGCGGCCTGCCGAGAGGCGACGACCAGCACCAGCACAAGGCAGAAGGCAAGAAGCGGCAGCATCAGCCGCAGAGGGCCAAAGAACAGTGCCGACGATCCTGGACGTCCCTTCGTGCCGTCCGTTGGATCTGTTCTGCGCCTCGCCGGGCTGTAACCCTTCATTTTGGTTTCTCCAACTCCCGGATGCGGTTGTCAGTCCGCGCCAGCTCCAGTAGCAACTTCTCCAGGTCCTTCTGATACTCTGCCTCTTCCATGCTGGATTTTCTGTATTTCAGTGCCGCGATGTCAGCTTCGACCTTCCTCTTAGCCGCCTGAAGCTCGCGCAGCTCCTTCTGATTGCCCGCTGACACTCCGCCTTCCGTATGAACGGGGTACGCTGCCAATGCGGGCGGAATGGCCGGTCCCGGCGAAAGCCTGCCGGCAAGCAGCCCATCTCCGGTCTGCGGCGAAGGGACGGAGGAAGCGCGGCCGTTGCCATCGTCCTCGAGCAGCGGATGCTCGGTGGCCAACTTCTGGCGCTCCTCGTACCAGTCCTCAACTTTTTTGCGCGCGAACAGGTAAGCTTCCAGCATCGAAACCCGGCCGCTCTTGTCGGAATCCGCCACCTGATTTTCAAAAGCCTCCACGAAAAACCCGCCGAAGACAGTCTGGTTGTTTTCCAGCTCGCTTTTCGTCGCCGCCATAATGACGCGGTTCTTCCCGGCCAGCGTGCGTGTCAATCCCCCGCTGCACGGAGTCGCGGCGACCAGAACCACCTGCTGGCGCGAAAAACGGTCAAGCAGCTGTTCCAAGTCGGCCGTCGTCACATCAGGACCAACCAGATTGAACTTGTAGGTCAGGCCGTCGTAACTGCCGTGACCCAATAACACAATCAGAACCAGGTCTCCCGCCTTCGCGGCGCCACCCAGCTCCTCGGCTGCCCTGGTCAGCTCGCTTCTGGTCGATTTCCCGAAAACCAGCGAGGCCCCTTTTGACGGATCCTCAAACAGAAAAAGGACGTTTTCTTTCGGGACACGCATCTGCTCCGTAAGAACGTGTTTGAGCCGCATTCCCCAGTCCCAGAACTGCTCTTTGAATTGATCCTCGCCAGAGGCGCTGGTCACGATCAACGCGTGCGTGGACTGGGCAAGAAGGGAAGCCGAGAGGCAGATAGCCGCCACCAAAGAGACTATCCAGGCCCACTTTATTTTCGAGTGCATTGGCCATGCCCTGATTTTTAGACGAACCCCGAACGGGCGCGGATCAGCGAGGCCGAACTGGAGTTCATGTAAATCTTGCCGACCACCCTTCACGCCAACCCTCCTCGCCGGCGGAGGAACCACTCGGCTGTCAGTACCCCGCAGATCATCAGAAAGAGAATCGGCATGTCCCACAGCGGCAGGTACTGCGGCACCGAGTTGGGGCGCTCCTGATAGACCAACTCTTCGGGTATTTGCGCCGCCGCGCTGAGCGGATAGTACTTGCCACCGGTCTGCGACGCCACGTGCGTCAGCAGCTCCCGATTCTGAGCGGGGCTGAAGAACTCCTTGTTCGACTCCTCCACTACGACAAACTGGCGGGCCGTTCCGATTTCCTTCCCCTGCGCCTGGGCAGTCGCCTGGATCTCGTAAATTCCTTTTTCTTCAGGCCGAAATGCACCCAGGTAGGCGCCGTCCTTCTGTCCTGACCATTTGATCGGGATTTCGGTCCTTTTGCCGGCCGGCGACGCGATGGCGACCGTGACGTCGGCATTGTTCAAGCCTCGGAAGGAGGCGTCGTTGACATCCACGTTGAGCCGAACGGTGTCGTCTTCGGCGTAGACTCCATCACCGAGATCGAGGTTCACCTGGTCGGGGGCGGAGCCGACCAGCCACCGAGCGGCCTGACGCCAGAAGACCTGATGCGAGTCGTCGTTGTGGGGCATTTCCATGCGCCATCTCCAGGAGCTGTCCGCCATGAAGGCAAGCGCGCGGCCCCGTCCGTAGCGATGAGCGGCGAGCATCACCGGCGATCCTCTGCCGTTACCCCGCACCAGCACGGTTGCCCCCGGCTTGCTGGTCGCGATCCAGTTGAAGTCCCCGATCGGGGGGAGGGATGCCCATCTCCTTTCATTCTGAGCTTCGTCGGTCACCAGTCGAGTAATCGGATGGTTCTTGCCGTACGAGGTCAGCTCCAGTTTCTCGGGCTGCCGCAAGTAGGAAACACCTTGTGCTCTCTCGCCGAGGATGACAGGCAGAATGTCCGCGATCGCGGTGTTGGCATAGTTGCCGGCGTCAAACGAGGTCTTTCCTCCCAGCATCATGAATCCGCCGCCGCGGACACTGACAAAATCGGCAATCATCTGAGCCTGTTCCTTCGAAAAGAAGGTGGCTTCAATGCTGCCAAGCACGAGCCCTTTGTACTGGAAGAGTTCCTCCCGGTTTGCCGGAAACCCGCCCGCCAGATTGTCCTCGCTTTCCACACCCTGGCGGTAAAACTTGTTGCCGGATGTGCGCAACAGGGTCACCAGCTGCAGGTTCTTGTCTTTGGAGAGCGCCTGGCGGATGAACTTGTACTCCCAGCGCGGCGTGCCCTCCAGGTAGAGGATTTTCGGCTGGATGTCCTCGACGTTCAGGACCATTTTCTGCTCGTTGTTGACGGTTATAGCTTCGCCGTCCTGAGGCCTCACCGCCAGCGTGTACGTTTTCGGCCCGTTTCCCTTTGGCGTCAGATCGATATCGACAACTTGCGGTTCATTACTGCCTTCGAGCTCGACTGGTTTCGAATTGATCAGTTTGCCGTTCTCCCGAACTTCCAGCGTCACCTGTCGACCTGCGAAACCAGCGCTTTTGAGCGACACCACGGCCTGCGTAATGGACCCTGGAAGCACCGTGGACGGCGCGCTGGCCTGGACGATTTCGATATCGCGGTCGACCGTGGCCGCCCCCACGCCTAAGGAGCTGACCGTGATCTTCCGGCTGCGCAACTCGTTCAGCACCGTGGACAGGTTGGACGAAGAGTTGTCGGCGCCATCCGAGATCACTACAACGGAAACCAAGGGCGCCGACGTAAACTCGCGGAGTACGCCCTGGAGCGCTGCCTCCAGGCTCGTGGCTTTTCCGTCGGCTCTCAGCTGAGAGGCGGACTGCACGCGATGGCTCTCGCGCGAGAAGCTGAACAGGCGGGTCTGGAAGCGTTGCTCAAGCTCCGCCAGAAAGCCTTGCTGGCCTGGGCTCAGCAAGCGCTTCACGGCATCCAATCGGGTCCCCCCCGCGACGTCGCGCAGGGTCATGCTCTTCGAGTCGTCCACCAGCACGGCCACAATGTTCTCGCGCGGCAGCAAGCTTGAAACAACCAGTGTCGGCCGCATGAGCACAAGAAGCAGCGCGGCCAGAACTACGGCGCGCAAGCCGATCAACAGCCAGATGGGCATGCGGCGCGGAGCTGCCGTGGTCGGCTCGAACACCTCGACGGTGTTTCCCTTCCTGGCCGAGCTGAACCAGTAAAGGGCCACGGCCAGGACGATGGCCAGGAGCGGAATCAACCAGGGGGAAAAACGGCTTTCCAGGAAGATCCTGCCTTTCTCGAACAAAAACCACTTGTACTTAAAAAGAAGCTCGAAAAGCGAGTCCATAGAAACAACGTCTTCGAATTGCGAACTCCCCGCGCGCTCGGCGGACAGGCTGCGGCTTGCAACCCTCTGTCTCGGAAACCTCGCTGGCAGCAGCTCAATGGCTCATCGCGTAGATGATGTAATTGATGCCCAGCCGATACGCGGTCGAGGACCACCTCTCGGGATAAGGCGGGTAATCGGCCCACTCCCACGCGTCGCCGATGTCGGAGTTGAAATTGATAACGACCATGAGGCGACCGCTTTCATCCTTGACTCCGCGGTAATGGGGAATGTACCCATCCTGCTCGTAAGGACGGCCTGTATAGAGATACTGGATCCCGGGCACCTGGATGAGCTCCTGCAAATCAAAGAAGCAATGGAAGATAGGGTGGGACAGAGGGATTTCTTCGATCTTGCATTCCGGGAATACCTTTCGTAGCTGTTCCTCCCAATTGGCCCATTCATAGGTTCCGTGGAAATCATCGACGACGAAGAACCCACCACGCAGCAGATACTCGCGCAATGTGGCAGCTTCTTCGTCCGAGAGCTGCAAATAGCCAACTTCCACTGCGTACAAAAAGGGATACTTGAAGATTTCCGGCGATGTCAGAGGTATGAAGAAGGGCGATTCACGAACGTCGAGGTTGGTCAGCCGCTTGATACCGGCGACGAAGGTCACGTCAGCTTTCGGCGCATCGGTCGTCCAGCTGTCATAGCGCCAGCCACGACCGCCCGAGTAAACCAACCGGGCGAAAGTGTACTCGTGGGTAGGCGGACCGACCTCCGGCGCTTCCGGGAAACTCGGGGGCGCCCAGCGACGACGGCCGCCGCCCGAGAACCAGTCTGAGGTCTGAGCCAGGCAATAGACCGTGACGAGGGCAAAACTCACCCCAAAAAACAGGCGTCGCATCTTCGCCCCTTTCGTACCAGCGAAATTTCCGCTGATTTATATACATTCATTGTAAGGCTGAAGTTTCATGCGGTCCATGAAAAGGGAAGCCCGCGTCATCTCTAAAGCCGCTTGTCGCAAGTGCGGGAATCGGATATTGTCTGCCCGGATACAGAGGACTACCTATCATGAAGAGCGACAGGTTCTTTATCCTCGGCCTGGGACTGGCTTTCATCTTCGCCAACGTCTCATTTCTGGTCGCCGCCGAAGATGCGTATCACACGGCTCTGCGTGCGCAGCTTGCTGAACAAGGAATCGAAGGTGGCAGCTGGGTTTTCACCGACTCAGAGTCGGGCACGCTCGGACTGCTCTCGCCCACCAACGTCACGGTCGAACCCAAGACCTGGTCGGGTGCCGAGCCCTTCACCCAGATCCGGGAGCTCACGACCTCGGCGGCCATGACAAACCCTTGGGATGCCGCCATCCGCTTCAGCACCGGACAGCCTGTCACCCAGGGGGACGCTCTTCTTCTGGTTATCTGGGTCAGAGGAATTTCTGCGGCTGACGGTGAGGGCTACTTGACTCACATCTTCGAGCAAACCACCAGTCCTTATGACAAGTCTCTCTCGCTCGATCAGACCCCGGCCGGCCAATGGCAGCAGTGGATGATTCCGTTTCAGGCCCGCCTGACGCTGGCTGCCGGGCAGGCCCGCTACCAGATAAACCTCGGCTTTCAGGCGCAGAAAGTCCAAATCGCGGGGCTGGCTATGCTGAATTTCGGCACCGCCTGCAGCGTTGCCCAGCTTCCGAAGTCGCGCTATCACCTCGACTACGCGGGGCATTCACCGGACGCGCCCTGGCGAGCGGAGGCCCTCGCCCGTATCGAGACTCTGCGCAAGGCGCCGCTCGAAATTCAGGTCGTTGATCAGGCCGGAGCTCCGATTCCGGGGGCGACAGTCCACTTCCGGATGAAGCGCCACGCTTTTGGATTTGGGACGGCAGTGAGTATGTGGCGAATGCTCGGAACCACGCCCGACGACGAAACATACCGGGAACAGATCTTCAATCTGAACGGTGACGGCAAGACCTGGAGCATCCTTGTCTTCGAGAACGCGCATAAATGGCCGAACTGGGAAGATCCCTATTCGGAAGGAACCAAGGAACAGGTGGTGAATACGACACGCGAGTTCCGCAACGCTGGAATCCGTGTCCGCGGACACAATCTGGTCTGGCCTGCCTGGCAGTATCTGCCGCAGGATATCCAAGACAACCGCAATCCCGATTACGTGAGAAACCGGATTGCCGAACACATCGCTGAAGAAGCCGGTTACCCTGGGGTCAAAGGGCAAATCGCCGAATGGGACGTGCTGAATGAACCGGTGCACCTCACCGATCTTAAGAACCTCTTCGGAGGCGAGCAGATTTACGCCGACTGGTTCAAACTGGCGGCCCAGGCTGACCCCGACGCTAAACTGTACATCAACGAATACAGCATCATCAGTAATGGCGGTAAGGATGTCACGACGCAGGCTCGCTATCGGGCCGTCATCGAGACGATCCTCGCCAACGGGGGCCGGATTGACGGGATCGGCATGCAGGGCCACATGGGCTCGACCCTGACCGGACCCGAAAAGGTCTACAGCATCTTCGAGAATTTCTCCGGCTACGGCGCCGCCATCAGCATCACCGAATTCGATGCTTCAGGCGCCGACGAGGAGATCATGGGCGACTACATGCGAGATCTCCTCGTCATCTGTTTCAGCCATCCGCGGGCCGAGAATTTTCTGATGTGGGGCTTCTGGGACGGCGCCCACTGGCACCAGGACGCACCGATGTTCCGCCACGACTGGACGCTCAAGCCCGCCGGTCAGGCCTTTCTCCAGACGGTGTTCAACGACTGGTGGACAGATGTCTCTCAGGTTTCCGATCAGCAGGGCAAGGCGGAAGTCCGGGGGTTTCTAGGAGATTACGAAGTCGACGTTTCCTTCGAGGGACAGACGACGACCCAGCGGCTTTCCCTGGGCAAAGAGGGCGTGACCCGGACTGTTTCCCTCGCCACGCGTGTCAACCACACGCCTCGCCGCAACCGTGGGGGCGGCTGGCGGCTGGCGTGGTCGGATGAGTTCAACGGCCCCGCAATCGATACGACCCGGTGGGAACATCAGATTGGCACGGGATCGCCGGCCGGCTGGGGAAATAACGAGCTCGAATACTACACCGACCGTCCAGAGAATTCGCGAATCGAAGACGGCAAACTCGTGATTGAGGCGCGCAAAGACTACTACCAGCCTCCCGGCACTACTAACCTCGCCTACACTTACACTTCCGCCCGGATGCGGACCAAGAACAAAGGTGACTGGACCTACGGCCGCTTCGAATTCAGGGCGAGGTTGCCGCGCGGCAAGGGCCTCTGGCCGGCCATCTGGATGCTGCCCACGGATGACTTCTACGGGACCTGGCCGGCCAGCGGCGAAATCGACATTATGGAGTACCTGGGCCACGAAACCAACAAAGTCTACGGGACACTGCACTACGGGGGACAATCGCACCAGAGCTCCGGGTGGCACTACGTGTTACCCTCCGGCAACTTCTCGGACGACTTTCACTTGTTCCGGCTGGAATGGGAGCCCGGGGTGATCAGGTGGTACGTCGATAACGTCCTTTATCAGACGCAGCCGCCGCCGCAGTGGTACACCAAAGTGCCTTTCCCGGCGCCGTTTGACAAGCGGTTCCACTTGATTCTCAACCTCGCGGTCGGGGGCAACTGGCCGGGCTACCCGGACCCGTCCACGGAATTCCCCCAGAGGATGGAAGTTGATTACGTGCGCGTGTACCAAAGGCGGTAAGAACGTGCGATTTGATATGATTCGCAGCGCAAGGAGACCAATCAAATGGAACCAGCCAGGCCGATCAAGGACGAAGAGACAGTCTTGCTGACCGTGGTCTATAACGATGTTGAAGCCAACCTGATCAAGACTATCCTCGACGAGGCTGGAATCGACTGCCTTCTGGTCTCGCAGGTGCCTCATTCAGTTTACCCATTTACAATTAACGGACTGGGCGAAACCAAGATCAGGGTCCTCGCGAGCGAATTGGAGAACGCCAGGGCGATATTGGCCGAATCGCGCGAGCGGCGGCCGCATGACGAAACAGAGCCGTAGGCGGGGTCTTCCGGCAACCCTCGGGCACGCCAGAGGCGAGCATTGGACTACGGCGAGGTGTGCTTCCGTGTAAATCTTGTGAGAAGTCCGGATTAAGTGACGGGAAAACCATGAACATCTGGGAGCGAATCATGACGCGAAAAGCCTGCCTTGTCGCCATCATCCTCGGATCAATCATGAGCGTTTATGCCGGCCTCAAGCCGATGGACCCCCGCAAAGTAATCAAGCTTGACGGCCAGTGGCAAGTCGAGCAGGGGGATCTGACCGAGCAGCCGCCAGCCAGTTTCTCTCATACGGCGCCGGTCCCCGGACTCATGGACATGGCGACTCCACCTTTCCAGGAGGTCGGGAAGAAAAGTTCCCTGCGACAGGCTTTCTGGTACCGACGGACTTTTCAGATCGATGGCGACGTGCCCGCCGTCGTGCTCCTCAAAGTCCACAAGGCCGCTTACGGCGCCAAGGTCTGGCTTAACGGCCAGCTTGTCGGCGAGCATCTTCCCTGCTTCACCCCCGGTTACTTTCATCTGGAAAAGGCTCTGAAAGGAAAGCGGCAGGACAACGAGCTGGTTATCAGGGTGGGAGCCGACCGTGAGGTTCTGCCAGAAGGGATGCCGACCGGTTGGGACTTTGAAAAATACCTGTTCATTCCCGGCATTTACGACTCGGTCGATCTTATCCTTACCAACGCGCCCTATATACATAACCTGCAGATTGCCCCCGACCCGGCCGCCCGTTCGGTCAAGGTCCAGGCCGAGATACTTGGAAGGACAGTATCGGATCGGGTAACAGTGCGGGCGCTCGTAAGCGAAGCCCGAGGCGGCGGCGCCGCAGGCTCGGCCAGCGCCCAGGTCCGGGCGACGAGCAGCTCATTTTCAAAAGTCGATCTTGTCATTCCCATCAATAATTGCCGTCTCTGGTCGCCCGAGGACCCGTTCCTTTACGATCTGCAGGTCGCGACTGGGGCGGACGCGGCGCGGGTGCGCTTCGGGGTCAGATCCTTCCGGTTCGATCAGCGCACGGGGCGGGCCATCCTGAACGGCAAGCCTTATTTCATGCGCGGGAGCAATGTCACTATCTATCGTTTCTTTGAAGACGCGGACCGCAAGGACCGGCCGTGGCGCGAGGACTGGGTGCGCCGGCTGCATCGGAAGTTCAAATCGATGAACTGGAACAGCCTGCGCTACTGCATCGGTTTTCCGCCCGAGCCCTGGTATGACATCGCGGATGAAGAAGGCTTTCTGATCCAGGATGAATTCCCGATATGGCTTCTGGATAAGGCGCCCGAGAACCCGGTGGCCGAAAAGATCATTCCGGAATACATCGAGTGGATGAACGAACGCTGGAACCACCCCTCGGTCGTGATCTGGGATGCTCAGAACGAAAGCTTAACTGCCGAGACAGGAAAAGCCTTGCAGGCGGTACGGGCGCTCGACCTTTCGAATCGGCCCTGGGAGAACGGCTGGGCCGAGCCCCAGGCTGATACGGATTGTGTGGAAGCTCACCCTTATCTTTTCATCCGCGCCTGGAATGGTCAGAAGCCGTTCAAGATGAGTGAGATGGCCGGGGTCTCGGGCAAGCCCCGGTTGCAGAACCCGCAGAAGAAGCGCGACGTTCCGATCATCATCAACGAGTACGCCTGGCTCTGGCTGACGCGAGACGGAAACCCGACCTGCCTGACTGACAAGGTCTACGAGAGCCTTCTCGGCCCCAGTTCGACCGTGGGGCAGCGCCGGTTGTTGTATGCCAGGCACCTGGCCGCAAAGACCGAATTCTGGCGCGCACATCGGGAGTGTGCGGGCGTCTTGCACTTCTGCGGCCTGGGCTATTCGCGTCCGGGTGACAAGCCGCGTCCGGAGGGCGGGGCGACCAGCGATCACTTCACCGATCTCGAGAACCTGACGTTCGAGCCTTACTTTGAGGAGTACGTCAAGGAGTCCTTCAATCCTCTGGGTCTGATGCTCGACTTCTGGGCCGAGGAGGCGAAGGTGGGCAGCTCAGGCCCGTTGAAGGTATTCGTGATCAACGACTTGTATGTGGACTGGAAAGGTGAAGTGCGGCTCCGGATCATGAAAGGCGACCGCGAAATCTGGTCTCAGTCGAAAGCCTGCACGGTTGCCGCTCTGGGTCGTGAGATCCCGGAATTCACCGTTCAGTTCCCCAGTGAACCTGGCCGGTACGTGATTCAGGCCGAAGCAAAAGACGGCGCGGGGAAGACCATCCGAAGCCGGCGGGATTTTACGGCAAAATAGCGCGGAACAAACCAAAGCGGGAACATGCGGAAAGTGTCCGCGCATTCCGCAATCGGCCTTATTCCGCGCAGTTGCGCCGGATTAGAGACTCCATCCCTCCCGATACGGCGGGTTCAGCAGATCGTTCGCCTTGGCCACGTTTGTGAACTTCCTGGCGGTCGCGTCCCAGCAAAGCCGCTCGTCCATCTGCAAAGCGATTGAGCCCAACAGAATGGATTCGACCATCGGGGCCATGTCGAGGAAGTTCGCGCTGGCCGGTTCTCCGCCTTTACAGGCGTCGAGCCAGTCGCGGTGGTGTCCCTTGACGCGCCGCAGCGTTTTTTCCGGTCGTTTGTAAGCCTTCATGGCGGCTTCGGGAAGAAGCCGGGGCGTGCCTCCCCAACCGCCGGCCAGGATCTTGCCTTTGTCTCCGACAAACAGGATGCCGTGCGGCCCCAACCGGCGGCCCAGGTCGAGCTCTTCGGGGGTTTCCGGACCTAACCCGCCGTCGTACCACGTGACCTTGACGGGCGGCATCGAGCCGCGCGCCGGGAAGCGATAGTAGACGATCGAGGCATGCGGAAAAGTTCCCTTGCCGCGGTTGTAAGAGGTCGCTTCAACGCTGGTCGGATAGCTGAGCTTCAAGGCCCAGAAGGCGGGATCGAGGTGGTGGCAGGCAAAATCACCCAGATACCCGGTTCCAAAGTCAAACCAGCAACGCCAGGTGACCGGCGCGTATGCCGGGTGATAGGGCCGGTAAGCGGCCGGCCCCAGCCACAGGTCCCAGTTCAATCCGGGCGGGACTGGCGGCGTCTCTGTGGGAGGAGCCGTGAGGTCCGTCCACGGTTTCACCAGCGCCCAGGAGTGGACCTCGCGTACCTCGCCGATCGCGCCGTCCCAGATCCACTCGCAGGTCAGGCGGATCCCTTCGCCGCTGTGTCCGTGGTTTCCCATCTGGGTGGCCACTTTCGTTTCGCGGGCCACCTCCGTCACTTTGCGAACTTCCTCAATTGAGTGACAGAGCGGTTTCTCGCAGTACACATGCTTTCCCAGCTTCATGGCGGCCATGGCCACGACGGCGTGGACATGATCAGGGGTAGCGATCAGGACGGCATCGATATCTTTCTCTTTCTCCAGCATTTCCCGGAAGTCAACATAGTCGGCGCAACCCTTGTAATCCGTCCGGTTCTGCTGCCGGTACGTATCGTTGATCAGCTTGACGGTCGGCAAGCGTCCGGCCACGTAACCATAGTAGAAACGCCGGACATCGGTGGTCTCGCTGGGGTCGGAGATCGCGATGATCCGGGCATCTGCCTCCTGGAAAAGACTCTTGATGTTGACTGTCCCCTGGCCGCCCGTGCCGATGACGCCTATGTTGACCATGTCGCTTGGGGCGACATAGCCGACGCCGCCCAGCACGTGGCGGGGAACGACCATGGCAGCGGCCGCGCCGGCTGCTGCAACAAACTCTCGTCGAGAGAGCTTATTCGGGCGTTCTTTCGCTGTCATAATTTCCTACTCCTTGATTCCTTTCGTGGAGAGCTTTTTCGCCGGCGCCTGTTCGAACGCTTTCACAGCTTCGCCTTCGTCTTCATAAACATCCAGCCGGGGGAGAATCTTGCTGATATGAAGCACGTGCCGGACCCGGTCGCCTATCCTCAGGGTCTTGACAGTGGTTCCAAACCGTTCCGCCATTCTGATGCTGGCCACCAGCTCGCCGACGCCGGCACTGTCGATCGAGTTGACTTCCGACAGGTTCAGCAAGACTTTTTTCCACCCGCTCGCCACCAGCTCGTTCATCACTTCACGCAGCAGGACATCCCCACTCCCCGCAATGAGCCTTCCGCTCAGATCGACAATAATGACATCCCCGGCGTTACGAACATCTACGTGCATATCGCGCTTCTCCCTATGTGGTAGCCGACATTCTACCGACCGGATCACAGCGCCGCAAGCAAGCGGGGTTTCCAAAGACGGAACAGTCGGCCAAGGCGGCGTTCAGTGCCGCGCCTGCCCGGTCTCAGGAGACTGTCCCTGTTTTGAGTCCTCCCGCGTACTGGGTCGGATCTTCGACTCCTGCCTCCGCGAAAGCCTCGATGCGCTCCCGGCATTTCCCGCAGCGGCCGCAGTGCCTGGCCCCGACCGGGCTGGCACAGCTGAGAGTCAATTGCAGGGGAAGCGACCGGCCCAGCCGCACCACGTCCGCCTTGTGGAGCTTGTGAAACGGCCGAAGAACACGAATGGGGTGTCCGAGCCCCAGCGTCAGAGCTTCGGCGATAGCGGCAAAGAAACGAGGAGTGGCATCCGGAAACGGGTTAGTAGAGAGGATGCCGAGCGCCACGCTCTCGATCGAATTCAGCGCGCACCAAACGGCGGCCTTGGACAACAGAATCATGTTCCGGCCGGGGATCTCCCAGCGCTGGTCGGCCTCGTGGTATCCGGGAATTCCCACACCGCTCGAATACCACGCTTTCCCGTAGACATCAGCCATCGGGAAATCCAGCAGGATCGCCCGCTTGATTGCGGGGCTTCTGACCCCGCGAAGAAACCCGTCCAACGCCTTTTGCTCTTCCTCTTCCCAGGCCAGGCCGCACCGAACATAAAGCGGATACACGCAGTCGCAGGCTTTGGCCAGCTCGGCGAGCATTACGGCACTGTCCAGGCCGCCGCTGCAGAGCGCGGCCACCCGGCCTTCCCGACCTGTCACGTCACTCCCGGTATTCGGCAAAGGCATCGCTAGTCTCCCAGAGCCGGACGGCAACGATCGGTAAGGATTTCGCTTTGGCTTCCATGTAGACCAGCCTGGCGATGTTTTCCGCGGTCGGGTTTTCCGACATCAGGAAGGGGCATTCGCCCAGCTCCGACAAGGCCTTGACCAGAGGGTCATCCTGGCGCAGCAGCATTCGGTGATCCAGCTGTTCATCCACGAACCTGACGAGCTGGGCCTTGACCTCGCCGAAATCGACCAGCATGCCCCGCGCGTCAAGCGACTCGCCGGCCAGCTCTATTTCCAGGAGCCCGTTGTGGCCGTGAGGATGGCGGCATTTGCCCCCGTAGTCCATCAATCGATGCCCGTAACAAAACGTGAGTCTCTTCACGATGGTATGCATGGATTCCGTCCAGTCAGTAAGTATGGGTCCCCGTCCCGCCGTCGGTCAGAAGCACTGCCCCGGTCTTGCCTTCCGAGAGAATCAGGTGGACCACATCCGCGGCTATTTCCTCCGGCTCGATCCGGCGTTTGAGCGGGACTTTCTCCCGCAGCTGCTCCACCTTGGACTCGACGAATTCTGGAGGAGGCACGACGAGTCCCGGAGCAATCGAGTTGACCGTGACCTCCGGCCTCAGCTCCTCGGCCAGCGTCTGGCTGATCCCGAACAGTCCGTACTTGGTCACGAGGTACAGTATCCAATTGGAGTAAGCCTGCGACCGGGCGGTTACACGGTCCGTTATGTTGATGATGCGGCCCCACCCCTTGGCTTTCATTTGAAGCCCCAACCGCATCCCCAGATAGAGCGGCGCCCGCATGTGAATGTCCACCTGCTCGGCAAAGAGCCGCTCGAATCGGGCCCGGTCCCCAGCCAGCTCTATGAGCGGCGTCCTCGGGAAATCAGAGGCGTTATTAACCAGAATGTCGATGGTGCCGAAAACCTCCCGGGCCTTTTCAATCATGCGGTCGCACGCGTCGAGATCCGTCAGGTCGCCCTGCAGAGCAAGAACCCTGACACCGAGAGCCTCCAGGTCGTCTTTCGTCTCTTGGGCCTCGGAAGCGCTCCTGCGGTAATTGAACACAATGCTGGCGCGCCGGCGGGCCAAGGCCAGAACGATCTCCCGACCGATCCGTTTCGCTGCGCCAGTCACGAACGCCGTCTTGCCGCTGAGGTCTGTGAGCAAGGTTGTCTCCCACACGAAAAGAAAATGCTGATCAACATCTTAGCGCGGGACGAAGGTAAAGTCACAGAGCCGCAAGCGGAGCGCTTTTCAGCGGAGCAGCGCCGGGTGTGTGTGGTATCCACGAACGAATCTCGTGACGGCACACACCCGGCGCTGCTCCGCTGAAAAGCGCTCCGCTTGCGGCTCTGTTCGTTGAATGGGGTGGGCTGAAAGGTGCGTGGGTCGAAAAACCAGTTCTCGCCACCCGCCTCAATTCTTTCACACCTTCTGAGCTGTCATTGCTGATCGCTGATCTCAGTCGCCGAAGCTGATTCCGATCGCTCTCGCCGCCTGGACCATCTGATCGTCGGGATCCACCAGCCGCTGGCGAGCGATCGCCTCAGATATGGCAACCGACGTGATACGCTGATCATCCAGGGCGACCATCCGGCCGAACTGTCCGGCAGCAACCAGATCGACGGCCGCGACCCCAAAACGGGTTCCCAGCAGCCGGTCAAAGGCGGTCGGGCTCCCGCCCCGCTGCAGATGCCCGAGAACCAGCGTCCGTGTCTCAAGCTCAATGCGCGAACCGAGCATTCCGGCCACGATCGCGCCAATTCCACCCAGCTTGCCGAACGGATCCTCGATTCCCTTTTCCCGGTATACTTTGCTGCCCCCGACTGGCGTCGCTCCCTCGGAGACGACCACGACGCTGAACGGCCTTCCGGCCCGCCTGCGCGCCTCAATTTTTTCGACTACCTTCTCAATGACGAACGGGATCTCCGGTATCAGGATAATGTCGGCGCCGCCCGCGATCCCCGCTTCCAGCGCAATCCAGCCGGAATTGCGACCCATGACCTCGACAACCATCACGCGTTCGTGACTCTCGGCCGTCGTGTGGATCATGTCGAGGGACTCGGTCACCGTCTTTATAGCCGTGTCGAATCCGAAGGTGGTTTCCGTGGCGAGAAGGTCTTTGTCGATGGTTTTCGGCACTCCCACGATCGACAGGCCCCTTTCGACGAATCTCTGGCCGATGGTCAGGGTCCCGTCTCCTCCGATCAGGACCATGGCGTCGAGGCCCAACTCCTTCATCTTGCCTGTGACCCGGTCAGAGTAATCGTGAAAGATCACCTCGCCACGATCGTTTCGGACCGGATAACGGAACGGGTTCCCCCGGTTGGTCGTCCCGAGGATCGTTCCTCCCTTCGGCAGAATCCCGCGGACAGTGTCCAGGGTCATCGGCGCCATCTTCCCCGGTTTGATAAACCCGTCGAAGCTGTCCTCGCTCCCCCAAACTTCCCAGCCGTAGCGCAGAATCGCCGTTTTCACCGCAGCCCGAATCACGGCGTTCAGGCCGGGACAATCCCCTCCTCCATTGACAATCGCAATCCGTTTCCTGGGATGGCCTTGCATACAGAGGATTGTACTGTGGAAGAGCTGGTGGCACTAGTGGGCGAAGCGGACGTTATGGACGGCGGGGACGATCTGGACAAAGTCCCGCGGCGGCCACCGGCATGCTAATATGTGGTGCGTGTCTCTGGCTTGGTGGACCCTCATTTTCCTGCTTGTCGGCGCGTTTTGGTTTGCCTTCCGCAAATCAGGAATCGCCCCGAAGCTGATCCTGCTCCTGGTCGCGCCGTTTCTCCTGGTTCTGGCTCTGGTCACCCTGAAGGGCCCGGGACCGGTCCCGGGCCTGCCCGGCGGGGGAGCTGGAAACTGGCTAAAGCCCGACGAGCGCTCTGCCATCGATCTGTCCGGTGAATTCCGGAATCTCGATGGACACAGCGTTTCCTTGAGCGATTTCGCCGGCAGAGTCCTTTTCCTTAACGTATGGGCGACATGGTGCGGTCCTTGCCGACAAGAAATGCCGTCGATGGCCGAGCTGTACAGGGAATTCTCCGGGCAGGGGTTGGCTATGGTCGCCGTTTCAAGTGAAGACCTGGATACTGTCCGGGATTATGCGGGTTCCGGTCGCTATCCCTTCACGATCCTGGTCGATTCAGAAGACACGCTGAGCCAGCGATTCGGCATCAACGCCATCCCCACGACGTTTATTGTTGACAAGCAGGGACAGCTGGTCTATCAACACGTCGGCTTCAATGATTGGAGCTCGCCAGCGGTTCGCGAACAAATCCGGGGCCTTTTGACCAATGAATAATAGCCAATTCTTTTTTCGATGCATCGACAGTCGCTGCCGGCGGCAGTTTCCGATTACCGAGAAACTCTACCAGTGTCCCGCCTGCTCCGATCTCCTCGACATCGCCTATCGGTTCCCGAAGCTGGATGTTCCTGGTCTAAAGCGCGCTTTTCGCGAACGCCGGACTTCCAACCAGCCCCTCGACATCAGCGGGGTGTGGCGCTTTCGCGAGCTGCTCCCCTTTTTGCCGGAGGAGCTGGCCCATGTAGTGACGCTTGGCGAAGGGAACAACCCGGTGCTGGACGCTCCCCGATCTGCCGAGTACGTAGGACTGAAGCGGCTGAAGATCAAACACCTGGGATGGAATCCAACCGGCTCCTTCAAAGACTACGGCATGACTGTCGCGGTCTCTCAAGCCCGGCGTCTCGCTTCGCAATACGTCGCCTGCGCCTCCACCGGCAATACCTCGGCTTCGATGGCCGCTTACTGCGCTCGCGCGAATCTGAAGGCCGTCGTGTTTATTCCCGAAGGCCAGATCGCGTACGGGAAGCTCTCCCAGACACTCGATTACGGCGCTCTGACCGTCCAGATCCAGGGTGACTTTGACGTCGCCATGAACCTGGTGCGCCAGCTGTCGGAGGAAACCGGACTGTACCTCATGAATTCCATTAATCCGTTTCGCCTCGAGGGCCAGAAGACGGTCATGCTGGAGCTCTTTGACCAGCTGGATTGGAAGATCCCGGACCGGATCGTCGTCCCGGGCGGGAATCTGGGTAACAGCTCCTCCTACGGCAAGGCGCTCATGGAGCTGAAGGAGCTCGGCTTCATCGACAAGGTCCCTCGGATCACCATTATCCAGGCCAGGGGCGCCGACCCGCTCTATCGCACCCTGGTGACCAGCTCGCTCGATCTCGTGCCGGTCAAGGAGGCCTGGACCTTGGCCAGCGCCATCAAAATCGGAAGGCCCATCAGCTGGAAGAAGGCCATGCGCGCTCTTAACTTCAGTGACGGCTGGTGCGACGTGGTGACGGAGCAGGAAATCGCCGACGCCAAAGCCGTCCTGGGTCGTGACGGAATCGGCTGCGAGCCCGCTTCAGCCACTACCGTTGCCGGACTGAAACGCCTGATGTTTCTGAGCCAGGGCGAAAAACCCGAGGTGACCATCGACCCCGACGAGGATGTGGTCGCCATTCTGACCGGGCACCAGCTGAAGGACCCTGAGTACACCGTCAACTACCACCTGGACAACCTGTACGAGCACGCCACTTATAAGAATGTGCTGGTCGAAAAGTCCGGAAAAGTGAAATCGACTTTCGCGAACCAGCCGGTACAGATCGCCGCCGACAAGCAAGCCATCATCCGTCTGCTGGGGCTGTAATACGCCCGGCACGAGCGCGAGCGGGCGTTGACGATCGGCGTCACCGCAGGCGGCCTATGATCAGGCCGGTCTGTCCCGCCTCCAAGCGGCTTTGGTTACTCCCGCCTCCAAAATCTCCACGCTTCTGTTCGCACTCGAAAGGGGTGTGCTATTCTGAATATATATAACTATGGTTATTGACCCATGTGGAAACCGCCAATAACCGCCGGTCCAGTCTGCGGAAAAGGAGCTGTATGAGGCCTGCTACTCTCGGAGATTTGAAGCGCGAGCAGGGCATTCCGACCAAGCTGCGGTCGGTCAAGGACGAGATCCGCGAGAACCTCCTTGAAAGGCTGCGCTGTCGCAAGGAACTGTTTCCGGGCATCGTCGGGTACGAAGACTCGGTGATCCCGTCACTTTTAAACGCCCTTCTTTCCAAGCATAACTTCATTCTGCTTGGGCTCAGGGGACAGGCAAAAAGCCGGATCCTGAGAGCCTTAACCACTCTTTTGGACGATCAAATCCCGGTCATCAAGGGATGCGAGATCAATGACGATCCGTTTTTCCCGATTTGCGCCGGTTGCCGCCGGCGAGCCGCCGATGAAGGGGACGAGCTGGAGATTGCTTTTCTCGACCGCGAGGCGCGGTACGTCGAAAAGCTCGCCACCCCGGATGTTACCATCGCGGACATCCTCGGCGACCTGGACCCCATCAAAGCCGCGTCCAAGGGTCGCGAATTGTCGGCTCATGAGAACATCCACTTCGGCCTGCTGCCGCGTGCCCACCGAGGGATTTTTGCCATCAACGAGTTGCCCGACCTTGCGCCCAAGATCCAGGTTGGTCTTTTCAATATCATGCAGGAGGGTGACGTCCAGATTAAGGGATTCCCGATCCGTCTCCCGCTCGACCTGCTGATGGTTTTTTCTGCCAATCCGGAGGATTACACGGCTCGCGGCAAGATCATCACGCCGCTCAAAGACCGTATCGGCTCCGAAATCAAGACGCACTATCCGCTCGATATCCGTGACGGCATCCGGATCACGCGGCAGGAGTCCTGGGTTGAGCGCGACGGGGCCAAACCCATCATCCCCGAGTTTGTCCAGGAGACGATTGAAGCGGTAGCGTTTTTAGGACGCCAGGACAACCGCATTGACAAGCGCTCGGGCGTCAGCCAGAGGCTCCCCATCTCGTGCACGGAAAACGCCGTCAGCAATGCCGAGCGCCGAGCCTTGAGTAACGGAGAGAAGCGGACCGTGGTCCGCATCGCGGACGTGTACGCCGCGGTTCCCGCTATTACCGGGAAACTCGAACTCGAGTACGAGGGCGAGCTGAAGGGTTCCGAACAGATCGCCCAGGAGCTGATCCAGGGCGCCATTCTTAAGGCTTTCGAAAAACGGTTCCCGAACCAGAATTTCGATCACATCATCCAGTGGTTCAACCTCGGCGGGCAGGTCAAGACGACCGACCAGACCTCAACCGCCGAGTATCTCGAGAAGTTGGAGCCGATCCAGGGAATCGGCGAGATCCTCCAGTATCTGCGCATCTCGAAGCGCGATAACCCCGAGCTGGCCGTCGCTGCCATCGAGTTTGTCCTGGAGGGGCTGTACGCGGAAAAGAAACTGAGTCGGAGTGAGGAGCGCGGCTACTTCAAGGAAATCGACAAGCCTGAGGACGAGTACTTCAAAGACTTGCCCAATCGGCGACGCTCCTTTAACTGACCGCGGCAAGAGCATTCTGAGGGGCGAGGCGGCCGTTTCCTCAAGAGCAAAGACCGAGGACCGGATCGCGGGGAGGGCAAGAGGAGTTTTCTCATGGCCCGAGTTCGATACAGCAAGTACCTGCCAGATCCAGCCGGCGAGATCGACCTTGAGGATCTGATGAATCAGCTTAAGGACTTTTTCCTGGACAGCGGCTTCTACTCCAAGTACGTTTCAGACAACTCCCAGAGTCTGGCCGGGCTTAGGAAAGCCCTGGCCGAAATCCTGGCTGAGAACGAGTTGCTGCCGGAGGACTGGCGTGAATCCCTGAAGGACTTCGCGCGCAACTACCCTAACGGCTCTCTACCGCCTGAAGTAGAAGAGCTGCTCAACCAGATCATGCAGCGACTGCTGCAGGAAGGCTACCTGCGCGTCTCCGAAGGAGAATGGGGCCAGCCGCCCCCGAACGGGCCCGGCAAAGAAGATGAGCCGGTCAAGAATGTGCGATTCGAGCTGACTGACAAGAGCATCGACTTCCTTGGCTACAAGACGCTTCGGGAGCTGATGTCCTCGCTTGGCCGCAGCAGCTTCGGCCGGCACGATACCCGCGAGTACTCGACGGGCATTGCGAGCGACGCTCCGAGCCGGCCGTATGAGTTCGGCGATGTTTTGAATCTGGACGTCACCGAGACACTCCTGAATGCGGTCAGAAGGGAAGGAGTAGGAGGCCCGCTGCGCCTTCATTACAGCGACCTGACGGTTTACCAGACCGATTACCAGAGCTCATGTGCGACCGTGCTGATGCTCGACTGCAGCCACAGCATGATTCTGTATGGCGAAGACCGCTTCACTCCAGCCAAGAAAGTCGCGCTCGCACTGTCACACCTGATCCGGACCCAGTTCCCCGGCGACTCGCTGGAAGTGATCCTTTTCCACGATTCCGCCGAGCAGATTCCGCTGGCGCGTCTCGCTTCGGTTAAAGTCGGCCCTTACCACACGAATACCTGCGAAGGGTTGAGGCTGGCGCGCAGAATCCTACTGAACCAGAAGAAGGACATGCGCCAGATCGTAATGATCACCGACGGCAAACCCTCGGCGATTACCCTGGAGGACGGCCGCATCTACAAGAACCCGTTCGGCCTGGATCCGCTGATTCTGAAGGAGACTTACCGGGAAGTCACGAATTGCCGAAAAGCGGGAATCCTGATCAACACCTTTATGTTGGCCAGGGACTACTATCTCGTCGACTTTGTGAAGAAGGTGTCCGAGATGTGCAAGGGCAAAGCCTATTTCACAACCACGCTTAACCTCGCCAGCTACCTGCTCATGGACTTCATGACCAGGAAGTCGAAGACCGTCCACTAGTGCAGCAAGATGCTGAGAAGAGACGTCTTTGTTCGTAGTTCCGCCCTCATAGAAAGCGGAACTACGAACAAATCGTGGCCGCCCCCTGCGCCGCATGTGAGCCAACGAGGGCGTGTCACCCTCGGTACGTGATTCTGTAAATCACTCCCATCTCGTCATCCGAAACCAGCAACGCACCGTCGGGCATGACCAGGACATCAACGGGGCGACCCCAGGCGTCGTCTCCCTGCAGCCACCCTTCTGCAAACACCTTGTATTCGACTGCCTTGTTGCCTTCCAGCCGGACCAGCGTCACCCGATAACCGATAGGCACCGACCGGTTCCATGAGCCGTGCTCGGCGATGAAGATCTGATTGTTGTATTCGGTGGGGAACATCGAGCCGGTATAAAAGCGCATACCAATGGCCGCGACATGGGGTCCGAGCTTGATTGCCGGCGGGGTGAACTGGTTGCACGGCCGGCTCTTCCCGAACTCCGGGTCAGGGATGTCCCCCTGGCAATAGGGAAAGCCGAAATGCATTCCCGGCTGCGGTGCTTGATTGAGCTCATCCGGCGGACGGTTGTCGCCCATCATGTCCCGGCCATTGTCCGTAAACCAGAGGACATCCGTTTCCGGGTGCCAGTCGAATCCGACCGTGTTGCGGACTCCGCTGGCGAACACTTCGAGGCCCGATCCATCGGGTCTGATGCGGGTAATGGAGGCGTAACGCTTGTCCTCCCGCAGACAAACGTTGCAGGGAGCGCCGACCGGGACATACAACCAGCCGTCGGGTCCGAAGGCGATGAACTTCCAGCCGTGGTGCTCGTCCGAAGGGTAAGAATCATTGACGACGGCCGGCTGCGGAGGATTGTCCAGGCGGCTTTCGATGTCGTCGTACCGCAGGATTCGATTGATCTCCGCCACATACAGCGCACCGTCTCTGAAGGCCACCCCATTCGGCATGTTGAGGCCTCTGGCGATGGTGTAAACCCGGTCTGCCTTGCCGTCCTGGTCGGTGTCGCGGGCGGCCATGACCGAATCCTTCAGCGTCCCCACAAAGATGGTTCCGCTGTCTCCGCGGGTGAGCGAACGGGCATCAGGCACGTTGTCCGCAAAGACAGCTATCCGGAACCCCAGGGGCAGACGAATCCACTCGAGCGGGATCCGGCGGTCCGAAACGGCAGGCTGCGGGGCGGAGCTCTCCGTGGTGGAACAGAACGAAAAGAGCGGGACAAACAGAAGAGACACACCCACAACAGTTCGGACGGATTCTGCTTGTGATTCAGGCATCAGGACCTCTCGGCCGTTTGGGTAATGGCGGATCGGCTCCAGGTTATAAGACTTTGGAGCGAGCAGCCGGCCCGCCGATATAGGCGTCAATGCTCCACAACCCGCCTCCATGGGCCATGATGTACAGGAAAGCGAACATGTACAGCAGGGCCAGCTCACCCTGGTTCTGGATCGGCAAAAGCGCATTGGCCGCATGGGCCATAAAATAAGCGACCGCCATTTCGCCTGCACAAATGAAAGCGGCGATTTGGGTCACCAAACCGACCGCTATCAAAAGACCCCCGAAAAATTCGATCACTCCGGCCATGCCCATCAGGCTGGCCAGCGTCGCCTTCTGACCCCCAAACCAACCGAACAGCTTCTGCGCTCCGTGACATGCAAAGAGAAGGCCTAAGGCAATGCGCATCACGTTATACATCGGCGTCGCCAGACGACTGAGAATGTTTATAGTCATCCTGCTTGCTCTCCCTGAAGCTCTCCCTGCTCTCCAGATTTGAGTCGAACGGTGTGAATATCTAACTTCTAGCCCAGCCTCTGCGCAAGGATCCGTCAGTCACATTGCGTTACGGGTTTACAACCTAATGACACGCTTTCTTTCGGGGCCATGCCCTGCTCCTTACGCGAACTCCAGGCGAAACAGCGCTGCGCTTGCGGCGCCGTTTCGCCTGGCTGCCGTAACACCGAGGGTCAGGAACCACGCGCTCACTTCAAAAGGCGCTCGATACACATAAGTCTATAGGTTCACCACCCTCGTAACCGGTAACCGGTAACGGGTAACCGCATTACCTAGGGCCAGTTACGTGTGTGTCACCGATTTTCGGCAGCGTGCTGATGATCGCCATTACATTGGCAACCACGCGGTTGCAGCGGGGGGCCTCAAACGCGAAGACGTTGCGCAACGTTTCCCCGCCCTTCTGCTCCAAGGCCTTTCGCAAATAGGCACGACCTCGGTGCAGATTGACCTTGACCGCCTCGACGCTCATTCCCAGCGATTCGGCGGCCTCCGCGGTCGACAAGCCTTCAACATCCCTAAGAATCAGGACAGAGCGGTAGCGGGCAGGCATCTGCTCAATCGCGAGCTCAAGCACGTGCCGAACCTCCCGATTCAGCATCTGTTTTTCCGGTCCCGGTCTGCCGTCATCCATCCTCTCGATCATTTTCATTTCCCGTTCGGTGTCAATCGGGTAAAAGTGCCGGCGTTTCCTGAGCCGTGAAAAGCACTGGTTAACCGTGATCCGGGTCAGCCAGGTAGCCAGGCTCGCCCTGCCCTCGAACTGAGCAAGGTTCCGATACGCCTGGACATACACGTCCTGCATCACGTCTTCGGCTTCATCGTCGCTGCCCAGGATGGCGCGAACGGTCCGATACAGACGCTGGTTGTGCCGCCGCATGATGACCTCAAAGAGCGCGGTTTCGCCATCCAGGACGCGGGTGACTACGTCCTCGTCCGTCAGAACCTTACCCTGTTCATATGAGACGACCGTCTGAGTGTTCACCAAAAGACCCCCAGTTTGTAATCCGCAAAGAATAGAGAGCGACAGACAGGAATTAGTTACAGATAATACAAGTGTAACCTCACGCGCCAGACGATGCGAGCTTCCGCCTGATCCGCGGCTGCCTTTTTCCGCCTTTTTCGCGTCTTTTCCCCGCGAGTTGAAGCTTCCTTCGCTCGGCGATAACATGCTCTCCATAAAGACACTTAAGGAGGATCAGCCGTGGCCAACGAAGTCATTCCGCAGAAATACCTTGACCTCTTCCAAAAGCCCTGCTTTGCCCACCTCGCGACGCTGATGCCCGACGGGCGACCTCAAGTGACGCCGGTGTGGTGCGACTACGACGGCACCTACGTTGTGGTCAACACCGCAAAAGGTCGCCAGAAAGACCGGAATATGCGACGGGACAAACGGGTGGCCCTCTCCATCATGGACCCCAAGAATCCCTACCGTTATCTGGAAGTCCGGGGCACGGTGGCTGAAATCACGGAGGAAGGCGCGAGCGAGCATATCGACAAAATGGCGAAGAAGTATCTGGGAGTCGATAAGTATCCCAACGCCCAGCCGGGTGAGGTCCGCGTCCTTTACAAGATCCGCCCGGAGAAAACGAGCTCGATGGGGTAACGGCGGCGTGAAACGGGGGCGGAACCTGGTGTGGTGGGTCGTAAGTTCGTGCTCAGCACAGCGAAAGCGAGTCCTGTTCCGCCTCGAGGCGGATTTTTGGATTCAGTTGAAAATCCAGCCTAAGAGAGGAACTACGAACAGTTTGCGGCCTTGGTCCGCTCCATTGTGAGAGTCCGGATCAGGCTTTTGTGCCTGGCTGGCTCCTCTCCGATCCCGCCTTCCGCTCCCAGTCCTCCAGACGAAAAGACGACGAATAATAGCGCTTCATCTCGGCAGCAACACCGTCGAGATCCGGAAAGAGCCGTCGCTCGTCCATGCCGCACAGATCGAGTTGGTCGCGTATCAGATCGATCCTGTCCCGCGGGATGATAAATCGGCGCAGCGCGGATTGGAGCCCATGCTCGCACAGGATCTGATCGAAGGACTTGGTCTTGTCCGAACACAGGGTGAAGGTTGCCGACTGCGCCACGATGCGCGAGTCGAGGGCCGGCGGCTCGAGCATACAGGCAAAGGCCGAGTCTCCCGTGCCGGAGGCGTTAAACAGATCCCACGGTGACGAAATCCCTTTTTCGTTCAGCACGCGGTCCAGGTCCTGAACCAGAAAGGCGATCGGACGCAGTTTGAAGTGTTCATGGACCTGCTTCCAGTTCAGCTTCCAGATGACTCTGTTCGGGCCGGGATGGCTTCCCAGAGTCGCAAAATTCGCGGCCACCAGCGGCGAGTAGGTCCAGTCGAGCAGGCGAGTCGGCAGCCCATGGTGCTGCGCGATGACCAAAACCTCCCAGTCATTCGCGTAAGGCTGCGGCAGATAGGGACGAGAGTACCGGATGAAATTCCTCAGGATATGCTCCTCGAGGTGCGCCTTGGTGTGCGGCGGGGAAATGCCCCCCAGCTTATCCAGACTGGTCAGGAGAGGGCGCTCGGCGTCCGAATCACCCCGATAGACCGAGTAGTCACGCCTTCGGCCGCTATTGGGATCGACGTCGGAAGGAGTAACGAGATCGAGAAGCTGCCCGAGTGTCTGTATCTCAGTCTCTTCAAACCCGTCAAAAGACATTTTCGTCTCTCTGCGCCCAGCACCGACTAGCACGGACCGCAGCCTTCCGTGTCAGTCGGTGTCAATCCGTCTTGCCGGGTGAGCCCCTTCAACTCGATCTTGCCTTTCTCACCCCGGCCGTAGAACAACGTGATGCTCTTCAACTCCACCGCCAGCTTTTCGCTGAGCTCGCCCTCTCGCAAACGCCATTCCCAGTTACCGTCCGCCACTCCGGGCACGTTCATTCGAGCGTCACTACCCAGGCAAAGCAGATCCTGAACCGGAACTATAACGACATCTGCCACCGAAGAAAACGCCAAACGCAGCAGGTCCCGGCAGGGGTGCCGGACGGTGTGTCCGACGTATTCCTCGATGACCTTTTTCTCCGCGGGCTCGAGGGTGTTGAACCAGCCAAGCGTGGTGTCATTGTCGTGTGTTCCCGTATAAACCACGCAGTTACGAACGTGATTGTGGGGCAGATAGGGATTGGCGGCGCTGTCGCCGAAAGCAAAATGCAGCACCTTCATACCTGGCAGGGCGAACTGCTCTCGCAACTGTTCGACCTCCGGCGTGATCAATCCCAGATCCTCGGCCACAAAAGGAAGATCGCCTACAGCCTGTTTCAGGGCGCGCAAGAGTTTTTCGCCGGGACCTTTGACCCAACGCCCTTTGGCGGCGGTCTTTTCACCCGCCTCTACCTCCCAATACGCCTCGAAGCCGCGAAAATGATCCAGCCGGACGATGTCGACGAGTTCGAGCGTATTCTTGACCCGGCTGATCCACCAGCGGTAGCCGTCTTCGGCCATCCGGTCCCACCGGTAAAGAGGATTCCCCCACAGCTGTCCAGTCGGACTGAAGTAGTCGGGTGGGACGCCGGCCATGACGGTCGGACGGCGATTCTGGTCAAGGAAGAAGAGTTCCGGATGCGACCAGACATCAGCGCCGTCATAGGCGACGAAGACGGGCATGTCTCCGACAATGCGAATGCCCTTTCGATTCGCGTAATCCTTGAGGTTGCGCCATTGTTCAAAGAAGACGAACTGGAAGAACTTGTTGGCCTCGACTTGCTCGTGCAACTTCTGCTTCCAGCGCTGCAGGGCCTGGGGTTCTCGTAAGACCGCGCTGTGCTCCCATTGATCCCAGGACGCGCCGCGGTAATGATCCTTCAGAGCCACGAAGAGGGCAAAGTCCTCGAGCCACTCCTGTTCGGCCGCGCAGAAGCTCGCAAAACGGGCCCGCTGTTCCTGGCTGGGCCGGT
Organism: Acidobacteriota bacterium; assembly: GCA_041946865.1. Lineage (GTDB taxonomy): Bacteria > Acidobacteriota > UBA6911 > RPQK01 > RPQK01 > RPQK01. Next base: position 614 of record JBHGBF010000032.1, on the reverse strand, counting down.
CTCGGAAACGCTCGTACGCCCGGTCGAGACACCATCGTTTGAATTCCCCGACCGCAGAGTAATTGACACGCGTCTCGCAGAGCCGATCAGCCGATGGCGCCGACTGCACCTCCTCCGCCGTGAGCCATCCCTGCTTGAAAAGCTCGTCCAGGCTAATAAGCAGCGGGTTGCCGGCAAACGAGGAGAGACACTGGTAAGGGGAATTCCCGTGGCCGGTAGGACCCAGGGGCAGGATCTGCCAGAGGCGCTGCCCCGCCTTTTCCAGGAAATCCACAAAGTCATAGGCCGGCTGCCCCAGATCTCCGATGCCCCACCGTCCAGGTAAAGAAGTAGGATGCAGAAGAAGACCGCTTGACCGAGAGGTCATAAATACCCAAGGGAAACTAAAAGGTCAGGCAATTTTAGCACACAGCAGCAGAAAGGCCGGACAGCAGCGGCCGGCCGATTCTAATGTAGCTGCAGTTGCCTCAAGGGACAAAGGGGAAAAACGAAGGGGTAAAGGATCAAAGGGGTCAAAGGGCAAAGAAGCAAAACTTGCTTCCCCTGAAACCTTTGAACCTTTGAACCTCTGAACCTTTGAACCTCTGAACCTCTGAACCTCTGAACCTTTGAAC
>JBHGBF010000319.1:0-5071 GCA_041946865.1 Acidobacteriota bacterium | reverse complement strand
AGTCCACATTGCACTTCACATCAAAAACGGAGCCTCCAACGGGTTTGCATCACACCCGGTACCGTGTTTCAGGTACCCTGGGTGGTTTTCTTATGACATTAACACCAGCAAACCCGATCCTCAGGACTGCGCTTTGCCCGGCGAAGCGCTTCTACCGCTCGACCGAACAGGGCACCGAGCGTCCGATCACCGGCCCCAAGCCCCGCAAGCCCGACTCTGATGCTTATGTGGAGATCCGTGTCGCTTGCCCAGGAGCGACCCGCCAACTTGGAGCAGAGTCTCTCGCAGGCTTTCGTCGCCTTGGGGAGGGCGGTCGAGAGGAAGAGAACGCCAAAGGCTTCTGAACCATCCCTGACCAGCTTCAATCGCAGAAAACCCTGCGCTGCGCCGGCCGTTTTTCATCTTCACTGTATAAAATCTCCCTCACACTCTGCCTCCGTTCGATGTGCGGCAACTAACGGTTGTCATGTTTCCGGCCACCACCTTTGATTGATAGTCGAAGCCCGCTGCTTGGCCGATCATCTCTTTCTCAACTAAACGTCACGTTCCGCTCGAAATCACGCGGACTCGTGGCGGCCGCGATGGCCGTCGCCATGCTGATAATTCCTGCCTGGCAGAGATCCATCAGGTGCTGATCAAATGTCTGAGTGCCAAACATGTCTCGGCCCATCGCGAGATGGTCCTTGATTGCACCCGTTTTCTCCGGGTTTTCGATGCAGTCCTGGATGGTGCGGGTGGAGCGCAACACCTCCACGACGGCCACTCGGCCCGGCTTGTCCTGCCTGGGTACGAGGCGCTGCGAGATGACAGCTTTAACGGTTTCGGCCAGACGCAGGCGGATCGCCTTTTGTTCGCTCAAATCGAAGACGCTCACTATCCGCTGAATGGTCTTCGGAGCATCGATGGTGTGGAGGGTGGAAAGGACCAGATGCCCGGTCTCGGCGGCCTTGAGTGCGATATCCACGGTCTCGCGATCACGCATCTCTCCCACCAGGATCACGTCCGGGTCTTGACGCAGTGCGGCGCGCAACGCCTTCGCGAAGCTTTCAGTATCGACACCCACCTCTCGCTGGATCAGCGACGCCTTCACCTCTCGATGCAGGTACTCGATCGGGTCTTCAATCGTGACAATCTTGCAGTTGCGAGCGCGATTGATTTCGCCGATCATTGCCGCCAGGGTCGTGGATTTCCCGCTTCCCGTCACCCCCGTTACCAGGACAAGCCCGCGCTCCTCCATGGAAATTTCCTTGATGACCGGCGGCAGCCCCAGCCCCTCTATCGTCGGACAGTCCTCCGGGATCACGCGCAAAACCAGAGAGAAACTGCCGCGCTGCCGGCAGATGTTGACCCGAAAGCGAGAGACGCCGGGAACGGCGTACGAACAATCGAAGTCCGTGAGGTTCTGAACGACCTGGTCCATGTCCTGTCCCACGAAGCTCTTCGAGTTTAAAAGGATGTGTCGGACGATCTCGATGCAGTCTTCGGGTCTTAGGGGAGGCAGGCCGAGCGGCAGGACCCGACCGTTTATGCGGTATTTCCAGGATACGCCCGGGCAGAGATGGATGTCCGACGCTCCGAGTTCGGCAGCTTTTGCCAACACCCGGGTGAGCAGGGTAACGGTACTGGTGGTGATCGATACCGCGTTACCGGCATCAAGCATCGCTGAAGAGAATGGGGAGTTTGCCAACGCCATCTTCGATTTACCTCCGCCCGGTTTTGTGCAAATCTCGTGCCCGACCGACTCTGAATTACCAGGAGCGGGTCAGTGATCGCGTAAACCATCACTTCCGTTTGGCTTACGGCTAGTGCCAGCGGAAGACGTTTGTGCAGACTCGGCCGCCTTTCTCCACCTCTCGCCAGTTCTTCTCCACTTTCGGCCGCTTTTCTGCGCCGGTGGGCCTTTCGAGGCACGAGGGAGAGTCAGGGCGTGTCAAAGGACCTCGTTTTCTTTTCTATGAGTGGCTGGACCGCGGCTCGCAAGTGCTCTGCCAGGCGAATGGCTAACGCCACTATCGTGTAAGTCGGATTGGCGTAGCCGCTGGTCGGGAAAACAGAGCTGCCGGCGACGTAGAGGTTCCGGACGCCGTGCACAAGACAGTTGGAGTCGACCACCGAGGTTCTCGGATCGCTCCCCATCCGCGTTGAGCCCATATGGTGAGAGGCGTCCGCGTTGATAGGCCATGGTTCGCAGTCGGTCAGATCGGAGACCAGGTCGCCGAAGCCTGAGGTCTTCAATTCCTCCCCAAGCACACGATGGATCTCGAGGAGCGAACGCTTGTCGAGCGAAGTGGCTGAGTGCCGCACGACCGGTATGGGCTTTCCGTACAGATCTTTCTGGCCGGACAACATCACCCGGTTGTCCGGATGCGGCTCCATTTCCATGAAATTGCGGATTCGGAGCGCCCGGACCCGAGGCCGCAAACGGTCAAAGACCCGATAGAAGCCGTACTGCGCCACTGCGGGCGAGTCCTTGAGCATGGCGAGGAGCAGTCCGAACAGGGAAGGAGCTTCACCCACAAGCTTGATGTCCGGGTCGTCACCCGTTTCCGCATAATCACGCAGCGCGGACGACTCTCCTTTGAAGCTCTTCAAGTTTTCCCACAGCCAGCGCTTTGATTTGACGTAGTTGATTAGAAGCTGAACGCCGGCCGTGTCCGACCAGGTGTAGAGAGGTTCGAAACGGACATAGGAATTGAGCGTTCCAAGTCTCTCCTGCAGTTCGTCTGCCAGCCGAAGTGCGAGATAGGCGGCCTTGCCTCGGTAGAGGCACCCGAAGTAGGCGGGCAGGTGAGAGACCGGACGGGCAGGCACAACGAGGCCGGAGGGATTCTTCGGATGGTTCATGAAATAACGACCCACCTGGTCGTACTCGTTGCCGATTTTCGAATTGAGCAGCAGCCGGGCGTTTTCAATGCCGCCGGCTGCCAAAACGAAGACCGTTGATCGGAAAGTAACGATTTTGCCTCCGCGCGTGCGGGCCAGGCACTGGTGGATCGCTTCTCCGGAAGGGCGGACGATGAGGTCAGTGGCTGTCGCGTCGGTGAAGAGATGCAAGCCTGGCGAGTCGAAGATCGTCCTTAACAGCCTGCCGAACCGTTGCGGTCGAACCGGGGCCAGGACGACACGTTCGACCAGGTTCTTCCAACTGAATGAATAGTCCCCCTCGGCCTTCAATGGCGAGAAGCGGTGGACATCATAGGCCTCCGGAGGAGGAAAGCCGTAGCGGTCCGCAGCCTGCCGATAGAAAGACAACAGCTCAAAGTGCCGGATCGGCCAGCCGGACAGCGGCACCCACGGCCGCTCGGCGAGGTCAATCGGTTCGAGCGGCGCGGACAGGCCGTCCCAGGTCAAGGAGGCGCCGCCAAGCACACGCTCGCGTGAAGCGTGCTTGATGGGGATCCCGCCCGTGGTTACGACAGTCTTCAGGCGATCGGCATGCCCGGTTTTTTCTAACTGCCCGCTCTCGAGCACAGCCAGGCGCAGGCCCGAGGCACGCAATTCATTGGCGACTACGAGCCCGGCCGGACCGCTGCCGATGATGCAGATGTCGTAGGGGGACGGAACGAGGTCCGTTAACTCGTTGGAATCAAAAATCACCTAAAACTATTGTAGTGGGTCAGTTTTTCATCCACCAACCAACACGATCCAACCCGAATAAGAGGGCGCCTTTTGTTCGTGTTGGTTCGTGTTGGTTCGCGCTGGTTCGTGGACAGAAGATTACCCGATCCGGGAGAAGCCGTGGAAACCATTGCTGACCAGCGTGTTCTCTCTCTGGGCCAGCTCGATGTCGTGTTCGACCATCATCCGGACCAGTTGTCGGAAGGAGACGGACGGGGCCCAGCCGAGCACCCGGCGGGCTTTCGTACTGTCGCCTTGCAGGAAATCGACCTCGCTCGGCCGGCAATAGCGGGGATCATTCGCCACGTACTGCCGCCAGCTCAAGCCCGCGCATTCGAAGGCCTCTTCCAGGAACTCGCGAACCGAGTGCGACTCGCCTGTGGCGATCACGTAATCATCCGGACACGGCTGCTGCAGCATCAACCACATGGCGCCGACATAGTCGCCGGCAAACCCCCAGTCGCGCCTGGCGTCGAGGTTCCCCAGGTACAGCTTGTCCTGCAGCCCCGCCTTGATGCGCCCGACCGCGCGGGTGATCTTGCGCGTCACGAACGTCTCGCCGCGTCGCGGCGATTCATGATTGAAGAGGATCCCGTTGCAGACAAACATGCCATAGGCCTCGCGGTAGTTCACCGCATACCAGTGAGCCGCGACTTTGCTGACAGCATAGGGACTGCGCGGATGGAAAGGCGTTGTCTCGTTCTGCGGGGGTGGGGCGGCGCCGTACATTTCGGACGATCCGGCCTGATAGAAGCGGACGCAGCAATCGCACGTTTGCATGTAGTCTCGCAGGGCGTCCAGTAACCGGAGTGTGCCGGTCGCGACCACGTCGGCAGTGTATTCCGGCTGGTCGAACGAGACGCGCACGTGCGACTGCGCGGCCAGATTGTAGACCTCGTCCGGCTGCACTTTTTCCAGAATCCGCCTGAGCCCCGTTCCATCAGCAAGGTCCCCGTAATGAAGGAAAAAGGAAGTCGACTCGTGAGGGTCGCGGTAGACGTGATCGATGCGGTCCGTGTTGAAGGTCGAGGCACGGCGGATGATACCGTGCACTTCGTAGCCTTTCGACAGCAGGGATTCTGTCAAATAAGAGCCGTCTTGTCCGGTGACGCCAGTAATGAGGGCCTTCTTGACGTTTTTCATGGTCTTTACTCACAAGCATGGCAATCGAAACGGGCTTTTTAGAGTATGGATGCGCCAGAAAATGGTTAGATTCTGAATTGAAAGCGGGCTACGGTGGCACTGCTTCCCGTCTCACCTGTCTATTAGTCAGCGCCCGGGTCGAATGCAGCGCCACTTCCACAGCCCGGGCGTCAGATGAGTGCGCTACCAGCAATGAGCGAGGGAATCATACTTGGGCCTGTGTGATGGGTCAAGCGAAAATCGGTTGACGACACGGTGAATTCGTTCTGCCTTGAGGCGCTTTTACGGATTTGGTGAAGGTTGGGGGTGA
>JBHGBF010000318.1:0-5081 GCA_041946865.1 Acidobacteriota bacterium | reverse complement strand
CTCCTCCCACCGGGATGATGAGCTTCCCGTTCTCAGCCAATTGATTCAACAAGGGCTGGGGAATTCGTTCTGCCGCGGCGGTGACGAGAATTGCCGCAAAAGGCGCCCTCTCCGGCCAGCCCTGGTAACCGTCACCGGCGCGCACGTGAACATTTTTGTAATTCAACCGCTCGAGAGTGGCCTGGGCGCGCTCGGCCAATGAGGGCAGGATCTCGACCGTATAGACTTCGCCCGCCAGCTCGGCCAGAATCGCGGCCTGGTAACCGGATCCGGTGCCTATCTCCAAGACCCGGTCATCCCGTTGGGGGGCCGCGAGCTCGGTCATCAAGGCGACGATATAAGGCTGGGAGATCGTCTGGCCGTCGCCGATCGGGAGGGGAGAATCGTAGTAAGCGTATTCGCGCAGTCTAAGGGGGATGAACTCGTGCCGGGGGACCTTCCCCATCGCCTTGAGGACCCTCGGATTGTGAATACCACGGGCCTTGAGCTGCGCCTCGACCATCTCGCGGCGACGGGTTTCGAGCTCCTGCTCCGACTGTTTCTTTTCCGCCGAGGCGGCCGGTCGGTTGCATTGCGAGCCGCCGGCGGCCGCGACCAGGCAGATTGAAAGACCCCAAGTGAGGAGCCAGGGGGACGTCATGCAGGTATTTTAGAGCGTTTTCGCTGGTAATTGCGTGCCAACTCGACAAAGATGCCCAGGTCCCGGTCGAGGTCGCCCGCGACGCCGTCGAAATAGAAAGTCCTGATGGGCAGGCCCGCGAGATCGCGGCTCACGCGCGGGTAGACCGCTTCGCAGATGATACCGTTCATGCAGGTAAAAGGGCTGATATCGATGATTCCGTGGGCGCCCTTCTTGTGCAAGTAGACGGCTTTTCCGACGTTCAGGACCATCTCTCCGAGCGATCCTGCCGGGGGGAGGTAAGGTTCGCTGTAGCGCAGCAGCTCTTCGATGGTGGAAGGCTCTTCGTAGCCGCGCAGGTCTGCGTGGACCGGCTTCAGCAGCTCGTGCTCGTCCTGGCGCTGGATCCAGTTGGTGATCCGGTTTTTCAGCATCCCCTTCGACAAGCGCTGCCCGAGCCTGACGAGGTTGTGTCGCTCCTGGTTGGATGTGTACAGGATCCATTCACAGAAGTCTGAAATCCATGCCTCCCCGCCGTGCTCTTCCAGCCGTTCGATCAGGTTCTCGTTGCTGAAGGAATGGAGGCGGCAGAATATTTCTCCTACGATTCCAATTAACGGCCGTCTCTCAGTCCGGTTGACCGGGATAGCGCGCAAGCGATCCCGGTAATTCACGACCACCTGGACCAGCCGGCGCATTCGCTCTCGATGGTCCAATTTGCGTGCCAGCACTTCGCAGGCGGCGGCCAGGCTCTCCTCGTAGACCTCTCTGGTATCACCCTTGTGGATCTCGTAAGGCCGAGTCTTGAGGAGGAGCTTTTGCAGCAGATCCGAGATGACGAAGGCGCGCCAAACCGTGCGGTTGAAGGTGCTGTCGCCGATCCCCTGGTAGGCGTTTTTGCTGCTTGGCGAAAAAACCAGAATGTCGGTGTGTCCCAGCTGGCGCATCACCTTTTCGATGTACGGGCCGTACTGTCCGAAACGGCAGGGCCCCCCGGAGGTGGGCATGAAAAAGGCCGCTTTCTTGGGATCGAAGCCCGGTTGGTTGACGATCTTGAGGAAATCGCCGAGGGTGATGCGCTCGGGCAGGCACTCGTCCCCGGAGGTGAACCGGCTGCCCAGCTCGAGGGTCTCCGGGTCGGATTCAGGAGCGGGGACGGCGTCCAGGCCCACGGAACGAAATGCCGCAGCAACGCACCGAACGGCGCCGTATGACATCTGGGGCAGATAGATCGTCCGCCCTTTCAAGGATTTCTGATCGCTCATTCAAAAACCTCGCCTGCCTGATTCACTGCCTCTTCCACCACCGCAGGAAACCCTTGCTGTCCAGGTAAGCCTCGCACCGGGTCATGAACCCGGCGTCATTCGAATGGCCGTCAAACTGGAGTGTCAGGAAGGGCTTCCCCGCCGCATCCTCGACGTAGTGCTTGATATAGGAGTCGGGGCCGCACTTGAAGTTTGTGATATAGATGATGTGAAGGTTGGGGAAGCCGGACACGACGCGGCAGGCCTGTAGGATTTTCCGACCGTAGTTCCAGTACATGTTCGGGTTAATTCCGCGGATATCGACTCCCTCGATGGGGAGAAAGTCCATCGGAATGACGTTGACCCCGTAGTAATCACGCAGTTTACGGGGGATGTCGAGGTTCGCGCCGCTGTCGTTGATGTTGTAAGGACGACCAACCAGCACGATGCCCAGGCCGCCGGACCCTTGCAGTTGCCGGAGCACCCGCTCACCCGCCTGGCGCAAGGCCGCCGTGAAACGCCGCTGGGCTTCATATGCGGCCTCGACCGCGCGTTCCGCCAGCCGGGACCTGGCGCCGAAGCGCCTGGCCAACGGGATCAACTCCCTCTTGACGTACTCCATCCCCTGCCTGAAATGAACCGTCGGTTTGATCAACTTGTCCGAATGGTCCTCCATGATCGGCGCATGACCAACCACGAAGGGCAGTGTCTGGCCCCAGGGACACAGGTGCGAGTTGACGTCAGGGAATTCCGTCTCGCCGTCGATGATGTTCGGCAGGAAGATGAAATCGACGTTGTTTTTCAGCAAGGCGCGGACGTGCCCGTGGGCCACTTTGATGGGAAAACAGGGCTCAGCCACGACCGCGTCCAGGCCTTCGTTGATGATGATCCGGTTGGTTTTCGGGGAAGGCAGCAGCCGGAACCCGAGCGTCTTCCAGAAAGCATTCCAGAACGGGAACTGTTCATAGAAGTACATGCTTCGGGGATAGCCGATGACGGCTGGCTGTTTGTGTCCATCCTGCTCCTCGTGCCCCCCGAGCAACAGCTTTTCCCGGAGGGAAAGCAGGTCCTCGATGACCGCCTTCTGACTGCTTTTGGCGCGCTGGCGGAACTGGTCGGAGCATTTGTCGCCCCAGAACGTGTGCTCGCCCTCGACCGTGAACTCCTGAATGTCGCAGAAGTTCGAACAGGCCTTGCACGTGAACTCGCGCAGCGAGTAATCGACGGCCTCGAGGCTGTAGCCCCGGAACGTCGTCTCGTCCTTGGTGGCCTCCATCTTCTCTTTGGCCAGCAGCGCCATGCCGATTGCGCCGATCACGCCGTTGTAGGGAGGAACGATGATCTCTTTGTCCAGGACCGTCGAAAACGCCGCGGCGACCGAATCGTTGTAAGCCGTCCCACCCTGGAAATAGACGGTGTTCCCGATCCGGCGGCCTCTGACCACGCGGTTCAGATAGTTATACGCGATCGAGTACGCCAGCCCGGCCGTCAGATCCTTCTTGGAGGCGCCTTGCTGCAGGTACGGCGTGATGTCTTTCTCCATAAACACGGTGCATCGTTCGCCTAAGCGAATGGGAGCAGAAGAGGCTAAGGCCAGGTCCGAAAATTCTCCCTTGATCTCGATGCCCATCCTCTCGGCCTGCTCTTCGAGGAATGACCCGGTGCCGGCGGCGCAGGCCTCATTCATGGTGAAGTCGACGACAATACCGTCCTGGATGCTGATGAACTTGGAATCCTGGCCTCCGATCTCAAAGATCGTGTCGGGAGGCCGATTGATCATCTTGTTGCCGATGTACGTCGCCCCGGTCTTGTGAGCCGTGATCTCGTCGTTGATGGAATCCGCGCCCACAAGCTTTCCGATCAGCTCCCGGCCCGAGCCGGTCGCCCCGACGCCTCGGATCCGGATCTTGTCGCCGATCTCCGTCTCGATTTCCTTCAGGCCTTCGTTGACGACTTCGATCGGTCTCGACCTCGTCCGGGTATAGATCTCCTTGATCAGCTCTCCGTCGGCATCGAGCACAGCCAGGTTGGTGCTGACCGAGCCGATATCGATCCCCAGGTAGGCGTCAACCGGCAGCGACTTGCCTTCAAAGGTGTAGGGAACTGTCCGGTCACGAAGAGTGAGGACCTTCGCCATGGAGAGGGGTTCCGTGCGCGGGAAGCTGCCAACGGTCACCTGGACGACATCGCGCACCTCGGCCAGTCTCTTGGGCTCATGCTTGACCGGCGCGCGGTATTCAAGCAAGGCAGCGCCTATGGCTCCCATCGAAGCGTAGTACTGGGGGACGAACAGCTCACCCTCGCTCAACTTGAAGACCGAGTGCATGGCCTGGACTGCCCCGTTGTTGGCCGCCACGCCGCCGATGAAAGCGATCTGCGGAGTGATCTTTTTGCCCTTGGTGATGGAGGCCTTGAAGTTGCGGACAACCGCTTCGCACAAACCTTTGAGGATTTCGGGCGGCTGGTAGCCTTTCTGCTGGGCATGAATCATGTCGGACTTGGCAAAAACCGAGCATCGGCCGGCCACAGTGGCTTGCTTGCCGGCTTTCATCACGATGTCCCCTATCTCCTCGATGGAATACTGGAGGCGGGACGCCTGCTGGTCTATGAAAGAGCCGGTGCCTGCCGCGCAATCCCCGTTCTTTTCGTAGTCGACGATACCCACGGTGCCGCCTTCGTTGCTCAGGCTCATGAACTTGGAGTTCACTCCGCCCATTTCGAAGACAGTGCGGACTTCAGGATGTAGCGTCCCCACGCCCAGAGCCGTCGCCCGGAAGTCGTTTTCGAGTGCAGCCCCGAACACCTGCCCGATGAGCTTGCTGCCTATCCCGGTGACACGCGCGCCGGCCGGGTGGGGAATGTACGAGAACAGCTCCTCGAGCAGCTCGAACGTGTTCTGAGCCGGCTCACCTTTTATGCGCCGATAGATGGAGATCGCCAGGGGCTGCTGGATTCTGGTCCCTTCAACCGATGTGTAGTTCGGGCTTTCAGCACAGAGTCGGGCGAGATAATCACGGTCGCTCTCCTCCCCCAGGGCGGCAATCTTGATGCTAATCGCACCTACGTCGATCCCAATAACGATCATGTTGAGGACGCCCTCCGCCGAGAACAGCTCATTTTATCTGCGTTCGCCGCCGATTGGTAGGGTTCTTTGTCGCCCCCTAATCCGTGGATAAGGGAGGGGTGCAGACGCCGTGATCGCGCGCAGACGGGTTTGC
>JBHGBF010000317.1:0-5088 GCA_041946865.1 Acidobacteriota bacterium | reverse complement strand
TCGTACTGAAGGCACGCACCCGACGCGCTTCCCGTCCGCTGACGGTCCGCAAAGGCGCTGCGCTTGCGGCTCTGTGTCGCTTTCGGAGCCAAACCGGTCCCTATCGCATGGTGCGCCACCCGATATACACTGGGGGCATCGCTCTCGCCTACGGTTGGGCACTCGTAGTTCAGGGTTGGCTTGCGCTGCTGTACGCATCTCTCATCCTGATTCTTCTCGACAGGAAGTCGAAGCGGGAAGAACAGTGGCTGGCCGAGAGGTTTCCAGAATATCGAGATTATCAGCGGCGTGTACACAAGCTGATCCCCTTTGTTTACTGAGCACACCCTGAATTCGGTGGCAATGGCTTTTGCGAAATTCGCAGGGAGTCGGTGAAGATATGACCGTCAAGACCTACGGGCTGACCCACTGCGCGCTGGCAGTTCGAGATCCGCATCGTTCCGCCTCTTTCTACGCGGCGGTGTTCGGAGCAGTCGTCGTCTTTGATCAGCCTGATTTTGTTCCAGTCCAGACGCCCGGGTGTCGCGATGTGCTTGTGTTTGAACGAGATGAGGCCCATGCCGGTCGAAAAGGGGGCGTTTTGCACGTCGGTTTCCGCCTGCTCCATCCCGGCGACATTGAGATCGCAGCCCAGGCGGTAACTGCCGCCGGCGGCCAGATTACGAGCCGGGGCGAGTTTTGCCCCGGAGAGCCCTATCTCTTCTTCAGGGACCCGGACGGTTACGAAGTTGAGATCTGGTATGAGCTGCCGACGCCGGTCGATCTTGTAATCCGTTGATAGCCAGTACTGCTCTTGTTCATTCCCTGCCAGCGGAATATATTAGAACGCATTCAAACTCAAGCGAATGACTCAAAAAGGAGGTACTATGGCGAAAGACAAGAAGGCCGGGTCCTCGGGATTTTCGCGTCGGGATTTTATCCGGGGAAGCGCGGCTGGCGCCTTGTCCACAGGTCTGCTGTCCTCCACTGTCGCCGAAGGAGCGCAGGGCGCGGCGGGAGTGCAGGTCCTGGGACCGGGCCCCGTGGCTATGACCTTGCAGATCAACGGCAAGAGCCACCGGCTCGAGTTGGAACCGCGAGTGACGCTGCTCGATGCTCTGCGCAACCACCTGGATTTGACTGGCGCCAAGAAAGTGTGCGACCGAGGAACGTGCGGCGCCTGCACCGTCCTGATGGACGGCAAGCCGGTATACGCCTGCCAGATACTGGCGATCGAGGCGCAAGGGAAGAAGGTCGAGACGATCGAATCCCTGGGGACACCCGAGAAACTGCATCCAATTCAGGCCGCTTTTGTCGAGCACGACGCCCAGCAGTGCGGTTTCTGCACCCCCGGCTTTGTCGTGGCCTCCAAGGCGTTCCTCGACCGGAATCCACGCCCCACACGAGAGCAGATTGAGAAAGGCTTGGGCGGTAATCTCTGCCGCTGCGGAACCTATGCCGGTATTCGCGCGGCGCTCCTGGCCGTCAACGCGGGGAAAGGAGGCTCCAATGCCTGAGTACAAATGGCCTGAGACGAACGATCGGGATCTGATCGGTAAAAGGATCTCCCGTTTGGATGGACCCGCCAAGGTCACGGGCACTGCGAGGTACGCCTACGATATCAACCGGCCAGGCATGCTGTTCGCCCGTACGCTTTACTGCCCGCACGCCCATGCCCGCATCACGAAGCTCGACACCAGCGCTGCCGAGAAGGTGCCGGGTGTCAAAGCCGTTCGCATCATCCAGAATGTCGGGACCGAAATCCAGTGGGCGCTCGACCAAATCGCCGCGGTGGCGGCGACCAGCGAGGAAGCGGCCGAAGACGGGGTGAGGGCGATTAAGGTCGAATACGAGGTCCTGCCCCATTTCGTTAACGGAGAGGCGGGAGAAAAAGCTCCGAATGCCAGGCCGGCCCAGCAGTCGACAACCGGCGATCCGGACGCTGCCAAAGCGGCGGCCGCCGTCACCAGCAAGGGGTACTACGGCATTCCCACCATCTCTCACTGCTGCATGGAAGCCCACGGTCACGTCTGTGAATGGACCGATGATCAACACTTGGAGACTTGGAGCACCACGCAGGCAGTCTCGAGCATGCCCGGCGAATTTGCCCAGGGCGTCGGTATCCCGGCAGCGAACGTCCGGTCGCACACCAACTACATGGGGGGCGGTTTCGGCAGCAAGTTCAATGTCGATCGGTGGGGCATCGAGTGCGCCAGGCTGGCCAAAGAGACAAAAGCCCCCGTCAAGTGGATGCTCGAACGCGAACCCGAGCTCACGATCGCCGGCGACCGGCCGAGCTCGTACGCTGAAATCGAGGTCGGCGCGGCTGCGGACGGGACCATCACCTACTGGTCTTCCAAGTCCTGGGGATCGGGTGGCCTGCAGGGGACCGGCACTCCGCCGCTTCCCTATGTCATTCAGCCGCCTAACCGGCGGCACCAGCACATTTCCGTGCCCACGAACATGGCCAGCTCGCGGGCCTGGCGGGCTCCCAATCACCCGCAGGCCTGTTTCCTGACACTGACCGCCCTGGATGACCTCGCGGCTGCGCTCAAGATGGACCCGCTCGACTTCTTTATGAAGAACGCCGCTTTGACGCAGAGGCCGGCGGTCTACCGGGAAGAGCTTCAGAAGGCGGCCGAGCTGATCGAGTGGAAAAAGAAATGGCACCCGCGCGGCCAGGGTCAGGGACGCGTACGCCGCGGTCTCGGGCTGTCGATGCACACCTGGGGCGGACTCGGCCATCAGAGCAACTGTGAAGTTTCGATCTACCCCGACGGCTCAGTCGAAGCCAGGCTGGGAAGCCAGGACCTCGGAACCGGCACGCGGACTGTGATCGGGATCGTGCTCGCCGAGACGCTCGGGCTCCCCTTGGAGGCTGTCAAAGTCTCGATAGGAGACACCATCTATCCACCGTCCGGCGGCTCCGGCGGCAGCACAACCGTCGGCGGAGTCAGCGCGTCGACGCGGCGCGCGGCCCTGAACGCTCTGGAACAGCTGTTCGCCAAAGTCGCGCCGGATCTGGGCGTTTCTCCGGATCAGCTGGAGGCGGAGCAGGGTGCCATCCGGGTCAAAGGCAACCCGGCTAAGAGCATGCCGTGGAAACAGGCGGCAGCGCGGGTCGGCACGGCTCCGCTCACCGTCCGCGGCCAGAATCCGGGGCCGGGGAAACTGATCGACCAGGGAGTCGGCGGCGTTCAGATGGCCGAGGTGACCGTAGACCTGGACACTGGCATAGTGAAAATGCAGAAAATGGTCGCGGTCCAGGACTGCGGCTTGATCATCAACCTGAAAACGGCCGAGAGCCAGTGCTACGGGGCCATGATCATGGGTATCACCTATGCCCTGACCGAGGAGAAAATCATCGACCCGGTCACCGGACGGATGCTCAATGCCAACATGGATTTCTACAAGCTGGCGGGAATCGGCGACATTGGGGAACTGGTCGTTCACATGATCACGGGACCGGAACACGACAAGCGCGGCGTTATCGGCCTCGGTGAACCCCCCGTGATCTCACCGGGCGCCGCAATCTCCAATGCGGTCGCAAACGCAACCGGGGTTCGGGTGTCTCACCTCCCGTTAACTCCTGACCGGGTGCTGGCGGCTCTCGAGAAAGGAGGGGTGTCCTGATGCGAGCCTTCGAATACGTGAATCCAACGACCGTGAGTGACGCGGTCAAGGCGCTTGCCGTAGAAGGAGGTTCGGCGGCCGCTTTGGCCGGTGGAACCGACCTGCTCAGCCTGATGAAAGACTCGGTGGAAACTCCCAAACGACTTGTCAACCTCAAGTCGATCAAAGAGCTGCAGGGCATCACTTACAACGCCAAGAAGGGACTCCGGATCGGCGCCATGGTCACCCTTGACGAGCTGATGCGGAACAGCAAGGTCAGGCAGGAATATCCTTCCTTGATTCAGGCGGCCGACGGTGTGAGGAGCCCACAGATCCACAGCGTCGGCACCGTAGGGGGAGACGTCCTCCAACGCCCACGCTGCTGGTATTACAGGAGCGGCTACGGGCTGCTGGCCATGCAAAACGGGAAATCGATGGTGACGGAAGGCGACAACCGCTATCACGCCATCCTCGGCAACTCGGGGCCGGCGTACTTTGTCAACGCCTCGAGCTTTGCTCCGGCCTTGATCGTCTTGGGTGCTACGGTCCGCATCGCCGGCCCGAAAGGCAATCGCGAGCTCCCGTTGGCCGAGCTTTTCCGAACTCCGACCAAAGAGGGCGAGAAGGAACACACGCTGGCGCCGAACGAGATCCTCACTGAAATCCTCGTTCCTCCCGCCACTCGCGTGCGCAACGCCACCTACGAGGTACGCCAGAGAGAAGCGCTGGATTGGCCTCTGGCGGCTGCCGCAGCCGCGCTCGAAATGGACGGGAAGACAGTGAAGAAAGCGCGCCTGGTCCTGGGACACGTCGCCCCCGTCCCCTGGGCTGCTCCCGAGGCGGAGAAGCTCCTGGCAGGAAAAACCGTCACTGAGACTCTGGCTGACCAGGTTGGCGAAGCAGCCGTGAAGGCAGCGAAAGCTCTCAGCCGGAACGCTTACAAAGTCCGCCTGGCTCGGGTTGCCGTCAAAAGAGCCATCCTGCGAGCCGCCGGAATGGAGGTTTGATTATGTCGACAACGACTGAATCAAGAACAGAGGTCTGCCGCCGGCTCCGTTGGAAGGGCATGTTCGTCGGGGCAATCGAAGCTCCCGATCCGACGATACCGGGCGGTAACGATATCTACTGCTGGTGCAACCACACCATGACTTGCCTGGGGCCGGATGGCAAAGTCGCCGACCGCGAGAGTTGCCGCCCCGGCCGCAGCTGTCACGAAGCGTTCTAGCCCGGACAGGAGCCGGGAGCGCCCGCCTTTTTTGCAGGATGGCGCTCCGGCTCCTGCCTGTGACGTGCCCTTCGGCACTCCTCCCGTGACCGGACAAGGCCCGTGCCGCCCGGCAAAAAAGGGCTGGGGCTCCCGGGAGCGCACAAACCCGTCCTCCTCTCCGCAGGGTTGATTTGTTCCGAATGACAGCGCGAATCTTTTCCGACAGATGCGGACATTTCCGGAGGGGTAGTTGAAATAGAGTTCTGAGGGGGCCTTCGGGCTTAAAGCGA
>JBHGBF010000316.1:0-5123 GCA_041946865.1 Acidobacteriota bacterium | reverse complement strand
TCCGGAGCAGTGCGCCATCGCCTTCGAGGCTTGGTAAAGCACCCGCCTCTCTCCTCGTTCCTGCCACACTCCGAACAAAAAACTGAGGGGTTACCCCCACGCCGGACCGCTCAGTTCTTTCCGGAGTGAGGCTCCGAAACGCCATCCGGGCTTGGCCTTAGCGAACCTCGGCATCAGCGAACCGAGCGAACAGAGCCGCAAGCGGAGCGCTTTTCCAGCGGAGCGCGTCGGGTGTGTGGCTCCTTAGCACACCCGTCGTCTCGCAGCAAAAGACGCGATTCACTTGCTCATCGGTCCACCAGCGGTGACGGCACAACCGACGCGCTCCGCTGGAGCGCCGGACCGGACACATACAGTCGCGTTCCCCCACGTTCCGGTCAAGGACATGCTAGAATGTTCTCGAGCTGAAAGCAAGCACTTGATAGAATAGAACTTGGAGGCGAGACTCAGGTGAGCGGTTCCCAAATCATCAAAGTCGGGCTGGTCCAGATGACTTGCACCGGCGATCCTGATCAGAACTTCGAGAAGGCGATCGGGAGAATCAGGGAGGCGGCCGGAAAAGGAGCTGAAGTCGTCTGCCTGCAGGAGCTTTTCCGGACTCTCTACTTTTGCCAGCGTGAGGACGTCGAGTTTTTCAACCTGGCCGAGCCGGTTCCCGGGCCAAGCAGCGAGGTTTTAAGCGCAGTGGCGAAAGAACTGAATATTGTCGTCATAGCCTCCCTCTTCGAAAAACGCGCTCCCGGCCTTTATCACAATACAGCCGCCGTTTTCGATCCGATCATCGGCCTGGCCGGCCGGTATCGGAAAATGCACATCCCCGATGATCCCTTCTACTACGAGAAGTTCTACTTCACACCCGGGGATCTGGGATTTCAGTCTCATGCCACCAGCCGGGGAAATCTGGGAGTCCTGGTGTGCTGGGACCAGTGGTTTCCCGAGGCCGCTCGACTGACCGCGCTCGCGGGCGCCGATATTCTCTTCTATCCGACCGCCATAGGATGGATAGAGGGCGAGGCCGACGATGAGCTAAGGCGGGCGCATTCACAGGCCTGGGAAACCATACAGAGAGCGCACGCCATCGCTAACGGTGTCTTCGTGGCAGCCGTAAACCGGGTCGGCCTGGAAGGAAAGCTCCAGTTCTGGGGACAGTCTTTCGTCTGCGATCCTTTCGGACAGGTGGTGGCGAAGGCCTCCGCCGAAACGGAGGAGGTGCTGGTTGTCCCCTGCGACTTGTCGCTGATCGAACAGACCCGCCGCAACTGGCCTTTCTTGCGCGATCGCCGGGTGGACGCGTACGGCGGTCTGGGCCTGCGGTTTCGGGACCAAAGCTGAGTGGACAAAGGGGACGACATGGACGCAATGGACGGAATTGTCCACTTCGTCCACATCGTCCATAGCGTCCGTATCATCCACCAAATGCTCCTATGAACGCTCTTGCCCCCGCAGACCTCGGTTACTTCATGCCCGCCGAGTGGCACCGCCACGAAGCGACCTGGCTGGCCTGGCCCAAAGACCCGATCACGTGGCCGGACCGGGTGCCTCAGGTAGAGTCGATCTTTGCGCAGATGATCGCCCTTCTGTCGGTTCACGAGCGGGTCGAGCTGCTCGTTGATGACGCGTTGACCGAAGCGAAAGTCCTGGAGCGAGTCAAGCGGCTAAGCGCCAATCTCTCCAACGTGCGCTTTCATCACATCCCCACCGTCGACAGCTGGATCAGGGACTATGGCCCGAATTTCCTCTTACGCCGGCAGGCGGGGGCGACCGACCTCGCCTTCAATCACTGGCTCTTCAACGCCTGGGGCGGGAAGTACGAGGAGCTGAAGAAGGATGCGGATATCCCTTCGAAGATCGCTCCCCTCCTGGGTGTTCCCCGCTTCCTCCCAGGAATCGTTCTGGAAGGCGGATCAATCGACGTTAACGGGGCAGGAACCTGCCTGACCACGGAGCAGTGCCTTCTGAATCCGAACCGCAACCCCGGGCTGTCGAAAGGGGAGATCGAAGGCTTCCTCAAGAAGCACCTGGGCGTCAGCCAGGTGATATGGCTGGGCCAGGGGATTGCGGGCGACGACACCGATGGGCACATCGACGACATCGCACGCTTCGTCGCTGCCGACACGATCGTATGCTCCGCAGAAGAGGACCCGGCCGACGAAAACTACCACCTGCTCGAAGACAACGTCCGGAGGCTCGGGAAGGCCAGAGACGCCGGCGGGAACGCTTTGAACATCATCCGGCTCCCGATGCCCGGTATGGTTGCCGGAACTGAAGGCCGGCTTCCGGCCAGCTACGCCAACTTTTACATCGCCAATGGGCTGGTCCTGGCGCCGGTCTTCGGGCATCCGAAAGATCGAAGAGCGCTTCAGATCCTGGAAAACCTGTTCCCCGATCGCCGGGTCGTTGGCATCAACTGCGAGTCGCTCGTCTGGGGGCTGGGCGCGATTCACTGCGTGACGCAGCAGCAGCCGGCAAGGGGACTGACGGCATGACGACCGGGTTTCTAAAGGATGAAGGATGAAGAAAAAGCCCCACGGCGCCGCAAGCGCAGCCCCTTTTACGGACCGTCAGCGGACGGGCAGCGCGTCGGGTGCGTGGAAAGACCAGGGGCGAAGGGAAGGATGAAGAGAAGGATGAAGGTTGAAGGATGAAGAAAAAGCGCCGCGGCGCCGCAGGCGCAGCGCTTTTTACGGACCGTCAGCGGACGGGCAGCGCGTCGGGTGCGTGCCGGATCAAGGGGCGAAGGGGCGCTAGTGACCGGCTTTCGCCTTTTCTACCTCGGACTCCATTTCGCGGTTAAGCCGGTTCCTGTCTTCAACCAGTCTCTGACGGATCTGTTCGATCTGGTCAAAGGCGCCGCTTTGTACCAACTGCTTGATGCGCGATTCTGCCGCGATTTCTGCCTCCGCGATCTTGGCTTTGTAGCGGGATCGGATCTCGGCAATCGCCGCTTTCTGGTCGTCGGAGAGTTTCTCGATAGTAGCGCCTTCCTGCGCGTTAAGCTTCTCTAAGGCCAGTTCCCAGGCCGATTTGAGTTCGTCGGACATCTCACCTCCCTTGGTTCGACTGATTTTACTATGGCTCACAGTTGCGAACATTCGAACACTGGAAAGGTCAGGGAGCAACATTTAGACTATCAAAATGGATAACGAGCCACCACTGAGCGCCGGGGTGTCACGCACGCGCAGTTTCTGGCGGAAGAAGGTGACGCTCCTGAATTATCTGGAGGCGTTTCATCTCGCGCCCGACCTCGACTCGCTGATCCGCTCGCTGCGTATTCTGCTTGAGGACGAATTTCGCCCCGCCGCCATTCATTTTACGTTGATCGACGTACGCAAGAAGCACCTCGTTTATTACTTCCCGGAAGCGCTGAAAGGCGTCCCCGTGGTTATCGGCGAAGGGTTCAGCGGGCTGGCCGTGGCCGCGGGCCGTTGCCTGTGCTTTCGCGCTTCGGAGCAGCCTTTGCCCTATCACGCATTGCCGGAGACTCTGGATTTTGTCCGGGCGCAAAGATCGGTGCTGGCCGTTGCCCTGGTTCGCGACGGCCGGGTCATCGGCACCATCGAGATCATCGACCGCTCCGACGGCCTGGAGTTTTCTCCCCGGGACGTGACCTATCTGGAGGCCCTCGCCCCGCACATGGCTGTCGCGGTCAACCATTTTGTCCTTTCCCTCGAGGCCAGGCGCCGGGAGGAAGAAGAAGCCCGCCTGCGCGAGATTGCGCGCAGCCTCAATTCGACGCTGAATCTCGACGAAATCCTGGAGGACATCCTGCAGCACTTGCGAGGCCTGATCCCTTATGACTCGGCGGCGATTCTTCTGTTCGCGTCCAAGGACCAGACGCGGGACATGGCCAGCTTTAGCATGACCGAGAGGGAACAGGAGCACCTCCAGGAACAATCGATCAGGATAGAAAAGGAATGGCTGGAGCTGGGTCCCATGCCGCGTCTTCTCTCGCAGGAAGACTGCGAGGACCTGCGCTACTGCCTGCGCACCGGCGAGTCCCAGATCCTGATGCCGTTGCGAAGCTCGGACCGGGTTATCGGCATGTTCCTTCTCATCAGCGATCAGCGGGACGCCTTCGCCCAGGCGGACCTGGAATTGCTGGAAGCTTTTGCCAGTCATGCCGCTTTTGCCATCGAAAAGGCCCGGCTACACCGGTCGTTGATCGAGAAAACCCAACTCGAGCAGGAGCTGCGAATTGCGCGCGAGATTCAGTTGCGTTTTCTGCCCCGTGAAATGCCTCGCATCAGCGGTTTGCAGATTGCGGCGCGCAACGTCGCCTCGCGCCTGGTCAGCGGTGATTATTACGACTTCATCGCGATTGTTGAAGGCCAGTGGGGGATGGTGATCGGAGACGTCGCCAGCAAAGGGATTTCGGCCGGTCTGATCATGTCCGCCTTTCGGGCGTCGCTGCTGGCCGAAATCCGGAACAACTTCGCGATCACGACTATCCTGCAGAAGGTGAACCGGCTGCTCTGGGAGACCACTGCCGCCAATCGTTTCGTGACCGCTTTTTACGGGGTCTTTGACGAAAAAGCCCGTGTCCTCACGTATTCGAATGCCGGCCACAACTTCCCCGTCCTGCGCAGGGCCGACGGGTCGTTCCGCGAGTTGCAGACCGGCGGCCTGTTGCTGGGCGCCTTTGAGCACGTCCAGTACGTGGAGGAGCGGATTCATCTGGCGCCCGGGGACCTGATGATCCTTTACACCGACGGATTATCCGAAGCCCGCGGCCCGGATGGGCGCGAGTTCGGGACCGAAGGCGTGACGGCCATCATGGAACAGTGCCACGCCTCATCAGCCAGCGAAATTGCCGAATTGCTGGTCCGGCAAGTCACGGCCCACTCCGAATCAGGCATTCCCGAAGACGACGCCACCCTGGTGGTCATCAAGGTGGAGGCGTAAGGCTGAACTTTACACGAGCTCTGCGACTGGAGTCGGCGTTACGGCAGCCAGGCGAAACAGAGCCGCAAGCGGGACCAGACGAGACATGTCACCTCCCGGAGCTGTAGCGGGCGTGTAGTATAATCCAGGAAACAACATCCCGGTAGTAGTATCCGAATCCGAGTGGTAACCGCTCAGTTTTCTGCGAGCGAAGCGGCAGGCGCTTTTGGAGTTCATCATGC
>JBHGBF010000315.1:0-5158 GCA_041946865.1 Acidobacteriota bacterium | reverse complement strand
AATGGCAAATGGCAAATTGGATTGGATCTGGGGCCAAAAAACATCATCGACAACTTTTTTGACAAACCGAGGCGCTAAGCGCCTAATATAGAAACATCGGCTTGCCAAGGATCTGCCCGACCTTGGGACGGTAATTGGAGCAATCGTAGAAGGTCTGGATGTCGACTCGCTTGATTCCCTGCGCAATAATGCCGACGTGCTCGTGGCCGTAGCGGCCTTCTTTGAGCACCACCAGGCGGCCGAACTGACCCTGATGCACCAGGTCGACCGCCAGAGTCCCGAAATTGATGGCGACCATTCGGTCCAGCGAGTCGGGCGGACCGCTGCGCATCATGTAGGCCAGCTGCTGATAAATGACCCCGAGGCCTGTCCTTCTTTTGATCTCCTCGGCCGTGATGGCGCCTATTCCGGCGGCTCTCCCGTGCCGATAAGGACTGTTTCCCGATCCGTCCAGAACCCCGTCGATCATGCGGGCGCCCTCGGAAATCGTCATGATCGCGTATTGGCTGGGGCTTTTCTTGCGATCATCGGCGAGCAGGCGGGCGAGCCGCTCGGGATCGAAAGGAACTTCAGTGATGATCGCCCGGTCGACGCCGGACAGGTACGCCGAGATAAGGCAGGTTTCACCCGAGCTCCGGCCGAACAGCTCGACGATGCCGATCCGCTCGTGGGATCCGATCGCGCTGCGCAATTGGGTAATGAACTCGACGCTGCGGCTGACGGCAGTGGAATATCCGATGCAGTAGTCGGTGCCAAAGACGTCGTTATCCATGGTCTGCGGAACCGCGACCACAGGAACTCCTTCGCGGCTCATCCGCAGGCTGTACTCCAGCGTTTCATCTCCTCCGATTGGGATCATGACGTCGATCCTCAGAAGCGAGAGGACCTTCAGAATATGAGACGTCATATCGGCGAATGGACCGGCTCCTTTGCACGCCGGCTTGAGGAAAGGCGGGACGTCTGAAACCGGGAGCTGAGCTGGATTGATGCGGGAGCTGTGCAGGAAAGTTCCGCCGCTCCGGTCAATCGTCCGCACCACTTCGAGATTGAGGGGCAGCACGCAGTTTTTGGCCGATTCCGGATCATCGGGATTGTATTGCAGCAATCCACCCCACCCGCGGCGTATCCCTGTAACCCGGTCCCCATTTTCAATCGCTCTCAGCGCCACGGCTTTGATACAGGAGTTCAGGCCCGGGACATCCCCTCCGCCGGTCAGAATGCCAATCGATTTAGCCATGCGGGTATTGTAGAGAATACCGGCCACGCATTACAGAGCCGCTGCTTCGGCGTCGCGGTGGGGCTGTCTGGCGCTTTCGGCTCTGTTCCACCTCGCGCTTGTGGGTCTGTACCGGCCACTGACGGTCCGCCGGAAAGCGCGGGGGGCTGTCTGGCGCTTTCGGAGCCGCAAGCGGAGCGTCTTTTGCGGAGCGCGTCGGGTGCGTGCGGCTACCGCTGCTTCGACAATAAGCCATCGTAGATTCCCCACCTCGGGCGTCAGAAGTGAATATGGAGGATCAGGAACGCTCTTCCATCGGGCCAAAGCCTGTTTCATCACTACTACCTGTTACGCAGCTCGGTTGCCGGGCCACGCTTCAGGTGGACGAGTCCTAATTCTGACGTGTTGACGCACCCGACGCGCTCCGCAAAAAACGCTGCGCTTGCGGGTCTGTTCCGCCTTGTGGGTGTGTGCCGCCTAACCAGATGAACGTACAGGCCTGAACCCTTCGGTAGCCCCTTGCGGCGTGCGGCTCTTGTGGATTGCTCACATTTTCTTTAACTTGAAATGAAATGCCCTGGGAAATCGCCTTCGTCTTTGCCCTCCTGGTCGCGGTGGTGGTCTTGTTCGTTTTCGAGTGGCTTTCAGTGGATGTGATTACCCTCTTGCTTCTGTTTGCGCTCGTGCTGGCGGGGATCCTGTCACCTGCTGATGCGTTTGCCGGCTTTTCCAGCGAGATTATCATCATCCTGGCCTCGGTGTTTGTTCTCTCAGGGGCCTTTCTGCAAACCGGGGTGATGGACGGGCTGGGCGACCTGATCTGGCGGACATCGGGCAACAGCCGCACTCGGATCCTCCTGATCGTGATGCTGTTGACTTGCGGCACTTCAGCCTTCATGAACAACACGACGACGACCGCGGTCTTTCTGCCCGCGGTTCTGGCGGTTTGCCGCAAGAGTCGAGTAAATCCGAGCAAGACACTTATTCCTTTGGCTTTTGCCTCAATTCTCGGCGGGACCTGCACTCTGGTCGGGACTTCGACGAACGTGGCCGCCAGCGGCTTTCTGGTCAGGGCGCGTCTGCCTGGCTTTTCGCTGTTCGAGTTCCTGCCTGTCGGCCTGAGTGTCTGCCTGGTCGGCGTGGTATACATGGTCCTGATTGGCCAGCGGCTGCTGCCCAGTATCAAAGAAGCGAGTCTCACCGAGGAGTACGAAATCCGGAAATACCTGTCAGAGATCGTAATAACCCGCGGCTCGGCCCTGGCGGGCAAGCCCTTGCGCGAGTCGGGTCTGGCGGAAAAGGGCATTACTGTCCTCGAGGTCATCAGACGCAAGCTGAAGATGTACGCCGAATCGAATACGCTTCTCGCCGAAGGCGATGTCCTGATAGTTAACGCCCCCCGGCAAAGTCTGTTGTGGGTCAAAGACATTCCAGGGCTCGAGATAAAGGCCGACGTGAAGCTGGGTGACAAGGATCTCATCACCACCACGCTAAAGATCGTAGAGGCGATTGTCATGCCGCAGTCCGCTCTGATCGGGCGAACGATTAAAGATCTGGACTTCCGTCACCGTTTCGGCGTGACGGCGATGGCGATCTACCGAAGAGGCCATGGGGTCGCTGAAAAGCTGGGTACGATCCCCTTACGGGTGGGTGACGTGCTGCTCCTGCAAGGTCGAGTTGAACAGTTCGAGGCCTTGGTGGGAAACCCGGACCTGTGGGCTCTCGAGGAAATGCATCACGTTCCTTTCCGCAAACGCAAAGGTATTTATGCGGTGCTGGCACTCGCCTTCGCCGTCGTGTCCGGCGGGCTTGAAATACTGCCCCTGTCGGTCGCTTTCCTGGGGGCTTCGCTGGTGGTCATCCTGGCGAGGTGCATCACCACCGAGGAGGCGTACAACTTCATAGACTGGCGCCTGCTGATCCTGATCGGCGGGATGACCTCGTTCGGGTATGCGATGGACCAGACCGGGGCCGCCAAATACGCGGCGTCCCTGATTGTCGATTGGCTGGCCCCCTGGGGTGTCTACCCGATCATGCTGGGATTTGTCCTGCTGACGATAGCTTTGACGCAGCCCATGTCCAACGCCTCGGCGGCGCTTGTCGTGCTGCCCGTAGCGGTCAACACAGCTGCGCGGCTGGACGTTGAGCCTCGCACCTTCGCCGTCCTGGTGACCCTGGCGGCCTCGCTTTCGTTTATCACTCCCCTGGAGCCCTCCTGCCTCCTGGTCTACGGCCCGGGCAAATACCGTTTCCGACACTTCGTCCTCGTCGGGATGCCGTTGACGGCACTGGCGGTCATCGTCCTGCTCTTCATGGTCCCCAGGATCTGGCCGTTGTGACGGTCGCTCCGCCAAAGACGCGCGGCCCCCGTTCAGCCGGTTGCCTCTTCCACGCACTTGCCCCTGGCTCCGCACCGCTGTTACTATCCGGCTGAACTTATGCTGAAGACGCACTTCCTGCTGAACGCTGTCGTGGTGGGTTTTGTCATACTGACCTTTTCAGCACTTTTCGCGAGTGACCTCGACGAGTTTATGCCGGTCCGTGGTTTTTGTATCGCCGCTCCTCGGCCCAAGGACTTAGACGACTTCATCGCATTCATCAAGGACGAGCTTGTCCCGCGCCGGATCAACACGCTGATCCTGCGGGTGGATTACAACTTTCAGTTCGAAAGCCATCCGGAGCTCCGTGACCCGGAAGCCTTGTCCAGCGAGCAGGTCAAACGGCTGGCCGCCATCTGCCGGGAAAACGCTATCCGGGTAGTCCCTCAGATCAACCTGCTTGGGCACCAGTCGTGGGCCGGCACGATCGGCAATCTCCTCCGGGTCTACCCGGAGTTTGATGAAACACCCCATGTTAAGATGCCGGAGAAGTACGAGTGGCCTAATGCCGACGGGCTTTACTGCAAGAGCTACTGCCCGCTTCACCCGAAAGTTCATGGGATCGTATTTGCTCTCATGGATGAAATCTGCGACGCATTCGAGGCGGACGCTTTTCACGCAGGTATGGACGAGGTTTTCTATATTGGTGACGACAAGTGTCCGAGATGTTCCGGCCGGGACAAGGCAGAATTGTTTGCCGGCGAAGTCCGGACCCTGCGCGATCACCTGGCTCAAAAGGGTCGTTCACTCTGGATCTGGGGCGACCGCCTCCTGGACGGCAAGACGACCGGACTGGGCCTCTGGGAAGCGAGCTTCAATAACACGCATCGGGCCGTGGACATGATCCCCAAGGACGTCATGATCTGCGATTGGCATTATGAGCGGCCGGACCAGACAGCTGTGTATTTCGCCATGAAAGGGTTCAACGTCGTCACCTGTCCTTTCAGAAACGCCGAGGTGGCGGTCGCCCAGGTACAGGACATGGTGAGATTTCGCAGAAACTCGACGCCCGCCATGAAAGAGCGATTTCGAGGGATGGTTCAGACGGTCTGGTCGGAGGCCGACCGGTTTCTACAAAATGAGTACCGCGCCGCCGACGATCCGGCCTCTCCAAAAGACACAGCGTGGAAAGCCTTTAAGGCCATCGCTGCAGAAATAATGAAGTTGAGCGAGATCGATTAATTGAGACCTGTGGCCGGAGACCGCTAACCGGCAACCGGCAACCGCTAACCGGCAACCGGCAACCGGTAACCGGCAACCGGTAACCGGTAACCCGCCAACCGCAACGGGTAACTGGTAACCGGTAACGGGTAACTGAAAACCGGCAACCGGCAACCGGTAACGGGTAACGGGCAACCGGTAACCGGCAACCGGCAACGGGTAACGGGCAACCGGCAACGGGCAACGGGTAACTGGTAACTGGTAACTGGTAACCGGTAACCGGTAACGGGTAACGGGCAACCGGCAACGGGCAACGGGTAACCGGCAACTGGTAACCGGCAACAGGCAACCGGCAACCGGCAACCGGCAACCGGCAACCGGTAACCGGCAACAGGCAACCGGC
>JBHGBF010000314.1:0-5243 GCA_041946865.1 Acidobacteriota bacterium | reverse complement strand
ACATCATTCTACACCATGCCTCATATTATGTACATGCAATTAAGAGACACTACACTAGCGTTCACCCGGCACGAAAGCCGAGCGGGTTGGATGAGAGAACCAAGACTCCCTGACCTCTTACACGGAGTTCGAGGAAGAGGGATGAGAGTGAATTTTGAGAACCGATTCTAGCTTGCCTCCTTTCCAGTCAAGGACACGCGACGAGGCGCGTCGAATCGTCCCCCCAAAGAAATATGCGATATTTTTAGCACATTCGCTGCTGGCTTGCAAGTGTTCCTGATCACGAAATCCATGATCACGAAATGGCACTTACTGCTCGCGTTCACCCACGGTTAATGAGACGAGCCGAGTCCGTCGTGGCTCTAAGTTAGTTGTTCGAATCGGCCCATCAGCTCGAGCTTGCCGCACCGAGGCTGGGGGCCGCAGATCAGCTGCCAAACTAGACCGGCGAAGTGCTCGCCAGCACGAGCGGGAGGGGTGTCCATGGGGGAGAGACGCAGATGTCCGGGCTGCCGGCGGCTGTTTGTGGCCGATCCTCGGGTGGGCGATCGACAGCGAACGTGTGGCCGCAATTCGTGCCGCAGGCAGCATAAGAACGAATACGACCGGCAGTGGCGAGATCGGCACCCCGAGTACTTTCGCGGCTGCTATGAGCAGCAGAAAGAGGTCTACGGAAGCCGCGCCGGTTACAAACGCGGGTACCGAGAGAGCCATCCCGAGTACGTCCAGCGCAATGCCGCCTATGTGCGAGCCTGGCGTCGAAATCATGCCAAAGAGGAGCACGTCTCGGTAAGTCCCACAAGTTGTGATCTGCGCGTAACTCTCACTAAAGAAGCCAGTTGGCTCGCAATTACGAATGTAAGTCACACAAGTCGCGATATCTTTGTAACTCTTTGTAGCAAGGACACTTCCTCTCCGGTTAGTCAGGTAAGTCCCACAAGTTCCGATAGCTCAACGCGGTCGGCGGTTCTATCGTGATCGTCGACATGAGGAAATCAGTGCCCCAGCCGCCGCGCCCGGACCGGATCCGCGCGATTCGCGGCTCTTTCAGCTGGATCGATCATCGGTTCCTGCGCGAAGGGTTTGATGAGGGTCTCGATTGCCTCGAGAAACTTCTGTACTTCGTCCTGGTCGCTGTGTCCAATCGCCACGGTGTTAGCTTCTACTCGGACCAGCGCCTGAGCGAGATCCTCGATATTCGCTTCCCTCATGAGCTCACTGGGGCCCGGGACCAGCTGATCGCGCGCGACCTCATTGCCTTTGAGAACGGGGTTTACCAGGTCCTTGATCTGCCGGCCGAACCTTTGCCACCGGGCCGATACAGTCCGGCCTGGAAACCCTCGGTTCGTTTGTCCTCGTCCGAGACCGGGCCGGCTCGAGGCGGCAAGTGGAAGAGCCTTCGTGACCTCCTCAATGATCCGGGGGAGCCTGAAGATGAGTGACGAAAGTCTGGACCTCGGGCGCTGGATCCGCGAATACCAGACGACCTTGACCTCCCCTCCTTATGCCCCTGAGGCGGTATTGAATCGGCAGCGGTATCTTGAGTGCCTGGAAACCTTCGTCCGACAGAATGGGATCACGAGTCTCGAGGCCTTCGAAACGAATCACTTCTCCGGATTGATCGATTGTTGGGTTGTAAAGTTCGACCGCAGCCATCACCGTGTCCGACCCGCTCGCCCTGGCCCACATTACTATTACGAGCTCCGGATCGCGGTTCGCGGCTTCCTGCGCTGGGCGCAGAGCGCCGGCTACTTGCCTTACGAGCCCCGGCCGCCCAGAGGATTCATTAAATGCGAACGACCCTTTGTTCTTCCCGACACCCGGCTGTATCTGGATTTCTGTCGGGAGCATAAAGGCCTCGCGAAGAGCAGTCTCCATATCGCGTCATCTTTTTTGAGGCGCTTTGAGTTCTATCTCGCCGAACACGGGGTCAGCCGCTTGAGCGAGCTGACAGGCGAGCATCTCGATGGTTATTTGTTGCAGCTGGTCCCGGACCTGCCTGTGTCACCCGAAGCCCGGGTTCGCCGTATCCGGTATGTTCAAGGCGTCGTGAGCGTTTTGCGAGGTTTCATGCGTTACCTGTTCAGTCTTGGACGGGTAAACCGGGACTGGTCGCTCGCGCTGCGGGCCCCCCGTCTCCACCGGCTGGCTGCTACGCCGCGGGCGCTCTCCGCCGGCAACGTGCTCCGCATACTGGAAAGCATCGATCGGCGCCGTCCTCCCGGGAAACGTGATTTTGCCGCGTTGCTGCTGGCCGCCACGCTCGGCCTGCGCGTTGGTGAATTGGCCGTCCTGCGCCTGGAGCGCCTCGACTGGCAGGAGCAACTGGTTTGGGTTGAGCAGCCGAAAACCGGAAACTACCTTTCCTTGCCCCTGTCCCGGCCCTTGATGGAAGCGATAACTGACTATCTCACCAATGAACGTCCTCGAAACTCGCCCCATCGCGAAGTCTTCCTCCAGAGCGTGAATCCCTGGCGACCGATCACCGCCCAAGGGCTCTCGGTCACTATCCGGAAGAGGATGTACCAGGCGGGCATTCGGGCCACCGCGCATCAGCTTCGGCACTCCTTCGCGGGCGAGTTGCTGCGGACCGGTATAGCCTATTCCACCTTGCAGGAACTGCTCGGTCACCGCCAGATCACCTCGACTCAGGTGTATACAAAGATCGACCTGGTTCAGTTGCGTGACGTGGCCATTAACAATGCCGAGGACTACTGATGGAGAAACTGCCATCCCTGGAGTTCGAGAGCTTACTGGCCGAGCCCATAAGCGAGTATCTCGATTATCTGGCGCACCTCGGCTACGCCGTCGTAACGCCAGCCCACCAACTGCGCCGCCTGGACCGTTTCTGGGCGCGGCACGGCATCACCAATCTCGATCAACTTCCGGTGAACTGGTTCCTCCAACTTCAGGAAGAAGATCCCCGACTGGCGAAGGACACCTGGCGGGGCGTCAGGCAAACGTTCCGCAGATTCTGTGGGTACCTGGTCCGTCGTCAGCGGATCAAGAAGGATCTCATCTCGGCCTGGCCGCGGCCCGTCCTCGGGCCTTATTGCCCCTACGTCTTCTCCTTGGCCGAGATACGGCTCATCTTTGATTACTTCAAGGGTCTCGTCACTCAGGCGGACGATCGTGCCCGGTTCTACCAGCGTTACTCCGACTACACCTTGTATCATCTGATCTACGCCTGCGGCCTGCGGGTCTCGGAAGCCGTCAGGCTCTCCGTCAACGATTACTGCGCCCAGGAAGCGACTCTGTGGGTTCGCCCTTCGAAGTTCGGAAAAAGCCGGCTTCTTCCCATCGGCCGCCGGGTGGACCTGAACCTCACGAACCTGCTCGGTCTGCGCCGGCGCTGGTTTCCCCGGCTGGGAAACGCGCCGTTGTTCCTGTTCTGCCCGGAAGGACGACCGTACACGCGCCGCCGCGTCAGCGACTATTTCCGGGACTGTTTGCGCAAGCTGGGGATCTACCGGCCTCTCCAAATCGACCAGGGCGTGCGCTACGGGACCCCGCACCTACACGAGTTGCGCAGGGCCTTTGCCGTTCACCGGTTGCTGGCCTGGTATCGTGAAGGCGCCGACCTGGATGCGAAGCTTCCGCTCTTGGCCACCTACATGGGGCATGCCCACTTCGGCCACACCAAGACCTATCTGCCGCTGACCGAGGAGCTGCTCAGCGAGGCCGCCGGACGTTTCGCCGGTCGCTTCGATCGCCTGGACTGGGTCGAAAATGATTCCGAACTCCGATAAGCTCGCCCCCTATCTCCGATACTTCTTCATTCGTTACCTGCCCGAGCACAAGGACGTCTCTCCGCATACCGTGGCGGGGTACAAGCAGACTTTCGTCCAGCTGATTCGCTACCATCAGATTCGCTTTCCTGACGAAGCTGATCCTCCGGTAGCCCGCTTTCAGGTCCCGTTTCTCCTCGAGTTTCTGCTGTGGCTTGAAAAAGAGTGCAAAAACCGGGCTTCCACCCGCAATACGCGTCTGGCTGCCCTGAAGTCTTTCTTCAAAATGCTGGCCTTCGTGCGTCCCGAGAGCGCCGCCCAATGCCAGCAGGTCCTGCTGATTCCC
The DNA here is from genome assembly GCA_041946865.1 of Acidobacteriota bacterium. Classification (GTDB taxonomy): domain Bacteria; phylum Acidobacteriota; class UBA6911; order RPQK01; family RPQK01; genus RPQK01. The sequence goes on along the minus strand of JBHGBF010000314.1, from coordinate 1,169 downwards.
TCCAAAAGGACCACTCGCCGGCCACTCGATTACCTGGACAAGAAGGAAGTCGACGGCCTCTTTGCCCTGGTCGATGCCAAAGCCTCGGACGGCTATCGAAATCTATGCCTATTGCGGCTTTTATACAACACCGGCGCGCGGGCCTCGGAAGTGTGTGCCTTGCGGGTCACCGACGTCGAATTCGACGAGAAACAGGTGCGCCTGTGCGGCAAGGGCCGGAGGCTGCGCGCGGTGCCCTTGTGGGAATCGACGCTCGCCTTCCTGAAGATTTACCTGAAATCCGAACGTCGGCGTCCGCGAGCGGCCCACCGTGAGTTCCTGTTCATCAATCAGCGAGGGGAGCGGCTCACCCGATCGGGTCTCTACGCCCTGTGCCGACACTACCTGGAGAAGGCTCGGGAGAGTCTCCCCTCGTTGCGTCACAAACGGCTTCACCCCGTCCATCTCTGGAGATACACCTGTGCGACCCACCTGCTCCTGGCCGGGGTGGACCTGACCGTCATTCAAGACTGGCTGGGCCACACCTCAATCAATACGACGTCCCGATACAAGGGGATCCCGGTTGAAGTCAAACGGGAAGCCTTGCGGAAGTTCTATTTGTTCGAGAAGTCCTGGCAGGAGCCGGCCGTGCGTTGGGAGGAAAGCCCGGCGCCGAGCTTAATGGCCTTCCTAAAAGCCCTATAAGCTCCAAACACCTCGCCGCAGCAGTGTCTCTTCAGCCCGAAAAAAATGTTCTGAGTCTTTTGGCCTTGAATGGCACAAACCTTGATAAGACAAGCACTTGACTGAATTTTGCCGGTCTTGTCTTTAAGTCCTTGAGAAGCCGGGCTTTAACCCCGACTCAGAACATAAACTTTGGCATACATTTGCCTCGCTGCTGATTCAGAACGGCGAATCGCTGGCTTACGTCCGGGATCAGCTTGGACACGCCTCGATCAAGCTGACGGTGGACACATACGGGCACCTGGTGCCTGGGGCGAATCGTCAGGCCGTCAATCGCCTGCCTTCTCTTGAAAGCCTGCCCGAAGCCGAAGCTGACCAGGTGGCAGCCGGGTAAGGCCCTTGTCTCTTTCGTCCCAAAAACGCACCCTATACGCACCCTGACCAAAACCGCGGGTGAAGGGCAGGCCGAGTTCCGGCCAGCCCCTCCCCGTTGTCGCAATGGGGTC
>JBHGBF010000313.1:0-5294 GCA_041946865.1 Acidobacteriota bacterium | reverse complement strand
AAGCCGCTTGAATTTTCGGGATCGCGGGCGCTCGCGACTAGCGACATTTCGGAGGCTGCCGCCGGGCTGAAAAAGCGATCCCGGCATGCCGGACTCTGGAGAGTCCGGCCACGATAAAAGCCGCTTGAGTTTTCACCTCATTGGGGAGGGGCGCTGCTATGACGTGAGGCTGCCGAGTCCGGCCACGATAAAAGCCGCTTGAGTTTTCACCTGTTCGCTTTCGCACCTGTCGCCGCCGGCACCCGAGCCGAAAATCCACAAATCGCTTTGCCCCCTATGCTAAACTCTCGACCATCATGTCCAGGGATGTTTTGCCCACTCCTCCGCACGTGGTTAAAAGCGAGGAGGCGAAAGAGCCGCAGGGGCCTGTCTACGTTCTGACGCCGGCGGATTTCATGCCGGGGGAAGAGGGTGAGGGGATCAGTCTCATCAGCTACCTGAACGTCCTGCTGCGGCGCCGTTGGTTGATCATCGGCTGCTCCTTTCTGGCGATTGCCGCCGCTTACGTTTTTTCAAAACTGCAGGCGCCTCAATACCAGGCCAGCGCGACCTTCCTGGTGGCCGATACCACCGCCAGCGTCATGGGCGAGCAGTCCGACGCCTTTTTTGCCGCTCTCAAGAATCCGGGCGAGTACTACAAGAAGGTTGCGGTCAGCTCGACGATCCTCGATGAGCTTCTGGCCGAGCGCTTTGCCGCGCCCGAGGACGGGAAGCCGGCTGTGCTTCTGGCGATCCTCAAAGTGGAAGGAAAAACCGACCAGGAGCGCCGTGCCAAAGCCAGGGAAAGTCTTGCCAAGGCCATTGAGCTGACGAATCCGCGCGACTTTCCGAATCTGATGACCCTGCAGGTCACGGCCGGGTCGCCGCAGTTGGCGGCTGACCTTGCCAACAAGCTGATCGACCGATTGAAGGACTACGACGTGGCCTTGCGAGGCGCCAACGCCCGCGAACGGGTGAAGTTCATAGAGCAGCAAATAACCGGCGTGCAGAAGCAGCTGGGGACGGCGGAGGACGCCCTGAAGCAGTTCGTGGAGCGAAACCGGCTGGCCATCGGGCAGTTAAGCCTGGAGAAATCCCGCCTGGAACGCGAGGTCCAGCTGCAGCAGGAGATTTTTCTTACGTTAAAAAAGGAACTCGAGATCGCGCGGATCGCCGAAAACAAAGAAGCCTCGTCGATCTCGATCATCGACAAGGCCCTTCCTCCTCGCTACAAGTCTTCGCCCAAGACACTTCTGAACATGGCGCTGGCGGGGGTGGTGGGCCTGATGATGTCGGTGTTCCTGGCCTTTCTGCTGGAGTATTTCAGAAAGGTGAAACACGATCAGGAGTTTATGGCGACGATGCAAGATATCAGGAGAGACCTGGGAATGGCGTTTTGGCGCAAGTCCCGGAGAAAAGCTCTGACCCCCGTCCTCCTGGCCCTGCTGGTGGGCGGATCATCCCCCCTGCCGGCTGCCCAGGATCCGGGTCCTCAAATGAAGACGCGGCCGAGCCGGACCGCCGAGGAGCCTTCGCAGAGAAAGACCAAGCCGGCCACCGAAGTCATTGGGACCCAACGGGACATCAAGGAAGAAGAGTTCGTCCAGTCGATCAAGAAGCAGGAGAGGGAGCTGCCGCAGTTCGGTTACGATGTATTCAATATTGATCTGTCGACCATGGCGCCCGGTCCCATCGACCGCGACTCGTACCTGGTCGCTCCCGGCGACAAGCTTCTTGTCACCGTGTGGGGCGAGATCAACATCCAATGGGAAGTCGCGGTATCCCCGGACCTCTACATCTACCTCGGACAGCCCTCCGCCCAGAAACCCGTGGCGGGGCAGAATCAGGAGGAGCAGGCCCCTACGTCCGATATAGGCCGCGTCTACCTGGGCGGCCAGACGCTCAAGCAGGCGGAAGTCTCGATTGCCCGCGCCTTGTCAAACCTGTATTCGACTTACATCAACCCCGACGATCCGTCCGGAAGCTCCGCGCGGATCGAGCTGACTCCCACCGAGATCTCGGAGGTTCGGTTTCTCGTGCAAGGCGAAGTCGCCCAGCCCGGCACTTATTCGCTTCATCCCTCGCTTTCGAATCTCGTCTATGCCCTGGCCCAGGCCGGAGGGGTCAGAGACACAGGTTCGCTCCGCAAGATCGCGATTCGCCGCTCGACCGGCACCGTGATTCTCGATTTTTACGACTTTCTGCTAAAAGGTTCCGGCGACCAGCGGCAATACCAGGTCCGGTACAACGATGTGATCTTCGTCCCCATGCGAACGAAGGAAGTCACGATCCAGGGCGAGGTGCGCCGGCCGGCCCGCTATGAGGTGCGCGAAGGCGAGACGCTGCTCGACCTGGTCGAAATGGCCGGCGGGCTGAAACCCTCCGCGAGCCTGGAGAAAGCCCTGATCCTGAGGACCGAGGTGAACACCGGACTGAAGACCATCGACATCAATCTCAAGCGGGTCACGGAGTCGAAGACGCCGGTACAGCTGCAGGACGGCGACATCGTCAACGTCTTCCCCACCTACCTGAAACGCATCGACTTCGTCAGCGTCGTCGGGGAGGGCGCGGCGCTTCCCGGCGAGTACCAGCTGCGCGAGAACATGCGGGTCAAGGATTTAATTCAGGAGGTCGGCGGCCTGACCGGCGAGGCTTACCTGCCTCGCGCCGACTTGATCCGGACCCGGCGTGATTTCACCCGGTACTACAAGAGCATCGACCTGCGCCGCGTCCAGCAGGATGATCCCGAACACAACCTCCTGCTCGAAAACATGGACCAGCTCGTGGTTTACACGGTGCGCGAGATCGTGGGCGAGGAGGGAACCGTGAGCTTGTCCGGTCACGTGAAGAAGCCGGGGAGATACACCCTGTACCGGGGCATGCGGCTGTTCGACCTTCTGTTCGCCAAGGGCGGGTTCCAGGACGAAAACCACCTGAAAAAGACGTACACCGAGCGCGGCGACATCCGCCGGCTGGCCGAGGACGGGACCACGCGCCGGTTGATCAAGTTTGATTTGAAGAAAGTGCTGGCAGGCGATGAAAAAGAAAACGTCGCCCTCGAGAAGGACGATGAAATTGTCATTTACTCGGCCGAGGAGATCGCCGGCAACCAGAATCAGGTCAAGTTGTCAGGCCACGCCAAGCGTCCGGGCCAGTACCAGCTCCTGGAGGGAATGAGGCTCATGGACCTGCTCGACGTGGCCGGCGGCTTCCAGGACCGCGAGTTCCGGAAACAGGCGTTTCTGGAACGCGGCGACCTGGTCCGCTGGGTCCGCAACGGCGAGCAGCTGGAGCGCAAGCTTATCCGGTTCAATCTGGGGGCGCTCCTTCTCGGGGATGACGCGCAGAACCTTCCGCTCGAGCCGAACGACGAGATCATCCTCTACGCCGCGCGCGATTTCCTGGTCCCCAAGACCGTCACCATAGACGGCCTGGTCAAGAGGCCGGGGACTTTCGACTACGCCGAGAACATGACGCTCGGCGACCTGCTGGTCAAGGCCGGCGGGCTTCTGGAAGGCGCCTACGCGCGCGCCGAGATATCCCGCATGACGGCCGACGGCAATCCCGACATCAAGAAGGAAGTTTTCCAGGTCGACGTGGGCGAGGACTTTTTCCGTTCCGACGAGAGGGCGGGGTTTCTGCTCAAGAACAACGACCGCGTCTTCGTGCGCAAGCACCCGGATTTCGAGAAACAGGCCGTGGTCGAGCTGGCCGGCGAGGTGAATTTCCCCGGACGTTACGTGCTCGGCAAACAGGAACGGGTCTCCGAGCTGATCAAGCGAGCCGGCGGAGTGAAAGAATCGGGCTGTGTTCGCGCGGCGGTCCTGACCAGGCGCCCGCCCGGCGCCCTGGCCGAGCAGCCCAGCCAGGAGGAGCTCAAGGAAGAAGATCGCCAGGCGGGTCTTCAAGAGAAGCCCGCCGAGCCCTACCGGGTCGTCTTTGACTTGAAGACCGCGCTCGAGGCCCCGGGCGGCGAGCAGGACCTGTTCCTGGAGGAAGGGGACAGGCTGGAAATCCCGAAGTTCCAGAACGTGGTCGAAGTGCGGGGGGCAGTGGTGAACAACATCCGGCTCGCCTGCGTCCCGGGCAAGACGGCCGACTACTACATCAACCAGGCAGGCGGCTATGTCCGGGAAGCGGACAAGGACTCCGTGACCGTTATTTTCCCGGACGGCCGCGAGCTGAAGAAGGCCGGTTCCTTTCTGTGGCTGAAACGCCAGGTGGTCGAACCGATGTCGATCATTAATGTGCCCTTCAAGGCCTCCCCGGCGCCCGTGCTGAGAGAGACCCGCGAGACCCGCCTGCGCGAAACAGAGCCGCACCAGAACTAAACAGAGCCGCAAGCGCAGCGCTTTTTGCGGAGCGCGTCGGGTGCGAACCTCTTGCACGATCGAATCGTGGAAGGGCCACGCACCCGACGCTGATCTGATCAGCGCAGATTAGCGTAGATTAGCGTTCCTCGATATGCGAAAAGAAGCGAAATGGACATGTTTCGTGCACACTTTCCGGAGTGCCTTTTGCCGGGACGCCGCCGGGAAGGTGTTCATGCGCGGTGGACAACTGGGGCTTCTGAGTCAAACCGGATAAGGTGATTCTCAAACCGGCCCGAGGGCGGATACCGCCCTGGGACCTTTTCACACAAGAGTCGGCCGAAAAAGCCCTGGCGGAGGGAGGGGGACGCCGGTGGATTTGACTGCAGGCTCGGATCACACAATAATCGGGACAATGCAAAATACCCGTAAGGCAGAAGGAACGACGGACTTGCGCCTGACTCTCGCGCAAATCTGTCGGCGTTTCGCCGTGCTTTCTCTGTATGTCTTCGGGAGCCGGGCCAAGGAGATAGCCGCGCGCCTGTCGGGAGACGGCTTGCACCCAGGTCCTCAGGCCTCTGACGTGGACATCGCGGTGCAGCCGGAAAAGGGGGCTTTGCAGGACCCGATTGCTCGGGTGAGGCTTGTGCAGGAGCTGGAGGATCTCTTCGAGGCGCAGCGAGTGGATCTTGTTGTCCTTCCTGAAACAAGCGCCTTCCTGGCGGCTGATGCTGTCAGGGGCGAGCTGCTTTACTGCGACGACGAGGATCGACAGGCACGGGAAGAGCTTTACTACCTGCGGCGCGCGGCGGATCTCAGCCCTTTTCAGCAGCAGAGACTGGAAGGGATACTGAGCGGGGAGATCCGGCGGTGACCCCGGGACGCATCAGGACGCAGGTTGCGCTGGAGCGCGTGGCGTCAGTGCGAGCCATGATCGATGCGCTGCGCAGGCTGCCGGCATCCGACTTACAGGCTTTCCTGGAAGACGAACGGACGGCGGCGGCG
>JBHGBF010000312.1:0-5417 GCA_041946865.1 Acidobacteriota bacterium | reverse complement strand
AGCTGAAAAGCGCTACCCTGGGCTGTCATGCTTCACGCTTTCAGCGTGATACAGCCACAGCAGCGGTTCCTGTTGATTCATCTGTATACTTTGGCCGAAGTCCAAGGCCTGAAAGGCCGCCCTAATTTGTCGATAAGGCGGCCTTAGCCGCAGCTCTGTGCCAACGAACGGTACAAGCGAGGTTCTTGCTACCTCGCGCTGACGCAAGTCCGGAGCGGGTGTCACGCGTGCCGGGGCGAGACCGTGTCTCGACGCGACTCGTGATTGAAAAAATTCCAGAACACTCCGCTTCCCCTGCCGGTCTTTAGATGATAGATGCGTTATGGCAGCGCGGGAACATGCAGTCTGGACCATTGAAGCGAGCATGAGCGAACAGGCCGACGAGCGGGTGGAGTCCTTGGTAAGAGAGCATGCCAGATTCGTCTACCGGCTTGTCTATTCCCTGCTTAGAAACCATCACGATGCGGAAGACACCGTCCAGGAGACCTTCCTCCGCGTCTGCCGGCACCGCTCGAGCTTGAAACATGTCCAGAATCCGCGGGCGTGGATTGCCTGTATTGCGTGGCGGTCAGCGTTGACCCGGAGACGAGAGTCCTCAGCACAAGCGCACGCCATCGTGGATCTGGACGAGCTGAAGAGCTCGCTCGAGACAATCGCCTTGGGGCCGGAAGAAGCGGCGGGCAGGGAGCAGATGCGCTCTCTGCTTGAGAAAGTGATGCGCACTCTTCCTGAAGAGCTTCGCAATCCGCTCATTCTGTCGACGGTCGAAGACATCCGGTCGCCGGAAATTTCCGCGATTCTCGGGATCCCCGAGGCAACCGTTCGCACGCGGTTGTTTCGTGCCCGGCAGTTGCTGCGCGAGAAGCTGACCGCGCTGATCGGAGGCCCTCGTGTGTAACGAAACTAATCATAAGCAGGCCGAAGAGTTGCTGGAAAAGGCCTTGACGGCTTTTGGCGAATGCGAACCTCCGCCCGGTCTGGAGGACAGAATCCTCCGGCAAGTCCGGGCCGCAACAGGGTCAAGACGGATGTCGCGCTGGCTGCCCGCTGTCGGGCTGGCCGCGGCCCTCCTGGCCGGCGTAGTTCTGATCAGAAGCTGGCGTACGGTCGAGGTCCCAAGGACGGCGGTCGCTGAGCTGCCTCCTCCGCCGCCTGGCCCGGCCGCCTCGAATGTTGCCCCAGCCCGCAGGATAGACAACGCCGGAGTTCCAGCGCCGCCTCTCAGGCGCGGCACAACCCGAGGGGCATCTCCGGTGAAGCGGCAGCAGCCAGTGGAGGAGTCCCAGATTTCTCCCCTGCCGCCCTCTGAATTGGCCTTTTCCGACATTTCCTCTTCCCCAATCGGGATAGAGGACTTAGATAGCGAAACCACGCCCTTGGTCTCGGCTTTGACCAGTGACGTTGAAGAAGGGAGAGAACGATGAGACCCAAACTCAGATACCTGCCGGCCATGTTCGCGATGCTGCTGCCTTCCGTGAGTCTGTATGCGGACTCCGAACAAGAGCAGCGAAGCGAGAGGACACGGGTGCGCCCACAGTACGAGATCAAGCTAACCATCCATTTTCTGAACGATGGAAAGCGGACCAATCACAAAGACTACTCGATAATTCTCGGGAACGACCAGGGCGGCAAGATCCGCACCCTGAAGAAAGTCCCTGTGGAGAGGGAGGTTGGCAAGGTCGATTACCTCGAGACAGGCGTGAAATGCGACACCCGCTACGAGATCAAGGACGGTTCGCTGCAGCTCTATGTGGAGCTGATCATGTCAGGCCTTTCGCCGGGGGAACACGGATCGGACGCCAACGCGCCGCTCGATGAGATTCAATGCCGTGCAGTGGCCAACATAATCCCAAGTAGACCGACAGTCGTGGCCCGACTGGACGGAACCGCCGGCAACACCGGCTACGAGATAGAGGTGTTGGCAACGCCGGTGACGGCTCAACAGTAAGCCATGCGAAATCTTTCACGCACCTGCACTTTCGGCCTCGCCATGCTGCTTCTCGCCGCCACGGCGGCCTTTTCTCAGCACAAGAGCGATTTTCGCTCCTGGACCTTGGAGGAAGCAGTCAAGGTGCTGAACGACTCGCCCTGGGCCCGGCAGCAGACGGTGACCCGGGTTATCAGCGGGATCGGCAGCGGGGTCTTTGGCGAAAAAGAGATCTACCATCGGTATTATGTCCGTCTTCTTTCGGCCAGGCCGGTGCGGGAGGCCTTCGCCAGGATCGAACAGCTGACGAAGGGCTACGATCAACTGGACGAATCGACCCGGCGCGCGCTCGATGAAAGGCTCTTGCCCCAAATCGAGAGGGCCATGGGCAACTCGATTGTCCTGGCCGTCTGCTTCCGATCCAACGATCCCGAGGTCGAACAGGAGGTTCGAAGAACACTCCAAAGTCAAACGGTCGAAACCCTCAAAACCCGCGCCTACCTGTCCACGCGACGGTTCCGCCAGCTGGAGCTGGCCGCTTACTTCCCGGCGACGGAAGACAGCGTGGGTGCGAAGTTCGTTTTTCCGTGCGTCGTTGGGGGCCAGCCGGTAGTCTTGCCTGATGACCCGTCGATGGTGTTCGAGCTCAGCCTTCCCGACGGCGACGCGCCTGGGCTCCGGGTGGTCTTCAAGCCCAAGGAACTACTGCAGGATAAGATCGAAGCCTCGTCTGGGGAGCTGGACCCCGCCCAGATCCGGGACTACACGGTGCAGGTGAACGAAGTGAGCCAGACGATCAGTGTCGGCTCTCAGAAACTGGCTGAGATCGTTAACGTGTTCCCGGCCAAGCGAGGAGGCGTGTTCCACGGGTCGCTCTACGAATACCATCGCAACGACAACTTCGACGCTCGCAACTTCTTCGATCCCGTTGGCCGCCCCTTGCCGGAATACAAGCGGAACCAGTTCGGTGCGACGGCGGGACTTGGACTCGGCAATCGTTTCCATACGCTGTTCTCCTACGATGGTCTGAGGATCATCAGAGGCTCGACACTGCTCTCGCATGTGCCCACTGCCGAGATGAAACAAGGTGATTTCAGCGGCGTGTCGAAAAACGGCGTGACGGTCGCGCTCAAGGATCCCATCACGCAGACGCTCTTTCCCGCTAACCAGATCCCTCAGCAGCGGATACATCCGGTCTCGGCCAGACTTTTGTCCCTGCTCCCCAATCCGAATCGTCCCGACTCGAGCCGGAATTTCATCAACAGCCAGCCTTTCGTTTCAAACCAGGACACTTTCTCGAATCGTACGGACTTCGAGCTGAACGAAGCGAGCAAAATCACTTTTGCCTACGAGTACACGCGCAACCGGGAACTGGAAGTGCATCCTTTGCCGGCATTCGGGAGCCGTGATTCGGCGGCGAGCCAGGAGGCGACCCTTTCCTATGATCGTACTCTCTCACCCAACCTGGTGGCTACCGGCGTTCTGGAGTTCTCTCGTGAAGTTCAACTGATGCTCCCCCGGCACACTCGGGAGCCGGGGCTTCTCGCCTCGTTGGGTATCTCCGGCCTGGCTGCCGAAGACCCCGAGGAGGAAGGATTCCCAGCCTTCGAGCTCTCCGGTTACCGCTCTTTCGGCGATGGCGGCGCCCCCGACGGCAGCGTTTCCAACCAGTTTGAGCTGAACGGCAACGTCAAGTACGTCAAGGGCCGGCACCACCTCGAATTCGGTGGTGAGATCGACTGGCGGCAAATCAATGACCACCGCTCCCCCAGTTTGCGCCGGGGCAACTTCAGCTTTACCGGGATCTGTACCGGAGACGCGTTTGCGGATTTTCTCCTGGGTTTGGCGGACTCCGCGGCCAAGACCGTCGGGTCGGCGCGGCAGGATCTCCGTCGCCGGGGAATCGAGTTGTTCGTTGCTGATGACTGGAAGGTCAGCTCGCATCTCACCTTGTCGGGCGGCCTCCTGTACGACTACACACCACCCCACCGGTCCAGACACGCTAACCTTTCGGTCTTCCGGCCGCTGTCCTTTGATCCTCCGCCAGGTGGCCGGCTGGTCAATCTCCAAGGCTCGGGCGGGTCGGTTGTGGCGCCTGACCGGAACAATCTGGCGCCGTCGGTCGGTATCGCCGTGAGGCCATTCGAAAGTGACCTGCTGGTGATTCGCGCCGGGTACGAAATGGAGTACGAGTCGCCGGAACCGTGGCACTACCTTTCCTACATGGGCAGGAATTATCCCTTTTATTACACGGTCGCAGCGGAAGCGTCGTCGGGCGGCCCGGGACTGAACCTCTCCATGCCTTTTGAAACCGCGGTCCAGACCGAGCTGACCGTACGCGACATCGAGCCTCACCTCCGTAACGCCGAGATTCACCAATGGCGGTTGACGATTGAAAACCAGATCGCGGACGGATGGGAACTGTCGGCCACCTACGAAGGCGGGAAAGGAAACGGGATGTTCCGCACTCTGCTGGCGAACATCCCGTCCCCGGGACCTGGCTCGATTCAAGATCGACGGCCGAATCCACATTTCGGGACCTTCACCATTGTCAACAACGGAGGGTCCTATTCCAGCCATGAACTGGAGCTGAGAGCTGAGAAACGCCTGAGTCGAGGCATCTCCTTCACCAGCGGCCTGGACTGGGGGCGGGGGTTCAGCGATGCGATCGAGGAAGACCCGTCCAATCCTCGCAACCTGCGCGCCGAACGCGCGTCCTTTGGCGAGCCTTCCCTGGATTTCTTCCTTAACTACATCCTGGACCTTCCTTGCTGCTACGAGCGGGCAGCCGGTCCGGGCAGTTCCTGGTTCTTCCGGCTTCTGGACGGGTGGCGCCTGGCCGGAATCACCCGTTTTCAGTCAGGCTCTCCGTTCACTGTTCAGATGCCCGGAGACGTGAACAACGATGGACTTGACGCGGATCGTCCCGATCGGGTTGGACCCGGAACAATCCCAAAGTCCGCGCGCAATATTGACCAGTGGTTCGATACGTCGGCTTTCACCGCGCCCTCCGCCTTCGGCTTCGGCAACGCCGGCCGGAATATCCTGCCTGGTCCCGGTTACCAGAACTGGGATCTGAGCCTGATCAAAGGCACCCGCTTTCCCAATGGGCACCGCCTGGAATTCCGGCTGGAGCTGTTTAACGCCTTCAACAAGGCGAATTTCGAAGACCCTGAAACCACGTGGGGGACTTCCTCCTTTGGCCAGATTTTCGGCGCCAAACGCGCGCGGGAGATCGAAATCGCGCTGAAGTATTCGTTTTAAGAAAAACGGCTATTTACTTGACTCCAGTAGCCGCTGGATGGTGCGAGCACGCAACCGAGTGGAAGCGGCAACCTGTTCGTAGTTCCGCTTTTAGGCGGGCTTTTCAAAACGCGCCTGGTGCAGCGGGCACGCTCAAAACCACCCGCCTAACGGCCGCCTAAAGGCAGAACTACGAACAATTTGCCGCTTTGGCTCGAACTCGCCCATTCCAACCGCAATATGTAGG
>JBHGBF010000311.1:0-5439 GCA_041946865.1 Acidobacteriota bacterium | reverse complement strand
CGCCTCTCTCCTCGTTGCTGCCACACTCCCAACAAAAAACTGAGGGGTTACTGCCGCGGATCAACGCTGCCGCGGATCAACGCGGATAACCGCGAATCGGCGCGGCAGCGGGTATCCGTGTCGATCCGCGGTTATCCGCGTTGATCAGCGGCAGCGTTGACCCGCGGTTGGCGAAACCACCGAGTTTCGCTAGAATCGTGCCTGGCGTGCGGACTTTCAACAACCTCCTTCGAAACCTGTTCACCGGGAACCGGGCCTACGTCTTGTCGCTTATTCTTCTTAACTGCTTCTTTTTTGGCGACGTCCTGTTTACCGAAAAGACTTTTTTCTATCGAGACATCGGAAATTTCCACCAACCTTTGAAAAAGCTGGTTACCGAGGCCTATGCCCAGGGCCACTGGCCTCTCTGGAACCCTTACATCCAGTTCGGGCAGCCCCTTCTGGCGAACCCCAACGCCATGGCCGTCTACCCGACTCAGATGCTTTTCCACCTCCTCCCTTTCAATCTCGCTTTTGACTTGGATCTGGTTCTCCACTGCCTTATCGGCGGCTTGGGCGTTTTCTATCTGGCTCGCGCGCTTAACCTGACACCAATGGCCGCCTTTGCCGGCGCCGTCGCTTACAACTTCAACGGCGTCATGGTGTCGTTCATCGACGTCCCGCTCCTGGTCGTGATAGCCGGCCTGCTCCCGTGGCTTGCTCTTCTCACAAGGAAAGTGGTACGAGGCCCGTCTCCCGCTAATCTTGCGCTCTGTTCCGTGCTGTTCGGGCTGTTGCTGCTCCTTCTCGAGCCGCTCACCACTTACGCGGTTCTTCTGTTTCTTGTCCCTTTCGCGTTCGGTTCATTCCTGACCCGTCCGGCTGGAGTTTCCGCCCGCCGCGTCCTTGTGGGGCTGACGATCGTACTGGTCTCGGCGTTCTGCCTGGCCGGCCTGCAGATCTTCCCGACGCTTGAGCTGATAGAGAATTCGGGACGTAAGACCGGGCTGGTTTTCGAGACCGTGTCATTCTGGTCGGTTCATCCACTAAGCCTGACCCAGATGCTGTTCCCCAACGTGTGGAAGGACACGTTCAGCCTGATGGAGACCCCGTCAGCGGGGACGACCGCCTTCTTTGGCGCCCCCGAGGCGTATGTCATTTCATGCTACGCAGGGCTCAGCTGTCTGATGATGGCGCTGCTCGGCCTCTTGTTCTCCCGTAGACGGCGTCTTAAATGGACCTTGTTTGCGATGACCCTGGCCGCTTTGGTCCTGGCTCTGGGCAAGTACACGCCGGTTTATTCCTTCCTTTTCAACTACGTGCCTCCTTTCCGCTTGGGACGATATCCGGCCAAGTATCTGCTGACAACCTCGATCTGTTTTTCGCTGCTCGCAGCGCTGGGGATTGACCAGCTGAGGCAACTGGGAGAACGCTTCCGCCTTGTCCTCTATTTCGGTCTGGTGGGGGGACTGCTGCTTGGCGCCGTGCTTCTGGCCGGCGACTGGGCGTGGCAGGCGGCGGGTTTCCAAGTCGCCGGCGATGTGATCACACTGACCTATCAGGGAGAGCCGGTGGATTTGAGCCTGCCGCTGCTGCGGCAGTCGATCCTGTATTTGGCCGTGGTGGTTTGCGCCGGTCTCCTGCTCGTCTTTTTTGCGGCGACCGGAAGTCGTAAACGGCCCTCCTGGATCGCTGTCGCCACGACCGCCCTCATCTTTTTCGACTTGCTGACCAATCACCTGGTCAATCCGCTGATTCGTGCCGACGCGTACGAGCCTTCTCCGGTCACGCAATGGCTGCTGGCTCGGACATCGACGGGGCAGATCTGCCGCATTTATCACCTGTCCGACGTCGAGTCTCCCTATCGCGTCCTTGGGAAAACTAATTCCTTCATCTGGAATTTCCTGTTCTACCGCTTGATTGCCGCGCCTTACACTGCAGCCGGCGACCACCTCCAGTATTCGAGCTTCCTCCCGATTGACAGACTGGAGACACTGACCAGCCAGGTGATCCATGGACAAATACGCCAGGCGCGCGACCTCGGGCAAAGATTGGACTATCTGGCACAGCTCAACACCGGTTACATCCTCTCGATGAACCCTGTCCGCACGCCGCTGCTCGAGTGGCAAGTCTCGTTCGATCTTAACAGCGATCGACCGCTGCACATCTACCGGCTGAAGACCGCATACCCACGGGCTTATCTGGCGGACCTTCAGGTTGAAAGAACCAGCCAGGGTCACTACCTGCCGGCCAAGCCCGGTCCCACGCAGGAATCGGCAAGAGTCGTGAAGTACAACGCCGGAGAAGTGGATCTGTGGGCGAACCCCGGCCGGCCGAGCATGCTGGTCCTCCTGGACTCCTACTATCCGGGGTGGCGCGTCTGGGTGGATGGGCGCGAGTGCAAGATCGAGATGGTAAATTGGGCCTTCCGCGGCGTGATCGTCCCACCCGGACCACATCGAGTCACCTTCCGATATGATCCGAGATCCTTCCGTTTGGGCCTGGCGCTGACCCTGGCGACGATGGCCGCCTGGGTGGCAGTTTTCATCGTTCTCCACGCTCGCACAAGGAGATGATCAGGAGCCCCTTTCTCCTTCTCCAGGCGGAAGAGATGGGCCGGGAGCGCCGGTTGCGCGTGCGCTCCCGGGATTTCAGCCGAACGAGGTGAGGGCTAGCTGTCCTTTTTGGCTTCCTTCACTTGGATCTTGGTGGCTTTGTTCTGTCCGCCCTCCTCTTTGTAGAAGACCGTCACTTTGGTCCCCGTACTGGCAGACAGCCCCTCAATGGTTCCTCCCGCTCCAACGACCTGGGTGCTGTCGTCGTACAGGAACTCCATGTCGGTGCCGGTGCTGGTCGTGACCACCACTTTCTTGGCATCGGAATCTATTCTCTTCAAATCGCCCATGACCGATTTCTCTTGACCCTGTGTTTGCGATTGTGACGTTGACGACTTCGGGTCGTCGGCTTGAACGAGCGAAGCAAAGTTGATCAACACCAAACCGAAAGACAGTATCAAAAGCAAACGTGTCATTCTTGTCATTGAAACCTCCTGAGAAGACCCGGGGCCCAGAATCAGGTCCCGCGCCTTGGTTGTTTTGCTGACGTTGTGGTGTTCTCTCTTTCGTCTATTAAATCACACAGCCAGGAGCACGCCAAACCCCTCTGGGGCGTCCTATGACAAAACCGAATTTCGTGCTAGCTTAAGACTAAATCGTCTGATTGCTCCTCTTCCAATAGCGGATTGCGCGGTACCGCTTCTCTAACAGGCAAACTACCAACCCGGAAAAAAAACGGGACTTTTCGAACCAAACGAAGAAAGGAGGAAGTAATGACGTGGAAACCTGATCCCACCTTTTACCCTTCGCCCAAAATGGCAATGTGCGCGCCGCCCGAGAGGCTCGCCTACGTGATAGGGCTCAACTATGGGCGCAGCGACGAGCCGGACGCCTTGCTGACAGTCGATCTCGACCCCAAGTCTCCCACCAGCGGTCAAATCATCAACCGGCTCGCGATGCCCTATGCCGGAGATGAACTGCATCATTTCGGCTGGAATGCCTGCAGTTCGGCGCTTTGTCCTTACGCTCCCCACCCTCACCTCGAAAGGCGCTACCTGATCGTTCCCGCTCTGCGCAGCTCCCGCATCTACGTCATCGACACCAAGCCGGACCCGAAGACTCCTCGCGTCACGAAGACGATCGAAGCGCAGGAAGTAATGACGAAAGCCGGATACAGCCGGCCGCACACCGTGCATTGTGGTCCCGACGCCATCTATGTGAGCGCCATGGGCTCGGCCAACGGAAACGACGGGCCGGGCGGCGTCTTCCTGCTTGACCACTTCAGCTTCGACGTTATCGGGCCTTGGGAGCTCGAGCGCAACGGCCAGCAACTGGCCTACGACTTCTGGTGGCACATCGCCCAGGACACGATGATCACCAGTGAATGGGGCAAGCCTCACCAGTTCGAGAACGGCGTGGTCCCGGAGGAACTGATCAACGGCAGATACGGGCATCGCCTTCACTTCTGGGATCTTCGCAAACGCCGGAATATCCAGACCATCGATCTCGGGTCCAAGGAACAAATGGTGTTGGAGCTGAGGCCGGCCCATGATCCGCGCAAGACTTACGGCTTCGCGGGCGTCGTGGTCAGCCTGGATGACCTGTCTGCCTCCATCTGGACCTGGAATCAAGACCAGGCGGGAAAGTGGCAGGCCCGGAAGACAATCAAGATCCCCGCACAAGCCGCGAAGGCTGATCAACTGCCGCCGATACTGAAGGGCTTCGAAGCGGTCCCGCCGCTGGTCACGGACCTTGACCTCTCCCTCGACGACAAGTATCTCTACGTGTCCTGCTGGGGCACTGGCGAGCTTCATCAGTACGACGTTACCGATCCCCTGAGCCCCAAGCTGACGGGCAAAGTGGAGATTGGCGGAATCGTGCAGAAGAAAGGACATCCGAAAAACGAACGACCGCTTCTTGGTGCACCGCAAATGGTCGAAATCAGCAGGGACGGCCGGAGAGTGTATATCACCAACGGGCTGTACAGCACCTGGGATGATCAGTTCTATCCCGACAAACTGGAAGGCTGGATGGCACGGATCGATGTAGATCCCTCGAGTGGCGTTAAGCTTGATCCAAACTTCTTCGTTGAAACGGGCCAGCTGCGACTGCACCAGGTCCGACTTGAGGGCGGCGATGCTTCTACAGACTCTTTCTGCTACCCTTCCTGAGGCTCTGGGACCGTGGCTGGCGGTCGTCGGTTTCGGCGCCTACCATGGGCTCAACCCCGGGATGGGCTGGTTGTTTGCCCTTTCCCTGGGTTTACAGCAACGAAGTCAACGGGCGATCTGGGTCTCTCTATTCCCCATCGCCGCCGGCCATGCCGCCTCGCTGGTCCTGGTGGCCATTCTGATCCTGGCCGGGTTTCAATTCATGCCGACCAGTCTTCTCCAGACTGGGACGGGCTTTCTGCTCATGGCGTTTGGAGTGTACAAGATCTTGCGGTATTACCGGCATCCGCGCTGGGTGGGGATGAAAGTCGGCCTCGTCGACCTGACCTGGTGGTCCTTTCTGATGGCCACGGCACACGGCGCCGGGTTGATGATCGCCCCGGCCCTGATCTCCATTGCAGCGATGCAAGGAGCGGCCCACCATCAACATCGTCAGGTATCGGGCGGCGGCCCGGCCGTCTTCCTGGGTATCCTGGTGCACACGCTCGCCATGCTGGCAGTGATGACCGCAGTCGCCTGGGCCGTATACCACTACCTGGGACTGGCTGTCCTGCGCCGGAACTGGATCAACTTCGACCTGATCTGGGCTGTGGCACTGCTGCTGGTCGGAGTCCTGTCACTTGTTACCGCCTCCTCCCCAGGGGTCGGACTGGACTTTGGCTAAAGTATACAGACGAATCAACAGGAACCGCTGCCGTGTGGCTGTATCACGCTGAAAGCGTGAAGCATGACAG
>JBHGBF010000310.1:0-5445 GCA_041946865.1 Acidobacteriota bacterium | reverse complement strand
CAGGGCAGAAAGGCTTGTTCCCGAACGGTTTCCCAGGGTAGGCGCTCAACTGCGCGCCTTCGCGGTATAGACACCGCTGTCAGGTCTGGAGTAAAAGCAACGACCAGCTTCTCATGAGCAAGACAGATGATTTCAGAGCTGCGTTGGCCTGCCGGCCCGGTGCGCGCGTGCCGCTCTGGGAGCTCGAGTTCCACGCCTGGGACGCTGCTTCCGGCCGCCACATGGTGCTGGGGCGCGAGTTCGAGCGCCTCTCCGCCGCACACAAGGAGACAGCGCTTCGCCGCAATGCCGAGATCATCCTGTCGGTCTGCGCAGAGATGGGCTTCGCGGCGGTCACGGGCCCGGGCGCATACTGGGAGCAGGCACCGGGTGACCTGGCCTACTATGTGCTCCCCGACAATTATCCAGAGCGCCAGATTGCCGTCCTGCGAGAGATGGCGGGGGACTCGGTGTTACTTGTGGCCAACACCGGCGGCGTGATAGCCGCGTGCTACGATCTGGACTTTTGCGAAAGGCTCTATCACGCGCCTGAGGAGGTGGACGCCCTTGCGCAGGGAACCCTGGCCGCCGGCCTGGCGAGAGCACGGAGATTTCGCGACGCGGGAAGCGATGTCGCGATGACCGCATCCGACATCGCGGACAACACCGGCCTCTTCTTCAACCCCCAGCAGATGGACCGCTTCATCCTGCCATATCTGGAGCAATGGAGCGACGGCGTTCACGCGATGGGGATGTTCAGCCTTATGCACTCGGACGGGAACCTGACGCCGTACCTCGAAAGGATCGCCGCAACGACGCTCGATGCGCTGCAGTCCATTGATCCCGTGGCGGGAATGGACCTGCTGCGCAGTAAGGAGATCGTCGGCGACGGCTTGTGCCTCTGCGGGAACGTCGACTGCGGCCTCCTCATCACTGGCGCTCCGGAAGCCATCTACACCGCCACGGCCGACCTTCTGACCCGCTGGGGGCGACGTGGCGGCCTCGTGCTTGGCGCCAGCAACGCCGTGCAGCGCGAGGTTCCCCTTGAGAACTACCGCGCGATGGTCGCCGCCTGGAAGGCGTGGCAAAGCACCCGCGAGCCGGCCAAGGCACACGATCACCGCTCGTGACCTGCAGCCCCTCTCCCCTGTTGCGCTCTGATCAGACTGATCCAGGCAGTTTGGGATTACGCCGGCGACCTTAACGTGCCTGGACTGGTTGTGTTGCGCGAAATGCCGGCGGGCGCTCCGGTTTTGCCGCGGCCAATCCTCGGCGCACCCCCTCGGCGTCCAGATCTGCCGTGTACACGGGAGTCCCTGGTTGTTGGCGCCAGGATTCATCCAGGCTCCCTGCATCGACCGGATCGAATCCGAGCTGGTCAACCATTCGAGAAACCGTAGCTTTTGCGGCCGGGTCGTCGCCCGCGATGGGCAGGGCGATGCGGCCGGGGCTGCCTGCCGGTTTCCCGCGCTCGAACAAGTGCCGAGCGTAAATGTTGTTGAACGCCTTGACGACGGGGCGGCCAAGCTGTTGCGCCACCCACCGGCTCTCCGTCATGCCTGCCTCGATCTCATCGATCCGCCCGTCACGCTCACGCGGGTAATAATTGCCGGTGTCCACGACGACGACGTCCCGCGGGACGCCGGCGAACAAGTCCTTCGGCAGATTCCTGACCTTGGCCTCCGGAATGGTGACGATCACCAATTCTCCTGCCCGAGCGGCTTCTCTGGCCGAAACTGCTTTCGCCCCGGTCTCGGCTGTGAGGTGCCTGAGCGTCTCCGGTCCTCGTGAATTGGCCACAAACACTTCGTGACCCAGCGTCGTCAGGCGACGTGTGAGGGCGCCGCCAATCTGGCCGGCCCCAATGATGCCGATCTTCATTTCTGCCTCCTGGTCTTTGGAATTGGGGAATTCGGGATGGTCTCATTCGATAATACAACGCTCGGCGACGAGGCAGAAGCAGGCGGAAGCTTTAACAATCTGCGCGTCAGGATGTCCGCCGAACGCCTACCGCCAGGGGGCGCGGGGGCCGTAGGTCACGAAACAGCGGCCGTCCAGGCATAGCATCGGATCGCCGGTTTTCGGATGGTTGCGCTTCTCCAGCTGGTAGGTCACGGTCCCGCCTTCCCGCAGGTTCGCGGTGATCGTTGTCGCCGTGGCCGTCCATGTCCCCACCTGGTTGATCTGGCTGGCTGAGCTTCCGTACTGACTGCTCGTCGCCGCTTCCGAGTAGTATTCGAATGTGCCGTCCGGGGAAAGTGTGAAGCATTCGGAGGAGACGCGTCCTCCGCCGATCGCCGGCACGGTCCCCACGTAGCACCATTTGCCCGCCAGTTCAGCCCCAAGCGGGCCGGCCAGGGAGCCGCCGCCTGGCGCCGGCTGACCGGTGGCTCCGGTCGCACTTGCGTTCCCGCTTCGACGAAGCGTCATGAGCTGCCCTTCGACCGTCACGGTGAGCTGGTCTCCGTTCAGAGTGTAGGGAACGACGGCCGAGCCTTCAGGACCGGTGACGGTGATCGTGCTCCCCTCCACCGAATACCGGTACGGTGCACCGTCGATCGTGAGGCTCCCGCCGGAACGGATTTCGACTTGCGAGCCGGTCGCCGCCTGCCATTTTCCCACGATCCCGAGTTTTTCGTTTCGCTCTTTGGCCTTTATTCGGGCCGCGAGGCCTCGGGCGGGCTCCTCCGAAGCAGGAGATCCTCCGACGCGCTCGAAGACCATCTGGTCATCCAGATCGCCGCCCGACAGAACCAGTCGATTCCCTGTCAGCTGGAAAGTGTAATCGTTGCGCAAGCCCTCCTCGTCCACGAAAAGCCGGTTGCCCTGAACAGTGAACCGAATGGGTGCCCCGTCAAGCACGCCCGACCCATCCGCTTTCAGCTCGAGCACGATGTTTCCCCAGCTCTCCTTTGCCTCCCAGCGTCCGTAAAGGACGAGGCTCTGTGCGAAGATCGTGAGAGCGACAGCGAATAGAGTCAAAACGAAGAGCGCGGTCTTTTCGACAATCGACGACATATGGTGTCTCCCCTGAAACCAACATACAAGCGGCGAGGAATGAGGTCGGGACTATTCGAAATCCATTATGAGGATTCCGTACCCGACGCCCGGAGCATCCTTGCTTTTCCCGATCTGAAAGACCATTTTCCCGCCATCCGGGCTCACCACGGGGTTGGAAGCCTTGTAGCCCGGGAAGTCGCTGAAGTAGGTAATTCTTTTGAGGTCCTTCCCGCTCCCGTCCAGCCGCAGCTTCCAAATATCAATGGCCCTGTCTCCCAGACCATTCTGCTTGTCACATTCGATCAGCGTGTAATCGCCGTCGGGAAAAATCCCTTCCGGTTCGTCGTAAACTTGCGGAGAGTTCGAGTAATTGACGATTTTCCTCGTGGAAACATCGACACCCATGACTTCGGATTTCTTCTCGGGTTGGTAGCAGGAGAAGACAATCTCGCCGTCCTTTTTCCGAAAATCCTGAGCCTCAAGCCAGCATTCAGGCCATTTCGCCTCGTGAACTTTGCGCCGGTTGACCAGTTCCGCCGCCTTGTCACCGACACGGACATCCGCCATCCATAGCTCCGTGACCCCCTCCCGGACGTGGCCGGGATACTGCCGGCCGCTGATAACCCAGGCAAGCCTGGGCGCGACTCTGGAGATTGCAGGTCCTTCTGACAGTCGTTGATTGAGACGGAAGGGCGGTTTCGCGAGATCCTTTCGGAGGACCCACATTTCGGATTCGTCCCAACGGGCTTTCTCCCGATCGGTGACCTGAGCAGGTCCGACGAGTATGTAATCGCCGGAGGGCAGGTATTGTACGCGGAAATAGCCGGCGCTCGGGAAAGAGCAGGTCAGGCAAGTGGTCTTGCCGCTCTTCAGATCATGCTCGAAAGCGTCGCCGAGCGTCTTGTGGACGAATGCGATCGTCGAACCGTCGGGGGACCAGACTGCCCTCTCCCCGAACGCTGTGATTTGTCTGACATTGGCTGGCAGGCGATCAAGCGGACTTTGGCCTTCATGTGCGTGTAGCCACGCGAGGACAAACGTGAGGGTGGCTCCCGCGACAAGCATTCTGCAAAACGCGTTTGGTGCAGGAAGCTGGCGGAGAACGGACAGTCTCATCTCTCTCTCCTCTCTTTGCCGAATCATGATACTCCATGTGTGGCGGCATCAGGTTGAACCGGGATGATTGGAACGCTGCGGTGGTAAGCCACCACGGGGGTCCGAGGCAGTCGTGGTTCTAGTCTGCACCTTTTTGACTTACCCCGTGCCAGGGGTAACTGCCCGGTTTAACGGTGATGAGTGGACCGCCTGAGACCGGACGCAACTGCACCACTCCAGGCGCGAGCTCGCCGACAACGCCGAGTGACACCCAGCGCATGCTGCGGATGATTGCCGAGGCCGTCGCGCCTCCTTCCAGCCACAGTTGGTCCACGCTGCTCCTGGCCAGGACAAAAGAGGCGAGTTCGGCCAGATGTCTCACCAGCCGCGCCGATTGGGACCGGTCCAACAAGCGTCCACCGCCAACCGAGACCACGACGAAATTCGTGCCATGAAGAGCTTGCGCGACGTCGTTCGCCCAGTCCATCAAAGACTCAGGAGAGCCCCGTTCAAACACAGCCTCGGGCATGGGTAGCACGCGGACGTTGCCATCTCCCCGCGCAGCCCGCCAGTCCACAATTCGCGACGCGGTTCCTGAGACGACCAGTACTCTCGAGCCGGCTTCGGCGCAGCAACGCCCGCGCGCCACCCTTCCCCCGCTCTCGAGCCAGGCCGCGAAAAATGGCGCTCCGCCGACAGGGAGTGTGTGCCGATCGACTCGCTCGGCCCAGGCTCGGAGATCCTGATGTGTTGCACCCTCACCGATCACGATCCCCGTGTCCGGCAAGGCGTCCGAGAGTCGGCAAACGCGAGCCGCCCTTCCGCCCTGACCAAGCATCGCCCAGACGTCGGAGGTCAGGGCCGGGTACTCGGGATCGTCACGAAAAAGCGTCTGGCTGATCGGACGGCCGTTGACCCTGTAGATGCCGTCTTCTATCGTCCGTCCCAGGTCGGGGTTGAAAGGAACGACGAGAGCACGCGAGTAGCGACCTGTGTGGAGGAACGGTTGGATCTCGGCGAGAACGTGGCCACGCAGGACTGAATCGATCTTCTTGAAGATGCAGTCGCCTTGGTCGAGGACCGCTTGAACCAGACCGACCGCGTCAGGAAGAGGCTTGGACCGCGAATCAGTGTCCCAGACAGCCAGCTCGCAGGAAGCCGTGGTCCGGGTATCGAGCTGCACAGCCGCTCGAAGCCCGTACCGGAAGCCGACGCCGGCGACTTCCGCAGCGCCCGAGAAATCGTCAGCCACGATTCTCTGCATTAGAGAAACCTCCATTCCGCATTACGATGACGAGACCCAACAGAGCCGCTAGTGTAGTGTCTCGCAATTAGCTACACGTTACTGGTTTTGTTTAGGGCTTCGCGCGC
>JBHGBF010000031.1:0-39244 GCA_041946865.1 Acidobacteriota bacterium | reverse complement strand
GGACTCTGGAGAGTCCGGCCACGATAAAAGCCTGCCCGCACGCTCGATCGCATTTCCGGATCACCGGAGACCGGGGTAAATCACTGCCCCACGTGCACTTCAAACCCGGTCTTTTGAAGCGCCCGATCCTCGAAGACTGCAACATATCGAATGGGTCTCGCTGCTCCCCCAAGGCCCTCTTCCAAGGCAACGAAACTCGGCGATCCGTAAAGCTCGGGATCCACGTACCGGACCTGCGGAAGGCAGAGCGTGTAGCCCGCATACTTCTCCACTTCGGCGCGGATTTCTGCTTCCGGCCTGCGCGCTCCCATGGCCCGCTTGAAGGCGGCCTGGGACTCCGAAGCCAGCCGTTGGGCGCCGGTCGGGTCTTGCGGCGTGCCGCCCAGGTAGCGGCGAGTGAACTCTTCAGCCTGAAGGGCCGGGCGGCCGGACCTTGAGCAGTAGTAGTCGAGCACTTTCTGGAGCGGTGCATCGGTTACGAAGGCTGCCCGGCCGATTTCCGGGTCACTCGCATAGTAGAGGTAGCTTGCTCCCTCGTAGATCGGCACGCCGAGCCGCTTGAAATCCGGAACCGTCTGGGGCCGGAATCGCTCCCGGCTCTGCCGCTCGGTGTGGCGAGCCCCCAAATGGATGCGTCGGATCAAGAGCCGAGCAGAGTCGTCACGCAACTGCTCGAGTGCGGCCAGCGCTCCCTCACGGACTCCGGGGACAGGATCATTCAGCGACTCGAGCAAAACGGACAGTTCCGAAGGCGCGGGACCGATCATGCCGATGGCATGGCCGGCAGCCGCTCGCAGCTCCGGCGCCCCTCGTTGCAGGATCTTGATCAGGTACGGAACGTGACCGCGATCAGCGGTTGATCCCACGGTCATCACGTCGTTTTCCAGGATCTCTACCGCTTGCCGGCGCTTCGATTCGTCGCCCGGATCGCGCAGAAAGGCCCGGACAATCTCGTCTTTTCGGGACTCCTCTGCGGCTACAGCCCCATCGGCAACATCCGCCGGCTGCCCCGGCGACAGACGGCGGGTCAGGTGCTGCAGAACGCGGCCGGAAGATTCCGGGGATTCGCCGGTCAGAGCAAGAAACACGCCTACCACTCCGGCCGCGACAACCAACAGAAGCAGGGACAGTGCGGCGAGCTTGAGCATGGTCCATCGCGGCATCGCCTGGGTGAGAGCGAGAGAGGCGTCAAGTGCTGCCCGAATGTCCGCTTGGCTGCGGTCGAGGGCTTCAACCGCCTGCGCCGGCTCCTCCAATGCCGGATGCCGCACCTTTTGGCCGTAAAGCGCGGCGCCCAGCTCGGTGAAACGGTCCGACTGCTCCCGCCCGACGTCCGAAATTTCTCGGGTGGCGCCTTGCGATTCCTGCTGGACTCGCCGCAGCTCGGCCTCAATCGGGGCCAGTGTCGATTTACGCTCTGCTTCAATGCGGGAAATCTCCTCCGCGAGGCGCCGGCTCTCCTCGCTCAGGGCATTGACCTCGGCCGCCAGGGCTTCCCGAACCGGCACAACGGCGGTCAGTTGATCCGAAACGGCTTTCTGTTCGGCGAGAAGCGGCTCTCGCGGAACCTGCCCGCCGGGAGTCTGCGCGGTTCGCGCCAATTCGTCAGTGAGCCACTTGAGTCGAGCCTGATGGCTGTTGATAGCCCGCTCGGTTTCGCTCAGCCTGGCCCGGGCGTTTCGTAAAGCGGTGTCCGTCTCTGTTTTCTTTTGCAGGACGGGTCGGGACTGCTGATCAAAGCGCGCGAGCTCGGCTGCCCGCCGGGATTGGAGCGAAGCCGCCTGGGCTTGCAGCTCGCCGGATCGGGCCGCCAGCTGTCCTGCCCGTTCATCCAGACGATGCAGTTGGTCCCGCAGGTCTGCGTAGTTCTCCAAATCGATCTTGGCCTCCCACGCACGCCTGCCCAGTTGCGAAAGCGCTTTTCTCCGCTGTTTTTCGAGCGCAGCCTGCCGGCTGCGCAGCTTTCTCCGTGTGATTTTCCGGCCAAGTTCACGAAGACCGTCTTGAATGAATCGTAGTATTCCGGCCACGGCTTTCTTCTACCTCTCGGGGATGGATTCCGCGTAACCTCTTACCCGCCTGGAAGCCCCCTCCAGGCGCTGCTTCTGTTCGGCTTGGGCTGCCGCGTTCTGTCCCTGGTAAGTTTCAAGAACCGGCTGCTCTCTCACAGGTGAAGAGTCACAGTCAACGGGAGGGCAGTTCTTTGCGAGTTTCTCCAGCTCTTTTCTGAGGTACTCCACTTCGGCCAGATACCCGCTCACCTCTTTCCCGGCGAGGAATTCTCCTTCCTGGCCGAAGATCATGATCCAGGGATACTTCCAGTTAGGGACCGTCTTGTCGTATCGGATGTGGTCAAGCTCGTGGGCCTCAGCCGCTTTCCAATGACTGTCGCAATTCCCTTTTTTGAGCTCGTCCGAGACCTTGGTCTCCTGCCCGTATTGCTGAACTCCCTCGACCTTGTAGTTGCCGTCCGGAAAGGCGATTTCGAGAAATCGCTCCTTGGCCCACCCGGCCGTTGGAAAAACCTTGTCTTTCGCCTCCGCAGCGACTTTGCGAGCCGCTTCGAGAAGCCTTTCCTTCTCTCTCAGCCTCTTCGCGAGGTTGCAGATATCGTTACAACCGCAAGCACCATCCGAGAGGCCGGTCGCGGGAAGGCAAGCGAAAAGGGCCAGTGTGGCAAGAGCGGTACGAATCCGACAGCCGTGAGTCATGCCTTTATCCCCCCAGGGCGAAAGTCGATTGACAATCAAAGTCGAATCGTAGTACTCCCGGCCCCGATGACCTCCGGCAGAACCGCGACCGCAATCCTGATTGCCGCGACGATACTAGCCTATGTCAATTCCTTCGGTACAGCATTTCAATTCGACGACCGGGCAACTATCCTGCAGGACAGGCGGCTTTCGGGTATATCTATGTACGCGAGTCACGTCGAGCAGATGATCCGGCCGCTGTTGAAACTGAGTTTCCTGGTTGACCGGCAGCTCTATGGGACACGCCCGGCCGGCTATCACCTGCTTAATCTTCTGTTCCATTGCGGAAGCGGACTCTTGCTGTTTGCGATTCTCACTTGCGCAGGCAGGCATGCCGGGAAAGGGCGCGACACTGTCCGGGATTCTACGGTTCCGTTTTTCGCAGCCTTGTTCTTCCTGCTTCATCCCATTGCCACGGAGACCGTGACGTACATCTCCGGCCGCGCCACAGGCATGGCCGCTTTCTTTTCTCTCTTGTCGCTTTACCTTTTCCTTCGGGCGGTCGACGCCGGACTGCCCGGCCGTGGCCTCGCACTCTGCTACAGCGGCGCGCTCCTGAGTTTTATGCTCGCCCTGCTTGCCAAGGAGATCGCCATCATTCTCCCTGGCCTCTTGCTTCTTTGGCAGGTGGCCTTCCGACCGGTATTTCCCCGGGGCGGGGCGCTGGGCTGGCACGCGCCATTCTGGATGGTCGTCTGCCTCGGAGTCGTTACTGCAGCCATGCATGCCCGTTATTCATTTCTCGCCCAAGCCAGCCTCCAGACCCGCCCGATTTACACAAACCTGCTGACCCAGATCAATGCCGTGTGCCATGCTCTCACGCTTTTCTTTATTCCTGCACGGTTGAACTTCGATCACGATCTGCCGGTCTACAGCTCGATCGCGCAATGGCCGATTCCGGTTTGCCTGGCGCTACTGGGGGGACTGCTGGGAACCGGCGTGTGGTGTCGGCAACGGCGGCCTTCGTGGACCTTGGGTATTTTGTGGTTTTTCATATGCCTGCTTCCGGCCAACAGCGTGATCCCTCGATACGATGTTCTGAGCGAGCGGAACCTGTATCTGCCCTCGATCGGCGTCTTCCTGATCGTCGCGCTGCTGCTGGAAGCCGGGACCGCGAAATTGTCCTCCGCCCGGCCGTCTCTCGCCTCGATCCTCACAAAGTCAATCTGCGTCCTGGTGGCGGTCGCCCTTCTGGCCGGCACGGTGAGTCGGAACCGCGTATATGCGAATCAAGTCACCTTCTGGTCGGACGCGGTGCGGAAGTCGCCTCACAAGGCCCGTCCCCACAACAATCTGGGGTATGCGCTTTACGAAGCCGGCGACGTGGACGGAGCGATTAACGAGTTCCGCATAGCGCTCTCGCTTAATCCGGCGAGCGCGAGCGCGAGAGAGAATCTGCAACGAGTCTGGAAGATCAAACACCCTCAGGGCTTAGAGTAAACCGAAAAGGAGCGCCGGAGTTAAACCTGCGGTCCCTCAGGCCGCTACCGGCTGAAAGCCTTGTCGCCGCTGGCGATGGCGATCAAGGCCCCAGTCTGCTTCTTCTGGATGAGCCCGACGATCGCGACCTTCTTCGAGTCTCTCACCCGCAAATTTAGTGTCCCCTGGAACTCCTCGGGGTGCAGGCTGAAGTATGTGGCAAACAGCTTGCTTCCGTCGATAAACACCGCGAACTGCTGATTGGCGGCCATATGGATCACCGTGTCTGCCCGTTCCTCGCCCCCGGAGCTCAGCAGGAAAGCATCGATCTTGATGGCCTCCGACGAAGGGTTGTACGCCGCGATCCCCGTGCATTCCGTGGGTGTGAAACTGACGTACACCTGGTGCACAGTGCGGTTCGGAGAGGGATCAAGAGAGACGAAGTTCCCGAGTACATCGAACACCTCACTGGCTTCCAGCCTGGAAAACTGGTCGTTTGACACCACGCTGACACTCCCGCTTTTCAACTGGCCCTGGCCTCCTGTCTCGTATTCCAGGACCGAAAACGGGTCGAGGGAGAAGTTGAGAGAAGCCTGCGAAGTTCCGCCGACAGGGATGGCGGTGGGTTTCCCGTCCGAATCCCTGAAGTGGATGCTGCCGGTATCATCGTCCGTCTCGTAAGACAGACAGTTGAGGCGGATCATCAAGGAACAGGGCTATCTGCGAACCGGGCTCAAGCGGAAGCAGCGCCGTGGCAAGCGCTTGCTTTCCGGTGTGAAGCTCAACTCTTGAGACCAGTCGATAGGGACCTGGATTCTGCAGCGCGAGCCCGGTGTTTTCACTGGCGTTGCGGCTGGCGAAGAAACGCTGGACCGTCCAGGGCGGACACGGGTCCACCGAGACGAATTTCCCGAACACGTCAAAGACCAGACTGGCGCGTGCCAGGGACTCGAACCCCCGATCCGAGACCACCTGGACGGAACCGCTCAGGAGCGGCCCCGTGCCATCTGTCGCTATTTCAGTGGTCCCGAACGGCCCCAACGCATAGGGCACAGCTGTCCGGATCTGTCCGTTCACGGGCATTCCCAAGGGATTACCCTGGCTATCCCGAAAGCGCACCTCGCCGGTATCGGCGCTGTTACCTCCGTTCATCAGGATTATCCTGGTGCGGGCGGACGCCGACCCGTTAGCGTAATGGGGAAATGTCGCGAGTACCGCTTCCGCGGGACGGTTACGAAGAAAAAGAGTCTGGCCGCCGAATGACCATCCCTCCTCAGAAGTGAAGATCACGGCCTGACCGTCTTCGGAGATCTTCGGATCGGACCCGCCGTTCCAGCCGTTGCTCGGCAGTCCGGTGCTCACCAGTGCCAGCTTGCCTGCATGACGATCCTTGAGGTACAGCCCACCGGATACGCCGGGCAGCAGGTTCGTAGCCGAGGATTGAAAGACAACGTAACGGCCATCCCCCGAAATGACCGGAAACGAGCAGGCCGAATCGGCCTGCTGCCCCGCGCTGTTGATACTGACGCGCGAGCTTGTCCCTGTCTGGATATCCCGCACGAAAATCTGCTCATAGACACTGGCCTCGCCAGGGACTAACTGACCCGAGTTTGAGGGGAACACTACGTAACGGCCGTTCCGAGAAAGCTGGAAACCGGTACCAGGTGTCATGGGAAGCCCCGTGCGATCGCGGCTGGCCAGGATCAGAGCCCCGCTGACCATGTCCTTCACCCAGATAGCGTTGGCACCCGACATCTCTGATGCGTCGACGCTTTGGGTCATCGCCCTGAATGCCAGGTAGCGTCCGTCCCCCGACACTGAGGACGGGGCCGGACTTGTCCTGATCGGCGCATTACCGGCGGTCGTCGCTGCCACTTTCGTCACGCCTTCTTGCCGGTCACGAACTAGAATGGTCCTCCAGTTCGGATCCGCCGACGGCAACCCCGCTACGGCAAGAGACTCGAAGAAGACGTAGCGGCCGTCGGATGACATAATCGGGTCTGTGCTCAAGGCCAGAATCTGTGCCTCCGTCGAGGAAAGACTGACCCGCTCTGTCTGGCCGGTGACACAATCTCGGACAAAAACATCACCAAAGTTGTTGGTGTCTCCGGCAACGAGGTTATTGGCAAACGAGCTGAAGCAGACATACCTTCCATCGCCGGAAATCGACGGGCTTCCACTAGAGTTGTTGCCGGCCGTCCCGCTGCTTGACGCACTGACCAGGATCGTCTGTCCGGTCTTTCGGTCATAGCGGAAGACTCCGTGGAAATTGCTGGAATTATTCGAGTACACTGCCGAGTAGTTGGCTGTGAAAACCACGAAACGGCCATCGCTGGACAGGTCGCCGGTGCGGCAGTTGGCGACTCCGACCGCACCCTCGTCGATGCGCCAGTTGATCTGTTCAGTGGTCTGAGCGCGCATCAACGCCAGTGACAACCAGGTTATCACCAAGAGGCGCAGGTAGAAGTTGTTGCGAAAGCCATCACCATCCATCAAGTCCTCCCCCGAAACACATTTGCTCCACTCCGATAGGTGTTTTCCGGAGCAGTGCGCCATCGCCTTCGAGGCTTGGTAAAGCAAAAAACTGAGGGGTTACGCCTTGCCGCTTGCCCAGCGGGTCAGTTTGCCGGTCAGTCAGTACCACTGGAAACAGCAAACGCCCGTGAGTTAGCATCGTACCGCTGCCCGGCCGGCAGCAGGACAGGAGAAAAGGCATGAACGGGATACCGGTGTTGAAGGTCGAGGCGGACTGTATTGCGCGGGCGTGGGAGCTTTCCCTGATCGAGCTGTATGAAAAAGGCGGACATGTGAGGACTCAGTACGACAAGCCCGGAGACCCGCTCAGCCGCGACGCCACCATGATCATTACCGTGATCGATCCCTGTCAAGAGCCCTTGATCCATAAAGATTTTCCGGGCGGGCTGGAGGACCTGCAGGAGTACGTCATGGAAGTCTGCGACGGCATCAAGGACCATCTGGTACGCGATCCCAACGACCCGACCGACACCCGCTGGGAATACACGTACCATCAGCGCCTTTTCGCCTATGCCGTTCCGTCCCGCCCGCCGGTCAACCAGATCGAGCTTCTCTGCCGCAAACTGGCCGAGTCCCCTTTCACTCGGCGAGCCCAAGCGGTCACCTGGCAGGTCTGGCAGGACAATGACTGCTACGACCCGGCCTGCCTGCAGAGCATCTGGTGCCGGGTGACCGGCGAAGATTCCCAGCCGACGCTCAGCATGAATGTGCGCTTCCGCTCCAATGATGCCTACAAGGCCGCTTTCATGAACATCTTTGCCTTGACCGAGATGCAACGGCGCATTGCCGCCCGTGCCTCGGAACTGAGCGGACACCCGATCCGGGTCGGCCGCTACTGCCACATGGCCGACAGCTACCACATCTACGGTTCATATTTCGCGGAGTTCGAGGGGCGTTTCATCGGCGGTCTCTCACG
Organism: Acidobacteriota bacterium; assembly: GCA_041946865.1. Classification (GTDB taxonomy): domain Bacteria; phylum Acidobacteriota; class UBA6911; order RPQK01; family RPQK01; genus RPQK01. The sequence goes on along the minus strand of JBHGBF010000031.1, from coordinate 31,624 downwards.
ACGCAGTTTCGAACAGCGCACCATGCGCTATGAGGACGTGCGCGAGATCATGGAGGGGGCCCGTCCCGCCATCCTCGACAAGGCGAAGAACATGGGATGAAAGCGTGACAAGGTGACAGGGTGACAAGGTGACAGACACCAGAGTTTCAGCGCTACAGGCGCGAAACCTGTTCTGACGGGGGTTCGCTCCTCGGCGGGTCGAAACCGTCTCACCCTGCTTTTCTTCATCCTTCATCCTTCATCCTTTCTGGCTCCTGCCACCTGCCACACTGTGTCACCCAGTCACCTTGTCACCTTGTCAGCTTTTCACCGTTGAACTCGTGGATCGCATCGACCAGGGCGATCAGGTTTTCAACCGGGGTGCAGGCTTGAATGTTGTGGACGGTGTTGAAGACGAAGCCACCTCCGGTCGAGAAGATCTCGCACCGGCGTAACACCTGCGCGCGCACTGCCTCCGGCGTACCGAACGGAAGGACGCGTTGCGTGTCGACCGCGCCTCCCCAGAAGACGATCCGGTCGCCGTACCGTTTTTTCAGATGTTCAGGATCCATTCCGGCGGCAGAGCATTGAACGGGATTCAGGACGTCAAAGCCCGATTCGATCAGGGAATCGACAAAGGGTTCAATGGCGCCACAGCAGTGCTTGAACGTCTTCCACCGCGTGTTCTTGTGCACCCATTCATTGACGCGCTGGTAGAAGGGCATCCACATTTCGCGAAACGTTCCGACCGAACAGAAAGATGAGGACTGCGTCCCGAAATCCGTACCGCAGATATACACAACGTCGACAAAATCGCCGATGCGGGCAGCGATCCGTTCCAGGTTCGAAAGCGCTGTCCGGCACTGCCCTTCGAAAACGGCACGAACGTAGTCCGGTCGCGCCACGATCGAGACGTACCACTCGCCGATGTCCCTGATCCCACGCGGCTGCTTCAGGCCCGCCCCCGGGATATGGGCAACGTCTCCGAAGGAAGTTCCGCCGAAGCTGGCGACGACCGCGCGGCCTGTGCGGGAAGCCCGGCGGGCTTCCCGCTCGAGGTGGTTTAGCTCTTCATCGGAGATTGGCCCGAATTCTTCAAGGTTGTCGCGAGGATCCAGCCGTTCTTCATCGATCGGCAGCTGCCTGATGATGTTGTCGAAGAAATAGCCTCCTTCGGGCATGCGAGCCGATGGACTCGCAGACAGATCGCCCTGCGGGTACATGAGTACGTCGCCCGCTTCCTCGACTGTTGTCATAAAGCCCCCGGGAACCAGGACTTCCAGGCCGTCGGGCATCCGCCAGGGCTTCCAGTCGACCGCCGGGAATCCGAAGCGAGTCATGCGGCGAAAGACGGGCTCTGTGTCGATTCCTATCGCCGTCTTGAGCTCCTCGTCGATCTCGCCCAGCATCTGACCTACATCGATCACCTTCACGGGCCTCGGCGCCAGCCCGTAGTGCCGTCGCAATGCGGCGACACAGCTCACGTGCATTCCGGTGACCGAGGTGCTGCCGAAATCGACAGGCACGCGGTCAGGGGACTTATGATCGAGACTGGTTCGGACGCGCTCTGCACTTGAGATTGACATAGTCCAAAAGCATAGCAGAGTCGCGGTTCATGGGCGCCGGGTCAGAGCCAGGCGGCCGGCGCATCTCTATTGACGCCCCTACAGTGCCTGTATATCCTCGGTGAACACCATGGGTAAACTCAAGATTCGGCATTTGCGCTGGTACATCGTCGTCATTCTTTGTTTCTCTTCGATCATTAACTACCTGGATCGCCAGACGCTCTCGGTTCTGGCCAAGACGCTGCAGAAAGAGCTGAATTTCGACAACGTGCAGTACTCGTACATGACCACGTCTTTCCTGGTCAGTTATATCGTGATGTACGCGGTGAGCGGGCGGCTGATGGACCGGCTGGGGACCCGTCGCGGATTCGCGCTCTTCCACAGCGGCTGGTCGATCGTGACCATACTGCACGCTCTTGGAAGAAGCGTGCTTCATTTTTCGTTTTTCCGGTTCCTTCTCGGCGCCACGGAGCCGGCCAATTTCCCCGGCGGAGTCAAGGCGGTTTCGGAGTGGTTCCCGATGCGCGAGCGGGCGCTGGCCGTCGGCATCTTCAATTCGGGAACGGCCATCGGGAACATGCTCGCACTGCCGATTGTCTCTTTCGTGGCACTTTCCCTGGGTTGGCGGTGGGCATTCGTCGTTACCGGAGCGATTGGTTTCGTATGGGTTGCGGTCTGGCTCCTTTTTTACCGCCTCCCGGCGGCTCATCCTCACATCACAGGGGACGAAAAGGCGCTCATCACCTCCGGTGACACGGAAGGCTCAGAGGCCGGCGCAAGAGTGTCAACGCGTACCTTGCTTTCGATGAAGGAGACATGGGGCTGCATCGCGGCCCGGTTCTTTACAGATCCGATCTCCTACTTTCTGGCCTTCTGGATCCCGAACTACCTTCAACAGGAGCGCGGATTCAGCCTGTCGGACCTGGGCAAATTCGCCTGGATTCCTTACGCAGTCGCAGCCCTCGGCAACATCGCTTCCGGGGCCATCCCACGCTACCTGATTGCCCGGGGGTGGTCGTTAAATCGCGCCCGCAAGACAACGATGCTGGTCATCTCTTGCCTGATGCCGGTTTTCTGCTTGATGGTGACTCAGGTCAACAGTTGGGCGCTTGCCTTGGCCCTGGTTTCCGCAATTACCTTTGGGCATGCGGCTTGGGGAAATATCACGCTCCCGGCGGAAGTGTTCCCGGGGCGTGTGGTAGGCAGCGTATCCGGATTCGGCGGAGCGTTGGGTGGCCTGGCCGGGGCCGCAACTCAGCCGGCGATCGGCTGGGTCGTACAGAAGCTTTCCTTTACTCCGGTTTTTGCCGCTTGTTCTGGCGTGTACCTGGTGGCCTTTCTCCTGGTCCACTTTCTGATTGGTGAGCTCGGCGTCATCCGACGGGTAACGAGCGAGAAGGTGTGAAAGATGAGACTGCGAACCAAACTCATTGTTTCCTTCAGCCTGGTTCTCGGGTTTGCCTTAGCGGCCAACAGCTTCGTTACCATCCGGGCTCTGCGCCAATCACTTCTGGACCACGCCGTCAGCCAGTCGAAGAACCTGGTCGAGATCCTTCAAGCGACCGATCACTTCGTGGTCGGTCTCCCCGACCGAGTGGAGGACGTCGTCGGTTCTCACTTGCTGGTTGAGGCCCTGCTCACCGCTCACCTTGTCGACATCGCCGAAAACCGGGCACGCTTGTCAGCGGAACAGATCAAAGACCGACTGAAACAAGTGGCCGCGCGCGGGGCGGTGGATGAGTTCTGGATCACCGACAGCAAAGGGCATGCCTACCTGAGAAACATCGAGGAGATAGATTTCACATTCCCGGACAGACCGACGCCTTCCGATCAGGCCTATCAATTCCGGCGGCTTCTCGAGGGTCCGAACCGCCAGTACGTGCAGCGAACAATGCCCAGAGAGGTCGACGGCGCGTTGTTTAAATACGCCGGGGTGTCAGGAATTGACAAAAATCGGATTGTCGAGGTTGGCTTCCGGGCTGATTCAGTGGCGCAACTGACCACCGGCGTCAGCCGCCCGGCTCTTCTCCGTTCCATCGTCGGCAAGGGAGGGCTCCAGCGAGTCGTGCTGGCCGACGCGGCAGGACGCATCAAGCTGGATGTCTCGGGGAAACGTCTATCGAGTCAAGGGGAAATCAGGAACCCGGCCCTTCTGGCCGACATCAAAACGGTGTCGGGCGGCGGAGAACCTTTCGCCCGCTTTTCGGAAGACCGGCTCTACGTGGTGCAACGGCTTGCCGGCGAGAACGCCAACACTGTTTTGACGGCTTTTTTTGATGCCCGGCCCTTGAACGCGGAGATTCGGCAATCGATGCTCATTTCGGTCGTCAGCTTCGGAGCTTTTCTCTGTCTCGGCGTGTTTTGCGCGATGTTGCTGGCGCGAAGCGTGTCCAGCCGGGTAACAAGACTCGCTCGCGTAGCGGGCACGATCGCAGACGGCGACCTGGTCGCGGCGCAGAGTACTCTGGCCGGGATCAAGACGCGGGGCTTCGAGGCGGGTCGCGCCAGTCACGACGAAACCAGGCGTCTTCTGGCCGCTATTTCCTCCATGGCCGGCAGCCTCAATCTGCTGGTCGGCCGCGTCCAGCAGTCTGGGGTCGAGGTGAATGACGCCGCCTCGCGAATAGCCGTATCTGCCGCCGAGCTGGAAAGAACCGCCGCCGAGCAATCCGCCTCCACCAACGAGGTCGTGTCGGCAGCGCAGGAGATCAGCGCCAGCTCGAAGGAACTAGCCCGGACCGTCTCGGAAGTGGCTTTGGCAGCCAGCGAAACGGCTCGTCTGGTCTCCTCAGGCCGGCAGGACCTGGCGACGATCGAAAAAGCGATGCAGCAGATCGACCACGCCTCCTCCTCAATCTCGGCCAAGCTCTCGGCGATCCAGCAGAAGGCGGGCAGCATCGGCTCGGTGGTCGAGGTGATGAACAAGGTGGCCGAACAGACCGGGCTCCTGTCGCTCAACGCCGCGATCGAAGCCGAAAAGGCCGGCGAATACGGACGCGGTTTCTCAATCGTCGCCCGTGAGATCCGGAAACTTGCCGAACGGACCGGAGCGGCCGCGGCTCACATCGAAAGATCGGTCGAAGACATGGAGATGACAGTCGTTACCGGCGGCCGGGAGATGGAGAGATTCCGGGCGCAGATCAACACCTCCATCTCGGAGACGTTCCGCATCCGATCGGATTTTGGCCGCATTCTGGACCGCGTTCAAGGTCTTAAGCCACGCTTCGACGAGGTGAACGAGGGGGTTCAAATGCAGTCACAAAGCGCCCATCATATCGCGGAGGCCATGGTCGAGTTGGGCGAGTCCGCACGCACAGCTGCGGCTTCCCTGCACGAGTTCACCCGCGTAACGGCCCATCTGAACGAAGTGTCCGGCCGGCTCCAGAAAGAAGTGTCGCGATTCAAGGTGAGCTGAGCCCGGCGCAGCCCCGTTCTCTTAGTCCACTTGATCCATCCCGCGGGACCTTCGAGCTTTTCCTCGGCTCTTCGAAATCCGCGACTCCAGCTCTTCCAAGGTCCGGGGCCAGTCCGCTTTCAGAAGCGCCGAAAGAGCCCGATCGGCCAACAGCCGTCCCTGGGTCTGGCAAGTCGGGCAGTAGTTGGCTTCATTCTCGGCGTAAACGATCCGCTGAATCGGAGTCGAGCAGACCGGGCAGGGCTGGCGGCACCGTCCGTGAACCGCCATGCCTGGCCGGAAAGCCGTCACCTTCTCAGGGAACTGTGCAGCCGCTTCCTTCCGCAGTTTCTCGGTCCAATTCAGTAGAACCTGGCGACACGCGATAAACAGGCGCCGGATTTCCTCCTCGTTCAGCTGCGAAGTGCGCCTGAAGGGTGACAGTCGAGCGGCGTGCAGGATTTCATCGGAGTACGCGTTTCCAATCCCGCTGAGAATGTGCGGATCGGTGAGCGCCCGCTTCAGAGTGTGTGACGACGAAGTCAGTCGGCGGGCGAATTCGGTCTCCGTGGCGTCGAGCACCTCCAAGCCGCCCGGGTCGTGTTCCGAAAGAGCAGCCTCGCCTCGGACGACAACCAGGGACGCGCGCCTGCGACTTCCTGCCTCGGTCAGAACCAGGGCGCCATTCGGGAAATCGAAGGCGGCGAGGTCTTGCCGGCCGCGTAGACGCGCGCCCGGCTTCTTCCAATGCAGGCGACCGGCAATCATCAGATGAAGCACGAGAAACAGCTCGCCCTCCAGCTCGATCGCGATTCGCTTGCCCACGCGCCTGACTCGAACGACCACCCGACCGTGGGCATCTGTCAAAGGAGGCTGAACAGACCGGAGCAAAAACGGGCTCTGCAGTCTGACGGCGGTGAGCCTCTGCCCGCGGATTCGTTGCGCGAGCGCTTCTACATAAACGACAACGTCCGGAAGTTCAGGCATATGGTCTTACACAGCATAGCTCGTCAGTTTTATTGTGGCCGGACTCTCGCGAGGGTGTTGAAAACGGGTGTCCGAGGACCCTCTTTTCAACACCCGCGCTACTGGGTCCCTTCTGCTACTTCTCCCGCCGCGTTTTGATGAAGCCGTTACGGTAGTCAATCGTAAGGCACACGTCGCGCAGGAGATCGCAACCGATCAGGCCGCCTATTTCCACTCCCAGCGCGTAGCTCAATCGGCGAAGGTCCACGGCGGCGAGACTCTGGCGGTATTCCAGCCCGGCAAACTTCAAAGCGAGCTCTTCACTTCTCAGCACTTCGTGGACCTGCCCGGAGATACCCCCAACTCGCCTGCGGCTTGACCTCAACTTCGATACCTCCTCGGCTAGTCGGCGATCGATCAGGGTCTGGCCGGCCCCTGTATCCAGCACAAAATAGCCGGTTGCCTTGCCGTTCAGGCTGGTCTCCACCAGGAGCTTGCCTTCGATCAGCCGGACGGCAGTCGCTGCGGAATCCGCTTCGGCCGGCCTGTCCCAGGAGTACTCGTCGGCTCGGGACTCGGCCTGCCGCTCGATTCGCAGCTCCCTATTGGGAAAATCAAGGCTGATTAAGAAATCACGCAGCACATCGCCTCCGATAATGCCTTCCCACATTCGGCTGAAAGTCTTGTCGGTCACGACTACGGGGCAGTCGTGCAGCAGCAGCTCGTCGCCGACCCTCACTGAACCCGCCCAACCTAGAGCGGCGGCGGCTCGCCCGGCATCTCCCAGGCCTCCAAGCCGGTAAGGAACGAGCCGTTCCACCGCGGCGTCCTGCGCCAGCCGCGCCGAGATGAGGATTCCGTGTGCTCCCGTGTCTACCAGCAACTTGCGCGGCTCTCCGTTGTTAACGGAAACCTGCAAAACAAACGCCGAAGGGCGCAGGCTCTCAGGCGGGGCGCCCTGCAGGCCTATCGAGATCTGATCAGCCGGGCTCTCGGCGACAAAGGACCGTCTTCCTCCCTTCAGCTTGAACAGGGAGTTAAGGGCCCTTGTCCCCTCAAGCTCCTCCGGGTCACGGTAAGTCGCCTGATCGGCATACTGCTGTTCAAGCTTCAGCTGCTCCAGGGAACGCGGCATGACAGAGGACAGGGCCAGGGCGATGTCCGGATCGTTCGGATCAAGGCTGAAAGCCGTTTGAAAATGCTCTCTGGCGCTCTTGAAGCGAAAGTCGGACAGGAGGACGCGGCCCCAACCAAGATGGGCGCGCGAGCTTTTCGGGTCGAGTCTCGCCGCCTCCTGATAAGCGGCGAGCGCCCGGTCAAAATCAGCCAGGCGGAAATGGGCATCTCCCGCGGCCACATGCGCCAGCGCCTCGGTGGGTAACTCCTTTTCGGCCAATTCGGCTTCCACCAAGGCTTCGCGCGCCTGGTTGTCCTCGATCAGCGTCCGGATGAGCAGGTAGCGGGCTGCGATGTTTGCGGGCTGCGTGCGAATCAGGCCGCGCAGACTCGTTGCCGCCTCTTGAAATTGGCGCGAGAAGAACTGTTCTCTAGCCTCGGCCGGCGGGGGCTGCGAGACCGGAGAACTGATCACTTGAGCCGTCCAGACGAGAACGAATAACCAGCTGGCCATCGCGTACTGAAGGATACCATTGCTCAGCCCCGTCGGCGAACAGAGCCGCGAGCCCGCCGCTGTTTCCCGCAGTAGTAAGACTCTTCACACCTCGTGATATACTGAGCCCCGAGTTTTCACGGCTGTTAATCACCGGGGACCAGGCCATGACAAGGAAGCTCCCTATTGATCGACTCAGCTTCCGCATTACCTGTGGACTGGTTCTTGCCCTGTTTCTGGTCGGCATTCCCTTCTTCGTTTTCTTCTACCGCTTGCATGAACGCCAGCTGGCCGAGGGCATGCGCAAGCCGGTCAGCGATCTGAGCCAGCTGATCCTCGCCGGTCTGGAGCGTCGCATGCTTGAGCACCAGCCTCATCTGCTCGACAGCGACATCCGCCAGGTTGCTGCGGAAGCCGGCGGCGCACGGATCATGCTCGTCGACAAAGAGGGACAGATCCGCTTCTCGACCGATGCCCAGATGGCCGGCAGAACGTTTTCCAGGCTCCAGGGTGAATGCTCCTCCTGCCACAGCCAGGCGCCTGTTCCTGATCAATTCACGGTGGTTGAACCGCGCGGCCGCGAGTTTGCGCGCAGCATGCTTGTGATCAGGAACAAGGAAAGCTGCTTCAACTGCCATCCCCCCAACCAGAAGATCAACGGCACTTTGATTGTCGATCTCCCTATGAGTCAGGCAGGGCTTCATTTACGTTCCGATATGCGCGAGATGCTGGGCCTGGCCGGCCTGATGGTGACGGTCACGATACTGGCTATCGTGCTGCTGGTCGACCGGCTGATCGTGAGGCGTATTAAAGCCATGGAACGTACCACGATTGCCATTCGCAAAGGCAGCCTGGATGAGCGGGTGGTGACGGGCGGGCACGACGAGATCAGCGAGCTGGCCTGTAGCTTTAACGTCATGACGGCCAGCCTCAAGGAGTCGCTCAAGGAAACCGAGCGACACAAGGAGTATCTCGAGAACATCATCAACAGCATAGAGGATGAGATCGTCGTCGTTGACCGCGATTTCAGGGTGGTGAAGGCGAACCAGGCCTACCTGCGGCGCTCGGGTTACCCTAAAGAGACCGCTCCCGGCCAGCCTTGCTGCATCACCAAAGAAGGCCGGAATTGCGAAGTCGGAGTGCAGGCCAAATGTCCGGCGCGGACGACTTTTCAGAGCGGGCGGGTCGAGAAGTGCCTCTACCGGTTCGTCGACGATCGGGGCCGTGAACGGTACATCGAGATTTACAGCTACCCTCTGATTGACGCCAGCGGGCGCATTTACCAGGTGATCGAAGTCCGGCGCGACATCACTGAGCGGCGCGCCCTGGAGGCTAATCTGTGCCACTCGGAGCGGCTCGCGTCGCTGGGGCTGCTGGCGTCGGGAATATCCCACGAAATCAACAACCCGCTGGCGTCCATCATGACTTGCGCCGAAGGGCTTCAAAAGCGAATCGGCAAGAAGGCTGTGCAGACGAAAGGGGACATGGCCGAATATCTCGCCCTGATTACCAAGGAGGCCATGCGGGCGAAGGCCATCACGGAGCGTCTGCTCATCCTGGCCCGGAAATCGGATTCCCTGACCTACATCGTCTCCGTCAATCGCGCGCTCGAGGAGACGGTGCAACTGGTGAGATTTCAGGCGCAGAACAGGGAGATCGAGATTCAGGAGGAGTATGCGCGCGATCTGCCGGAAATCAAGGCCGATGAACCAGCTCTCCGGCAGGTGTTCTTGAACCTCTTGATCAATGCCATACAGGCGACGAACGCAGGCGGCCGGATCGGGGTGGGAACCGCGAGAGAACGCGATTCTGTGCGCGTCGTCGTCGAGGACACCGGATGCGGAATCTCTCCGGCGGATTTACCACACCTGTTTGAACCATTCTTCTCAAAACGTCCGGTCGGTCAGGGAACTGGACTCGGCCTTTTTATTTCCAATACTCTTATACGCCAGATGGGCGGTTCGATTCAGGTTGACAGCCAGGTAGGACAAGGGAGCCGGTTTGTCGTCGAGCTTCCTTTCGAACCGACCGGCGAGCCTTGCCCGGACACCCACGCGGACGAGCGGTGGATCTCGTGAAAACCTTGGCGCGCACTACAGACAGGCCCATTCGGGTCCTCATCGCCGACGATGAGGAGACGTTCCGGACCGTGCTAAGTCGCGAGTTGAAAGACATGGGGTTCGAGGTGCGCGCGGCGAGCGGCGGGACCCAGGCGCTGGCGGCTCTGAATGAAAGCGAGTTCGACGTGGTTCTGCTCGATGTCAAGATGCCGGACATGGACGGCCTGACTGTTCAGAAAGCCGTCAAGGAAGCGCATCCGCTGGTCGAGGTCATCATCCTTACCGGGTACGGCACGATCGACAACGCCATTGCCGCCATCCGTTCGGGCGCCTACGACTACCTGACCAAACCCTGCAAACTGGAAGAGCTGGAGGCCTTGCTGGTAAAAGCCGCCGAAAGGCGGCGGCTGGAGCACCGGAACATCATGCTCCGGCAGGAGCTGTCGAGACAGGCCCGAACCGACGCGTTTGTCGGAAACAGTCCCCGGTTGCGCGCCGTCCTGTCGCTCATTTCAAAGGTGGCGAGAAGCGATTCGACCGTGCTGATTCAAGGCGAAAGCGGGGTGGGCAAGGAGCTGGCTGCGCGCGCGATTCACAATCAGAGCCCGCGCAAGGACAACCCCTTTATCGTAGTGGATTGCACCTCGCTGCAGGAAGAGCTCCTTCAGAGCGAGCTGTTCGGACATGAGAAAGGCGCTTTCACGGGCGCCGCATCGCTGAAACACGGGCTGTTCGAGGTGGCGGACACCGGGACTCTCTTCTTCGACGAGATCGGGGAGATGACCCTCGGACTGCAGTCGAAACTGCTCCGGTTCATGGAAACCGGAACCTTCCGGCGAGTCGGGGGACTGAAAGACATCCATGTCGACACCCGGATCATCGCCGCCACCAACCGGAATCTGAAAGACGCGGCCAGCTCCGGGCAGTTTCGCGAAGACCTTTACTATCGCCTGAACGTCTTCAGCTTTACGATTCCGCCTTTGCGGGAGCGGCCCGAGGACATTGCCGTCCTTGCCAGACACTTTGTTGAAAAGAGTGTCATGCCGGGACACCGGCGCTTGAGCATTGCGCCGGAAGTGATTGAGCGCCTGGAAAGTTACGCCTGGCCGGGAAATGTTCGGGAGCTGAGAAACGTCCTCGAGCGGGCCCTGATTCTGGCCGAAGGAGATCGAATCGAGGTCGAGGATCTGCCGGGTAACCTCCAGACCCGGCTGCCCTTCAGAGGCGAGAACCAGAATCAAGGCACATTGACGCTCGAGCAGGCCGAGAAGCTCTATATCGCCAGGTTGCTCAGAGAAAACGACGGTAACCGCGCGAAAGTTGCCAGAATCCTCGATATCAGCGAGCGCAACCTCTACCGCAAGATCAAACACTACGGGCTGTGAGAGCCAAACCACCGGAAACCGAAATTCGGCTTGAAGTCGTGAAACTCTGGGAACTCCGGAAGGCTTTTGCCGTCCGATCCTGACATTTTGTCAGGGTTGCTACCTGACAAAATGTCAGGTTGTCCCTGACCTTCTCGTTCCAACCTCAATCCCCTCAACAGGCTGCACGATTGGACTCCAACTTGCTCCGGGGCGTTGGCGGAGCTTGGGCATGATATCTCCACCTTCGAAGTCGCCCGGATCGGAAGTCCTGATCTGCGGATCTCAGAGCCGCGAGCTTGCCGAGCTGCGCCAGCTGATAGGCAGGCAGGGATACTCGGTAGAAACGGCGCGCACTCCGGTTAACGCCATCCAGCGGACTCGCGTCTCGCCCTTCCGGGCCGTGGTTTTTCTCCTGGACGACGGCGAGGAAGTCTGGCTCGAGACGATAACGGCGTTCAATGATCTTTTCCCCGCACTTCCGGTGATCGTCCTGGCTGATCACGCCAGTCTGGAGACCGAGCGGCGGGCGCGCCAACGCAGGATCTTCTACTACCTGATGCGGCCGGTTGACGGCGCCGAGATCAAAGCGGTTCTCCGGGATGCAACCGCCGGGCGAGCCGAGAGTTAGTTGCGCAGCGGGATCTGATGCGACGCCCGCCGGGCGTCACACCGGCCGCCGCGCTGGAATGAACACAACGTGAGGCGTGGAATGGAAAGACGAAGCGAAAAGACAACGAGACGAGGCTTTCTGGACTATCTGCTGGGGACGAGCATCGGTGCGGTACTCGTCGCCGTGTGCTATCCGGTTTTGAGCTTTCTCATCCCCCCGCGTGTTGCGGAATCGGCGGAAGTGAGCGTGGTTGCGGGCAAGGTCAATGACCTGGTTCCCAACAGCGGGAAGATCTTCAAGTTCGGCTCCCGTGCGGCTTTGCTGATCCGGACGCCGGGAGGCGAGATCCGGGCGTTTTCGGCGCGATGCACGCACCTGGATTGTACTGTCCAGTACCGCAGCGACCTGCAGGGAATCTGGTGCGCCTGCCATAACGGCCATTATGACCTGCAGGGACGAAACGTCGCCGGGCCTCCGCCGAGGCCGCTCGAGCAGTTCAAGGTCAATGTGCGGGGAGACGAGGTAGTTGTTTCACGAGGATAGAAGAATGAAGATGACCGAGTTTGAACACCAAGCGAGTGCAGCGCCGGAAGCCAGTCGAACGGAGAGGGCACGGCAGTGGTTGCGCAACCGTCTCGGCACGGCCCCTATGGAGGAAATGGCCAGCCACAAAACAGTCCCGGTGCATCGTCACACCATCTGGTACTACCTCGGCGGCATGACGCTGTTCCTCTTCAGCATCCAAGTGGTCACCGGGATCCTTCTGCTTCTTTACTATCGGCCGAGTGCCGAAGAGGCTTTCGAGAGCGTGCAGTTTATCATGACCGACGTCTCGTTCGGTTGGCTGGTCCGATCGATTCACAGCTGGTCGGCCAATCTGATGATCGCCACGCTTTTCATTCACATGTTCAGCGTTTATTTCCTGAGAGCCTATCGCCCTCCTCGCGAATTCACCTGGATCACAGGTGTTCTCCTCCTGTTCATCGCCCTCGGGTTCGGGTTCAGCGGTTATCTCCTGCCTTGGAACAAGCTCGCTTTCTTCGCCACCCGCGTGGGAACCGAGATCCCACGGGTCTTTCCGGTGGTGGGTGATTTCTTCATGCGGTTTTTGAGGGGCGGCGACGAGGTGACGGGGGCTACCCTGACGCGGTTTTTCGGCTTTCACGTGGCGATACTCCCCGCCCTGACCACGGCAATCCTGGGCGTCCACCTCTGGCTGGTCCAGTTTCACGGGATGAGCCGACCCGGGGGGACGGAGCAGTCGAACGGCAAGGACATGAAGTTCATCCCGAACTTTCTGCTGCGCGACATCATGGGCTGGCTCGTCGCTCTCGGGATCCTGGCGGCGCTGGCGGCAATCTTTCCATGGGAACTGGGCGAAAAGGCGGACCCGTTTGCTCCAGCCCCAGCGGGGATTCGGCCCGAATGGTTTTTTCTGTTCTCGTTTGAGACGCTGAAGCTCCTGCCCGCCCGCATCTGGCTGTTTGAAGGTGAAGCGGTAGGGATTCTTGCCTTCACGCTGGGCGCCTGCTTCTGGCTGCTGGTTCCATTCCTGGACAGAAAGACCGCCCGCGGCCTGCCGAGCCGCGCCTTCACCGTCATAGGCGTGGCCGTGCTGGTCTACGTCGTGGTTCTGACCGCCATCGGGTTCTGGTCGTAGACGAACGGAGAAGTCAATCGTGGGAAAGCACAAATCAAAGATGAAAACAGTCAAGTCCACTATGGCTGGTTCTTCAGCAGCCCGACAGCGGGGCTTTGGAGAATCAGTTGGGAATCCGGCGGCTGCAGGAAGCCCAAAGAGGTTTGCCTGGCTCGGGCCTTTGACCTGCGTGGCATTTTTCACTGCCTTGTCCTTGCTGGCCCAGCCGGCCCCCAAACCGGGCGCCGGCCAGACACGAGCGGCGGACTCCTGCGTGCAATGCCACACGAGTCTCGACGAAGCGCTCGGGCATCAGATGGAAGGCGACATCCACCTGGAAAAAGGGCTCGGCTGCGTCGGTTGCCACGGAGGAGATGCCACCCAGGCCGACCAGGAGCTGGCGATGTCTGCGGCAGCCGGTTTTGCCGGCAAGCCCAAACCCGCGCAGGTTCCGGCCTTCTGCGGCAAGTGCCATAGCGACGCAGACTTCATGAAACGGTACAACCCCGCGCTGCGGATCGATCAGCAAGCCGAATACCTGACAAGCGTTCACGGGAAGCTTTTGAGCCAGGGGGATCAGACAGTAGCCACCTGCGTGAGCTGCCACGGCAGCCACGGCATCAGGCCGGTCAACCACCCGATGTCCCGCGTTTACCCGCCGAGTGTAGCCCAGACCTGCGGTAAGTGCCACGCGGATCCCGGCTACATGAAGGCCCGGCTCCCAACCGACCAGGTCGCCCGTTACGAGAAAAGCGTGCACGCCGAGGCGCTCATGAAGAAAAACGACCTTTCGGCGCCGACTTGCAATGACTGCCACGGCACTCACGGGGCGTCTCCGCCTGGGGTTTCATCAGTGGCCAACGTCTGCGGCACCTGTCATACCCGGCAGGCGGAAATGTTCCGCCTGAGTCCCCACAACGAGAGCTTTCAGCAGTTGGGGCAGGCTGAATGCCTGGTATGTCATGAGAACCACCAGATCGCATCTCCCACGGATCGAATGCTCGGCTCCAAAGAGCCGGCGATCTGTGCCAGTTGCCATAGCGAAGGAGATCGGGGCGCTATAGCCGCGGACGCGATGAGCAGGTCGATCGCGACGCTCGCCAACCAGTTGAGCGAAGCCGAAAAACTGGTGTCACGGGCAGAGCGGGCGGGAATGGAAGTCAGCCGGGCGCGCTTTGGGTTAAGCGAGGGGCACGACGCGCTCGTCAGTGCCAGAGTCGTCGTCCATCGCTTTTCGCCCGCCCATGTGAAAAGCGAAACGGACCGGGGCATGTCGATTGCGCGGAAGACCTACCAGATGGGCCAGCAAGCCCTCGAGGAGCTGCAGTTCAGACGAAAGGGCCTGGCGGCGTCTCTTCTGGTGATCGGTCTGGCCCTGGTGGCGCTGTACTTCAAAATCCGGCAGATCGAGCGGGCCAAGAAGTAGGCGGCAGATCGAAGGAGGCGCGTATGAACCGCAGGAGTCTCTATCTAACCGTAGTATCGGTGGCCCTTTCAGGGGCAGTCTCGTGCACGTCCTCGGAGCCGGAAATCAAGCCACTGGTATTCGAACCCGGGCAGTTTGTGTCTGCGCGGCGCTGCGGCGAATGCCACAAGGACATCTATGCTGCCTGGAACGTCTCTCTTCACGCCCGCGCCTATCAAGACGAGATTTTCCAGGCGTCGTATGCCGAGGTCGCTGAATCGGCCAAGGGGGAAGCGGCGCGCACCTGTTTCGCTTGCCACGCGCCGACCGCCGGCCCTGCCAATGATCCGAACGCCACCCGGGCGGTCACGCGCGAGGGGGTCACCTGCGACTTCTGCCACTCGCTCAGCAATACGCATCTGTCACGGCCCGACCCGTTCGAGGTCCAACTCGGAAAAGTCAAGTTCGGTCCGGTCAAAGACGCAGCGTCAAACGGGCACGGTGTCCAATACTCTTCGTTCCATACGACGTCCCTTCATTGCGCCGGCTGCCATCAGTTCACGAACAGCAACGGGCTGGAGCTCCTTTCTACTTTCAGAGAATGGGAGACGTACCGGGACAGGGGTGGAACCAAGACTTGCCAGGAGTGCCACATGCCGGTGGTTGCCGCGAACATCGTGGATCCGAAGGTCAAGCGCGTCGAGGGCGCCACTGTGAACCTCCATGAGATGCCGGGCGGGCATTCGCTGCACCAATTGAACAAATCGCTGCGGATGCGGATTCTCGGGCTCGATCGAACTCCCAGAGGACTGCGCGCCCAGGTGATGGTGCACAACGTCGGCGCCGGACACAGCGTACCTACCGGTGTCCCGACCCGGAAAGTCATCCTTAGCGTCGAGGTGCGTGTCGGCGAGCAGAAGTTCGAAGACAAACGAGTCTATGAACGCGTGGTGCTGGATGACGGCGGAAACGAGCTCCGCCGGGATAGCGAGGTGTTTCTTAAAGGCCGGACAGCCACGAAAGACACGCGTCTGGCGCCGCTCGAGGAGCGCATTGAAGAGTTTTTCCTGCCGATCCCGTCCGAAGGCAATGCCCAGGTCGTCGCTACCTTGACGTACCTCTATTCCCCGCACGACCTCAAGGAGACGGAGACACGCATCGACTTTTGGAAGGAGAAACGAGAGCTGGCTACTAACTGGCGCCCCAGACGATACTGAGTGACGGCAACGCAAGACTCCATTTGCCACTGATTGCGGGTTAGTTTTATATTCGTGTCAAGCCTGTTTGTAAGGAGACCGAGGGAGATGAGAACGGTCAGGCAGCTTTTGGAGGCTAAGGGCCGCGATGTCTGGACGATATCGCCGGACCACACTGTCTATGACGCGCTCAAACTGATGGCCGATAAGAATATCGGCGCATTGGTCGTCATGGACGGAAACCGGATGGTGGGTATCTTCTCCGAGCGTGACTATGCGCGAAAAGTCGTCCTCCACGGCAAGTTTTCCAGGGAAATCCTGGTGAGCGGGATCATGACGCGGGATGTGTATTCCGTGACCCCAGAGCATACTTTGAAGGAATGTATGGCGGTCATGACGCAGGGCCGCGTCAGACATCTGCCGGTTCTGGTGGGTGAGGAGCTCGTCGGGGTTATCTCGATTGGTGACGTCGTCAAAGCGCTCTTGTCTGAGCAGGACTTCATGATTGCGCAGCTCGAGAATTTCATCAGCGGCGGGCGCGGATAGGCGTGCTGCAAACCGGGGGGAGGGCCGGCGGTTCCCTGTAGGAGCTTTCCCCGAAAACGTGTCAGCCTGTTGCACAATCTTTGTGCAATCTGGTCGAAAACCGGTCAGCACTTGGCCCGCACGCTTTTTTCCACCAGTTCTCCACAGGAGTCGTGGAAACCTCCCCGAGAGTGTTACCAGTCTGCACAGCAAAGGGGCCTGAGAAATGACCGACATCGTACGATGACTGGAGCCACAAGAATACGCCCACTGCTGGCGCTCGGCGTGTTGTCCCTGATCTGGGGCTACAACTGGGTGGTCATGAAGGAGGCGCTTCGCTACATCGACCCGTTTGCGTTTTCAGCACTACGCTCCGTTCTGGGAGCGTTCGCTCTTTTTGCGATCCTGGTCCTGCTCGACCGGTCCCGGTCGCCCGGGTCATTTTCAGGTGTCCTGATTCTCGGACTGGTGCAGACAACGCTTTTCGTGACTTTTTCTGCCTGGGCGTTGGTCAGTGGAGGTGCAGGCAAGACAGCGGTGCTGGTTTACACCATGCCCCTCTGGCTCCTCATGCTGGCCTGGCCGATTCTCGGAGAGCGGGTCAGGGGATGGCAGTGGCTGGCATTGCTGTGCGCTTTTGCCGGATTGCTGCTGATCCTGGAGCCCTGGCGCTTGCAGACGCCTCTGTTCAGCGCCATGCTGGCACTCCTGGCAGCGATTTGTTGGGCGGTGTCCGGTGTCTGGGTCAAGCGGCTTCGAGCCAGCGTCCGGATCGATCTTCTGCCTTTGACCGCCTGGCAGCTCCTGCTCGGATGCATTCCTCTGCTGATCTTCGCTTTTGTGGCGCGGCCGCAGCCGATAACCTGGGCGCCGACTCTGATCGGCGCCCTTCTTTACAATGCGATCCCTGCCACGGCGCTGGCCTGGCTGCTCTGGCTGTACGCGCTCCACGAGTTGCCGGCCGGCATGGCCGGGATGGGGACACTGCTCGCTCCTCTGGTGGGGGTCAGTACGGCCTGGCTGCAGCTGGGTGAGCGCCCCGGACCGACCGAGGCAGGAGGCATGATCCTCGTCTTCACAGGCCTTACGATTCTGGTCGCCGACCGGTGGCGCAGCCGGTGAGACGCGCGCAACCCCTCCACGCTACGGCACGCTCGCCTCAATCCTCCCAGTTCAACACGACTTTTCCGGAACGGCCCGAACGCATGACCTCAAAGGCTTCACGAAACTCGGTGTAGTGGAACCGGTGAGTGATGACCGGGGAGATATCAAGGCCGGTCTGGATCATCGACGTCATCTTGTACCAGGTCTCGTACATTTCCCGGCCATAAATCCCTTTGATGATCAGCCCGTTGAAGATGACCAGGTTCCAGTCAATGGCGGTGTTCGAAGGGAGAATGCCGAGCAACGCCATTTTCCCTCCATGGCACATATTGGGGAGCATCTCCCGGAACGCGTCGGCCGATCCCGACATTTCCAGGCCGACGTCGAAGCCCTCCTTCATTCCCAGCTTCTTCTGGGCGTCGGCGATCCGCTCGGTTCGAACATCCAGCGTCATGGTCGCCCCCATTTTCCGGGCCAGCTCAAGCCTGTAGGGATTCACGTCGGTCACTACGACAAAACGGGCTCCGGCGTGCCTGGCAATCGCCGTAGCCATGACCCCGATCGGACCGGCTCCGGTAATCAACACGTCTTCTCCCAGAAGATCGAAGGACAGAGCTGTGTGCGTCGCGTTTCCGAGCGGATCGAAACAAGAGACGATATCGAGCGGAATGCGTGGATCAGCCAGCCAGACATTGCTCACCGGGATGGAGAGGTATTGAGCGAAACCGCCTGGGCGGTTCACCCCGACGCCACTAGTGTTGGGGCACAGGTGACGACGTCCGGCCAGGCAGTTACGGCACCGGCCGCAAACCAGGTGCCCCTCCCCGCTGACGACTTCCCCGGCGTGGAAATCCCGCACGTTGCTTCCCACCTCCTCGACCACTCCGACGAACTCATGCCCGATGGTTAACGGAACGGGAATCGTCTTCTGAGCCCACTCGTCCCAGTTGTAGATGTGGACGTCAGTCCCGCAGATCGAAGCCCGCTTGATACGGATCAAAACATCGTCAATTCCGATTTGCGGCTCGGGGACATCATCGAGCCACAACCCTTCAGTCGCATGCTTCTTGACTAGCGCTTTCATGATTCTCCTGGTTATGGTTCGGTAATCATAGCATGGCAAGACAGTTGCCGCAGGCAGGCCGTATCCGCGAGGCTAAGGCAGACAGCCGTCCCGAGCCGCGCACACAGAGAGGGTGTTGAAAATGTTCACTTTTTAACACCCTCGCTGCTCGTGCGCGGGCTCAGCAGGGCGGCTCTCAGCCTTGAGCTTTGACACTGTCGGAGAACTCCGGGTGGCAGTTGGGGTCGGCCGTAAAGATCAGTTCCCGCAGTTCCTCTTGTGTGAGATGGTCCGATCCGTTCACCCGGGCACAGATGGCGTCCAGGTAACCGCGAATGATGTAGAAACTGCCGAGGTCGAAGAACCGGTCGATGGAAGACATGAGCTCCATCGCCTGGTAAAACTCCAAGGAACTGTCCAAAAGCCCTTGAGACTGCACCAACTCCCAGAAGTCGCGTTTGGCGATGAGGAGAGCGTAGTTCACCTGACAAAGAGGGAAACGCTCCGCGTATCTTTCCCGTCCGAGATGCCAAAAGAAGCGGCTCAGCTCTTCCCGGGGCATGGAATGCTCAAGCCATTTGGCGAGCCGCTGGAAAACCTGGGTGTGACGGGCGGTAAGCTCGTAGTCCGAAAGGCGGTGGTAGTTGCCGGTCACGGGTGACCGTTTTATATGACTGCACCAGCTGGCTGCCAGACGCTCAGGTTCACGTTTGATAAGGTCGACAATTCGACGGTAGATCATCTGCGACCTCCTGTGACTGGTTGTTGGTATCCTCTATGTTATACCAACAGGCGGGACGGACGGTGTGAAGAAAGAGGAGCCCGGGAATAGACCGGAGATCCAGGATAAAAGGAGAGAAAAGGTGCTGCCCGGGCCTGAAAGAAGCGCGCGTCTAGGCTACTTCAAAGATCTCGTCATCCATGTCAGCGGCGATACGCTTCTTCCCTTTTCGGGTTAGCGCCTTGTAAAAGTGGGGATGCTGAGCTTTCCGGGCGTCATAGACTTCCCGCCGGCACCGGTTGCAGCTGTCTACATGAAGAAGAAATTCCAGTTGCTCTTCCAACTCCAGATCCTCAGACAGGTATCCGAGCAATAAGTCCCGATTGCACTGTTCCGACATGAGTAGCCTCCGGTTCATGCTGGGAGATTGTAGAGACCTGCAAACTGAGGAAAAATCGGTGTGGACCGCTATTTCTTATAAGTTTTTGTCCCACTATCCTGTCGGACTTTAAGCAGAGCAGCCTCGGTACGGCCGGCGCACCCCAGTGTGAACGCGGTTTTACGGCTTTCGCTTGTTCCTCTCTGCAAAGTCCTCGGAAGATGCCGGGTCGAGTTCCCAGCGCTCTTCGTCGCGCTGCCTTATTTTCTCTGAGCCTTGCAACGGTTCGGTGTCCTGGTAGGTCACACCCAGAGCCTTTCCCAGCTCCTCAACGACGTCCTGATCCGGCGTGGCGTTATCGCCACCCACGGACCGCTCTCCGACCTCAGCCTGATCCCAGGCGGCATCGACATCCCCACCGGATAGTTGGGGACTTTTCGAGTGGTGTTGCCGCAGTTTCTTCTGGAAGCGGTGAGACGCGTATTCTTTCTTCTGCTCATCTTTCAGATCTTGAACGACTTCTTCATCGAAAGTCTCGGTCGATGCCTGGTGGATGAACTGGTCGGCATCTTTGACTCGAATTCGATCTTTCTTGGCCATAGAGCCAGTCTAACAGCCTGAAAAACCGATCGGAACAGAGCCTCGAGCGCCGCTCTTTGTCCCAGGCCAAGGCGGCCGCAACATCTGAAAACACGCCCGGTCGGCGGCTTCATTGACAGTTCGAGGAGTGAGCAGATGCGGTCTGCTTAAGGCGCCGGCGGGGTGAACGTCAGGGTATAGTCCGAACCGGCCGGCAGCGACAGCTGAAATTCGCCCAGAGAGTTGGTCACTCCTGAAACCGACGCGCTCGCCTGGTCGACGCCCGCCAGTTTGTTCGAAGTCGCCGTCACGGTCACTTTGTCCACAAACGACCGGTCAGGGGCGCGCACCGTCCCGGACACCGGAATCATCTGGGGCGCGGCTGCCAGCGAGAAGCTCTCCTGAAGGTTGCCGGACAGCGTGACATGCCGGCTGGTGAGGGGGAAAAGCAAGTAACCTGCGTCTTGTAACCTGACGTGAGCCTTCAAATCGAAACCGTGATCGGTCGGGAGCAGCCCGCGATAGTCGCCGAGCGGCCCTACGGCAAGCGAAGTAGTCCACGCGTCCGGCAAACAACCACCCACCAGTGCCGAAGGCGCGGCGGTATCGATCGCCGAAACAAAGGAGCCCGACGGAATCAGGGCCTGTCCGGTGATCTGGACCTTCCCCAGCAATGTCGACAAGGAGGCGGGGAGCTGCACGGACAATTGGGTCACGTCGGCTCCCGCGACCGTCACAGACCCAATCTTGTAGATCGCCAGATGGTTTGTTCCGAAGTCCCCAAACACGTTCACCGCCAGGCTGGTTGTGTAGGAGCCAGAGGGCAGGTAAGCCGAAAACCGATTGTCCATCGAAATAAAAGCTTCGCCTCCGGCCCTTCCATCGCCAGCCGTAAACCGCACCAAGGCGGACCCCGCCTGGGTACCGAGGCCTTTTACTTCTCCGGAAACAGCGAACAGATTCGTTTTGGGCACATCGATGTCCGCAACTGTGTCGGCCTCGACTGTAATGGGCTCGGGACTGTCGAAAATCAACGTCGGCGCCCCCTGAAAGACCGACAGCGCGGGTTTGTAACAAACGATCAGGAAGTAAGCGCCGGACGGGACCGCCACTGAGTAGCGGCCGGCGAGCACGTCGACGGAAGCCGGGAAGAGGCTGCCGTCTTGAGCCTGGGCGGTGACCCTTACCAGTGTCCCGACATCTCCTCCCACAGCGCCTTTTAGCCGGTATCCGAGGTCCAGCCCGACATCGAGAGCCACCGCAGAATCGACTGCGATGCCTCCCAGGCGCTTCGTCAGGAGCGCGGGTCGCGGCACGATACCCGCGAAGGCCCGAGCCGCCCGCGGCAAAGTCGTATAAGACAGCGGCGCAGCGTTCAATCGAAGCGTGAGAGCCGAGAGCGGAGTCGTGGACGTAATCGAGAGAGTGCCCTGAAGGCTGGCCCCTTCAAAGGCGTTTCTGACCAGGAGCGCCTCGTGACCGCCGGGCGGGAGCGTCCGCTGCCGGACCTGGACTCGTATTCCGTCCGCATCCAAAAGCCGCACCGTGACTCCCGCCGGGATCGAGCCGGGGTTGAAAAGGGCCACTCCGGTGTCAAACTGAGCACGAGTATCAACCGGGATCGTGAAGCTGGAGAGCGCAGGCGAATTTCCCACCCCGGCTTCTGTCTGAAAGGCGCCCTGTCCATCGTACAAAGTGAAGATACAAGCAACACCGACGGGGACGTTGGAGGCTACTCGCGCACCGCCGGCGGTGAGAGCTCCGGCGCCGCTGGTCTGAACGAAAGCGGACGCTCCTGGGGCAAGGTCCACGTGAAATGAAGAGCTGTTCTGAGAGCCGCCGACAATTGATACCGGAAAAGGCGAACCATCGTCAGCCGTCAGATTCACGTCGACCTGGGCGGCGCCTTCGGAAAGGTTGAAAAGAACAAAAGTCGTGCGAATCGACCCCGCCGCGTAAACGCCGTTCGCGACCTGGGGCAGCTGGAACTCGGTCAACTGCGAGTCGGACTGGACAACCGGCAGAGTCGTAGAGGTAAACGTGGACAGATTCTGCCGCAAAACAATGGCCGCCAGCGGACGCGTGCTCTCGACCTCGAGGGTGCCCCGCATAGCGCCCAACTGTGAAAACAACTCGCTGACGTACAGGGCCCGGTGAGCAAAGGGGGCCAGGGTCCGCGACTCCTCCGGCCCGGCGCCGCCCGCCGTCGTCCTGATCCGAAACGTGATTGCAGCATCAATTGCCCCGACGTTGAAAAGGGCCAGCCCCGTGTCGAAGCTCTCGGTCGTATCGATTGGGATCACGAACTTCTGCATCGGGGCGGACGATCCGACCCCGGCTTCTGTCAGAAAGCTCCCGGCACTGTCCAGAATGGTAAAAACAGCGGAGACACCCACCGGTCCCGTCGCCTGCACCACCGCTGCGCCGATCTTGAGCGGGCCGTCCGCGGCCGTTTCAAGAAACCGGGTTTCGCCGGCGCTCAGCGAGACGGCAAAAATCGATTCGGCGCCCATGTCCGCGATCGTGATCTCAAGAGCATTGCCGTCGTTGTCAGTCAGAGACAATTGGACCCCGACCGAGTCCTGACCGGGATTAAAGAGGATGAACGTGGTCTTTACAATCAGGCCTTCGCCCTGTCCGTCGGCCACTTGAGGAAGGTGGAAGTCATTTTGCGCCCGGACAAAAGGGCTAGCAAACACTAAACCGCAGAGGAGCAGGAAGAAAAGGCGCGTCTTCATACGGATCTACTTCTGATGTCCGCTCCTATTCGCGGGCCTGAAGCTGGAGTAACTCGTTCAACGACCCGGAGCGGAACCCTTGCAGATCCAGCGTGACGTAGTGATAGCCGAGGGCCTTCAGCTCTTTGTTGATAACTTCGAGCAGGGTCAAATCGAGAATACCGGGCATCTCCTGGACATCGATCTCAATCCTGGCCAGATTCTCGTGATGGCGCACCCGAAAATTCTTGAACCCCAAGTCCCTCAGGAAGGCCTCGGCCCGGTCGACCTGTCGCAGCTTTGCCTCAGTTATCTCAACCCCGTAGGGGAAACGAGAGGACAGGCAGGGCATGGCAGGCATGTCCCAGGTGGCCAGTCCCCACTTTTTCGAGAGCGCGCGAATTTCTTGCTTGTTCAGGCCGACCTCGATAAACGGGCTGACCACGCTTTGCTCACCCGCCGCTTGCCGGCCCGGGCGGTAGTCTCCGACGTCATCTCGATTACTGCCATCGAAAACTACCTCTACGCCCCATTCCTCCCTCAACCGGTTCAGATAGGCAAACAGTTCCGACTTGCAAAAATAGCAGCGGTTGGAAGGATTGGTTGTGTAGCTCGGGTTTTCCATTTCCCGGGTGTCGATCACGACGTGGTTGAGGCCGTGCCTGGCCACAAATTCCTTGACCAGATTCTGCTGCATCTGTGACACGGACGGTGAAATGCCGGTGACCACCCGTGCCCGGTCACCCAAGACTCGATTCGCGATGAAAGCCAGGTACGAGCTGTCGACACCCCCGCTGAAGGCCACAATCGCACTCTGAAAACGCCCAATGAACTGGCTCAGGGCGCGCTCTTTGCCCTCCAAATCCATGGCAAGATTCTACCATATCCGTCTTGGACTGAAGGCTCGCCCTCGCCGGTTTGGTAACCCTGTCACCTTGTCACCTTGTCACCCTGTCACGGTTTCAGCTCCCGCCCGGCAGACGGCGTGGCGCGTGTGCTACTATAGTGCTTGAATGCTAGAGACTTCCTTTCTTTTGGAGCTTACCTCTCAATGAAAAGACTACTCGTTTTTGCTGCTCTTCTCTTCTGTGTTTTCCTGCTGTGGCGCCCGGATCGGGTTTCCGCCCAGGCACAGAAATCACAGGACAAGCAGATTGAGGAGGAACAGCCCAAGCCGCAGGGACGGACCGGGATACGAGTCGCGGTCAACCAGATTCGTGTCGATGTCACCGTGCAGAACAACAAGGGAGATCTCATCCAAGGGCTGAAGAAGGACAACTTCAAGATTTACGAGGACAAGGTCCAGCAGGAGATCACCAATTTCACCTCGATCGAAGCTCCCATGACGGTCGTGCTTGTCACCGAGTACAGCAATGCCGTCCCCTGGTCCTTCCTTTACGATGTCCTCATGGCCTCCTACACCTTTGTCGACCAGATGCGCAAGGATGACTGGGTCGCGGTTATGGCCTATGACATGAGGCCCGAGATCCTGGTAGATTTCACGCAGAACAAAATGGAGGTCTATAACGCTCTGCGGCGTCTGAACTTCCCCGCATTCAGCGAAAGCAACATGTACGATACGGTCTGGGACGTCCTGGATCGGGTCGACGAACTGGACGGAAAAGTCGCCGTGGTCCTGGTCACGTCCGGTATCGACACTTTCAGCAAGAAAAATCTCGGCGAGACGCTCAAGCGCGTGCAAAACTCCAATGCCGTTATTTACCCGATCAGCACCGGGGGCAACTTCCGCGCGCGCTACGAGGGAGATCTGGCGGCTACCGCCCGACTGGACCTCTACCAGGCTGATGCGACTTTGAAGCAGTTTGCGAAATCCACAGGGGGCGCGGCTTTCTTCCCGCGGTTTGTCACCGAATTCCCTGGCATCTTTCAGACCGTATCGGCGTTGCTCCGGCATCAGTACTCGCTGTCTTATGTGCCCACGAACACGAAGATGGACGGCAAGATGAGGAAGATCAAGGTGGAAGTTCAGGCGGACGTGGACGGTGACGGAAAACCGGACAAGCTCAAGACCAATCACCGCGAGGGCTATGTGGCCTCGAAAGAGAACGCCGACTGAGGCTTTCGATTGAACGTTTAAACGGATGCCGGACCCAGGCTGATCGGGACGTGTTCCACGACATTCAGCCCAAAGCCCTCCAGCCCGATCATCCGTTTGGGATGGTTCGTCAAGAGGCGGATGTTCCGCAACCCGAGATCAGCCAGAATCTGGGCCCCTACGCCGTAGTCGCGAAAACTCTCGGGCCCGGCCCCCTGGTCCCGATCATGCCGGCACAATCTCAGCTCGTGGTGGAGTGCTTTCTTCCAGTTCCCGCCGGTCAGAGTGAGATAGACCAGAACCCCGCGGTCAGCCTGTCTGATCAGCTCGAGCGACTTCCGTAACTCGCGCCCCGCCTGGCTATGGCAACCCTGGAAGACATCGGCCAGGATCGCCTCGACCTGCACCCGGACGAGCACCGGCTCGGCGTCGCCAACCGATCCCCTGACAAAGGCCAAATGCTGATTGCGGTGAACCTGATCCTCGTAGACCAGCAGCTGGAAATGGCCGTATTCGCTTTCGAAGGGAAGCGTCTCGATTCGGGTGACCAGCTTCTCGGTACCCAGTCGGAACTTGATCAGGTCGACGACCGAAATGATTTTCAAACGGTGTCTGGCGGCGAACACCCGCAGCTGGGGAAGCCGCGCCATGGTGCCGTCGTCGTTCATGATCTCGCAGATCACTCCTGCCGGGCGCAGCCCCGCGATGCGGGCGAGATCAACCGCCGCTTCGGTCTGCCCCGCCCGTTCCAGAACCCCGCCCTTGCGGGCTTTGAGCGGGAAAATGTGACCCGGGCGTATGAGATCCTGCGGCCGGGTATTGGGATCGATGGCAGTCAGGATCGTGTGGGCCCGGTCAGCCGCCGAGATCCCCGTCGATACGTTCTGCCGGGCCTCGATGCTCACACAAAAGGCCGTGCCGTAAATCGACTCGTTCTCCACGACCATCAGAGGAATTTTCAGCTCGTCGAGCCGTTCGGCGGTCATCGGAAGGCAAATGAGGCCACGCCCGTGAGTGGCCATGAAGTTGATGGCCTCTGGGGTCACCTTTTCGGCCGCCATCGTCAAGTCACCTTCATTCTCCCGGTCTTCCTCGTCGACGACGATGACCATCTTGCCGTCACGGATATCCTGTATCGCTGACTCGATAGTATCGGTGCTCATTTGGGAATAGTGAGGCCCTTATTATACCCGCAGACGCACAAGCACCCATAACAGGTCGGGCGAGAGGACGGGCCTGCCGATATCTCGATGGAGCCCAGGGCGCCGGCAGTCCCGGCTGCCCTGAAAAAAAAACATCCTCGCAGCGAGATTATTTTACCGGCGGGACCTGTTTGATCCATTTGAGGCCGGGCCAGGAGGCCGTGGTCACGGACTTAAGGTACTTCCGGTAGCGGGGCGTTTTGTATTCGACCATCAGAGGGTTATCGGCCTCGTCGTAGAACACCCAAGTGTTCTTGCGTTCGTCTTCGACGGTCATGACCGGAATCTGTCTCTCCTGCTTGTCAACAATCAGGCTGAACGTCCCCGTTCCGACGACCTTCATTTTGAGGGGCAAGTTGTTCAACAGGATCTTGGCCTGCCCGTTGTCCTTTAGCTCGTGGTACATGCGCTCTGACAGCCAGATCGTCATGGCGTCCGAAGACTCCGAATCGACTCCGGCGTCAAACAGGCTCTCCAGGAAAAACTTGCGGCCCTCCTGAACGGCGCCTTGAAACAAGTGAATGGTGCCCTGATGGCTCACGGACTCCCATTCCACAAAGATGTCCGGCTTGAAGCGAGCCACCCGCAAGATTGTTGGTGTTTCCCTGTTGGCCACTGAGCTGTAGTAGATCAGGACGGCCTTGGCCGGGACGGGCAAGGAACCGCCCAGCAATGGACTTATCAGAGCCGCCAACGCCAGGACACGGACGGCGCCACCCAACACCCGCTTGACATGGGACTCAACGTATTTGCTGATAACGTCAGCCTCCAGGTTCACCTGGTCTCCAGGCTTGAGCTGTCCGAAATCAGTTACTTCATCGGTGTGGGGAATGATCGTCACCTCAAAGTAGTCTGAACCGAGCCCGGAAATGGTCAGGCTGACGCCGTTGACACTGATACTGCCCTTCATCGTGCAGTAGTGAAGAACGCTGTCAGGCGCTTTGAACCGGAAGACTCGCGAATCGCCTTCGGGACAGATGGACACGACTTCCCCCGTACCGTCGACATGTCCCTGGACCAGGTGTCCTCCCAGGAAATCGGTGAGCTTTGCGGCAGGTTCCAGATTCACCAGATCTCCAGGCTTCTTCCGCCCGAGATTGGTGAGGCGGAGGGTTTCCGGAACAGCAAACACCGTGAACGAGTCCTCCCCCTTTTCGGTGACGGTCAGACAAACCCCGTCCACGCTGATGCTGTGGCCGATTCCCAGGTCGGCAAAGACCTCGCGGCATCGGATGCGGAACGTCGCTCCGGCTTCAGTCCGGTCTTTATTCACGACCTCCCCTGTTTCTCGTACGATCCCCGTGAACATCTACGTTTCCTTTCTCCCTTTAAGCAGGCGCACTTCTCTATCCGTCAGCTCCCGGTAGGAGCCAGGAGGCAGCGTCCCGAGCCTCAGATTACCAATTGCCACGCGTCGCAGTTTCATTACCGGATGGCCGATCCGTTCGAACATGCGACGCAGCTGTCGGTTTTTCCCCTCGGTCAGCTCCACCTCGTACCAGGCGTTATTCCCGGGTTTTAACAGCCGCACCTTCGATGCCCACATGCGGACTCCTTCAATCGTCAGCCCTTCGCTAAGGCGTTTGATCTGTGTTTCCTCAGGCTGATCCTTGACCTTCACCCGGTAGACCTTGGTCAGCTTTCCGCCCTCGGTAATCCGGCGCGCCAGTTCTCCGTCATTGGTCAGGATGATGAGCCCCTCGCTATTGAAATCCAGTCGGCCGGCCGGGTAGAGCCGGGCGGAGGACTTGACGAGATCGGTGACAACCTTCCGGCCTTCCGGGTCCTTCACCGAGCTGAGAACACCCCTCGGTTTGTTCAGCATATAGTATTCGAACCGCTCGGGGCGAATCAGCTTGCCGTTGACCTTGATGTGATCACGCTCGGGATCGGCCTGTGATCCGAGCGTGCGTACCGTTTCGCCGTTGACCGTAACGGCCCCCTCCAGAATCAGCGTCTCGGCCTTGCGCCTCGACGCAATCCCGGCCCGGGCAATAATCTTCTGGAGTCGTTCCTTCATTCAGGACAGTATAACGCCCCCCGACGAGCCCAGGCATCTTCCTGCTATGTCTTGCAGAGCCGCGAGGAGCTTACCCTTTCCCGCCTGAGGCTACAGAGCCGAAAGCGCAGCGCTTTCCAGCGGACCGTCAGCGGACGGGGAGCGCGTCGGGTGCGAACCAGTTCCGCGATCGAATCGTGGAACGGGTTCGCACCCGACGCGCCGCCCGTCCGCTGACGGTCCGCAACCCTTTTTCAACACGCTCAAGCGCGATTCATGCCGAAGCGGTCAATTCTTCGTCAGATCCTGTCCCAGAATCTCTTCCAACTCGGTGAGCGTGGGAAGCTCGGACAGATCGTTCAGCCCGAAGTGGACGAGGAATTCCCTGGTGGTCCCGTACATGATCGGCCGTCCCACCACTTTCTTTCGGCCTCTGGTCTGGATCAGCTTCTTTTCAAGGAGGGTGCGAATGGTGGAGGTCCCTTTGATCCCTCGAATTTCCATGATCTCCGGCAACGTGATCGGCTGCTTGTACGCAATCACCGAGAGAGTCTCCAGAGCGGCAAGGGACAACTTGGCGGACGGCCGAGTGCGCAGATAGCAACGGACGATTTCGTGGTATTCGGGGCGAGTGGTGATCCTGTAGCCGCCGGCCACCAACCTGACTTCGAGAGCTTCCTGGACCGAGTTGAACTCCTCCATGAGCTGGTCCATCCGCTCTTTCAGAGTGGTCAGCGCGATCGAGGGGTAAACCTGCGCGAGCTGTTCGAAGGTGACCGGTTCCGTCGCGGCAAACAGGATAGCCAGGATCTGAGAAGTCAGTTCGTCTTTGAGCATGCCCGTATCCGTATATCGTCGAACATCCCCTTCTGAAACAACCTGATCTCGTGACGCTTGACCAGCTCGAGAAGCGCAAGAATAGTCACGACCAGGTGAATTTTCGAGAGCTTCTGTTCGAAAAACATCGAGAAATAGAAGTCTTTGCGCACGGCCAGAAGCCGGCGGATCTCTTGAAGTTTTCCCTCCAATGTCACGTTTTCCCGTTGGACCTCCAGGACGATCTGGTCCTTGTACCGTTCCACGATGGTATGAAACGCTTTGACCAGATCGAAGACATTGGCCGAAATCATCTCCTGTTCGTCTTCGGCAAATTCGTCATCGCCGCGCGCCCAGACCGAAAGCTCAACCGTCTCTCGCTGGTAGAGTAACTGAGCCGCGTTCTTGAAGCGCTCATGCTCGAGCAATTGTTGCACCAGGTCCTTGCGCGGGTCTTCGATCTCTTCGCCGTCCTGGGCCGGTTCGGCAGGCAGGAGCATCCGCGACTTGATGTAAATCAGGGTAGCCGCCATGAGCAGGAACTCGCCCGCCAGGCTGATGCTGAGATCGCGCATCATCTGGAGATAGGCCAGATACTCGTCAGTAATCCGGGCGATCGGGATATCGTAGATGTCGATTTCCTGCGTGCGGATCAGGTGAAGAAGAAGGTCCAGGGGACCTTCGAAAATCTCAAGCCGGACCTTGTAGTCTTCCGTCTGCGCCACTAGGTGTACTTTATCCTCATGGCCTGACGCACCTCGTCCATGGTCTGTTCGGCAAGAACCCGGGCTTTCCGGCTCCCCTCGAAGAGGGTTTCGCGCACGCCTTTGACGTTCTTCTCGAGCTGGACTCGCTTCTCGTGAAGCGGCTCGATGACCGGAATCAGCCCCTCGAGCAGCCGCTTCTTGCAGTCGATGCATCCAATCCCCGCGGTCCGGCATCCCTGTGCGGCCCACTCCTGGCCGGCGGAATCCGTAAAGACCTTGTGCAGGTCGAAAACCGGGCAGAGCTCCGGGTTCCCAGGGTCCGTACGCCGCACGCGAGCCGGGTCGGTCACCATGGTCAGGATCTTCTGCCGCACGCTCTTGGGGTCTTCGGACAACTGGATCTCATTCCCATAGCTCTTGCTCATCTTCCTTCCGTCGGTGCCGGGCAGCTTGGGGGACTTCGTGAGGCGCGCTTGGGGTTCAGGGAAGATCGGCTTATAAAAGCTGTTGAACCGTCGGGCAACTTCGCGGCACAACTCGACGTGCGACACCTGATCCTCACCCACCGGGACCGTGTCCGCCTTATAGATCAGAATGTCGGCCGCCTGCAGCAGCGGATAGCCCAGGAAACCGTAGGTCGAAAGGTCTTTATCTTTCAGCTGCTGTTGCTGTTCCTTGTAGGTGGGAACCCGCTCCAGCCAGGGGACAGGAATAATCATCGAAAACAACAGGTGCAGTTCGGCGTGCTGCGGCACCATTGACTGGATCATGACAATAGAACGCTCGGGATCAAGACCAGCCGCGAACCAGTCAATCGCGATTTCCAGGACGTTGCGGTGGACCTTCTCGACGTCGGTATACTCGGACGTGAGCGCGTGCCAGTCGACGATGCCAAAAACACAATCGTGCGTGTCCTGCATCCGGACCCAGTTGTCCAGGGCGCCGACCAGGTGACCCAGATGCAGCCGTCCGGTGGGGCGCATGCCGCTGAAGACTCGATTTTTCATAGGAAATGTGTTCGTCAAGAAGCGAGAGCTGTTACCAGATTAAAGACAGGACCAAGGACACTGTCAAAGATCCCCGACCACAGAAGAGCGATCAGGAGCATGAAACTGTAAGGACGAATCGCGTCAAAGATCCCTGCCAGCTGGTTGGGAAGCAGGCCCGCCAGGATCCAGCTTCCATCGAGCGGAGGAACCGGGATCAGGTTGAAGACCGCGAGAATCGTGTTCAGGAACAAGCCGTTGAGACACAGCAGATACAAGGGGTATGCGATGGTGTGACCATCGCGCAACTCCGCCGGGAAAAATCCGACGAGCAGCCTAAGCCCGACCAGGAACGCCGCCGCTCCTAGAACGTTGCTGACCGGCCCTGCCGCCGCGACCAGCACATGATCCCATCGCGGGTTCCTCAAATTCGCGGTGTTCACCGGCACCGGCTTGGCCCAGCCAAAGAAAATGCCAAGCTGGCTCAGCATGCCGAGCAGCGGGAAAACGACCGTGCCGATCCAGTCGATGTGAGGCAGCGGATTGAGCGTGATACGGCCCAGGTACCGCCCCGTTGGGTCCCCCCGCCAGTCAGCCATCCAGGCGTGAGCCGACTCGTGAAGGCTCAGCGAGAAGAGCAAGACGACCATGCCTATGATGACTTCAGGTATATCAATGTCGGCCAGTGACGCCATCCGGACATCATAGCACGGGTTGGGAAGGGAGGCGGGGTGGGGGGGATAAACGGGTTTTCATCATCGCGGGTGCCCTCTCGGGGGCATGTTGGACTCCAAAGCACCCTGCGTTCGCGAAACTCATCCAGTTTTCCGCGAATGTCAAACTTTGGCTGCCTCCCCGGCAAAGCCGGGGGACTCCTTAACTCGCTAGCCAGGCCGCCTTTGCTTTTCCCCTACAGGGAAAGCTGGACTTTGGCGAAAATAAACAGATGTGTGAACGTTTTTTACGCCGAAGGCGTTAGG
>JBHGBF010000309.1:0-5564 GCA_041946865.1 Acidobacteriota bacterium | reverse complement strand
GGCATGATGAACTCCAAAAGCGCCTGCCGCTTCGCTCGCAGAAAACTGAGCGGTTACTTATGGGCAGTGCCCTCGCGGTTTCGGAAAGCTCCCGCAAAGCCGTGATGAAAGGCATCGCGCTGACGCTGGCGGCAGGCGGGCTGGTCAGCTTCGACCCCAACCTGCGACCGGAAATGATGCCGCTCGAGCAGATCCTGACCATCTGTGAACCGGTCATCAAAAAGACGAGGATCCTGCTGCCGAATGCCCAGGAGGCGATGATGCTGACGGGTCGAGCGAATGTCCGTGACGCGTGCGGAAGCTTGCTGGGGCAAGGACCCGAAATCGTGGTCCTCAAGGAAGCCCAGAACGGCTGCTGTCTTTACACACACAGCGGAGTCACGCGAGTCGCGTCCTTTCAGGTGCACGAAATCGACCCGACGGGCGCCGGCGACAGTTTCGCCGCAGCGTTTATTGTCGAGTGCCTTTCGGGCGCTTCCCTTGAGGATGCGGCCCGGTTCGCCAACGCCGTCGGCGCCCTGAACGTCACCAGCTTCGGGCCGATGTCTGCTCATTCGCGGGAAGAAGTCGAGCAATTCCTGGCATGCCGGCAACAGGAAGATGCGAGCTGATACAGGAGGATTCACCACATGAAGTCTTTTCGCCTTTTGTCCCTGGTCACACTCATTGCCGGGCTGGCGCTGACGGCGCCCGCCTGCTCTCAAGGAGCCCCCTCGTCGACAGCGCCTGTGGACGCTAAGCCCAAAGCGGCGGCCACGGATCGCCGCGGCCTCGTCATCGGCTTGTCGATGTACACGCTCGGAGCCCCCTACTTCGCGGCTCAGAACAACGCTCTCAAACGAAAAGCCGAGTCACTCGGGATCACCGTGATCGATACGGAAGCCAAGGACGACATGAATAAGCAATTGGCTGACGTCGAGGACCTGCTGTCACGCGGCATCGACCTTCTTATCCTGAACCCGAAAGACCCGCAAGGCCTGATTCCCGCCACGAAAGCGGCCACCCGCGCGGGCGTGCCGGTGATCATCATGGACAGTTCCATCGATCCGTCGGCGGATTTCGTCACCACTGTGCAGTCCAACAATCTTGCCAACGGCGAGTTGATTGGGGAATGGCTGGTCAGGCGGATGAAAGGCAAGCCTCTCAAGATCGCCCTCCTGAGCGGGACTCCGGGAAACCCCGTCGGCAAGGAGCGCCGGCAGGGAGTGTTCCGGGGGATCATCGAAGAACAATTGCGGACTGCAAACCGCGTCAGCTTTGAAGTCGTGTCGCAGGGATGGGGCAATTGGGCCCACGAAGGAGGACTTAAAGCCATGGAGGACATCCTGGTCGCTCAACCCGATTTCAACGTTATGCTGGCGGAGAACGACAGCATGGCGCTCGGAGCGCTCAAGGCCATCCGTGAATCCGGCAGAAAGGACATTGTGGTACTCGCCGCTGCGGATGGCCAGAAGGAAGCGCTCGAGTTGATCAAGAAAGGCGAGTACGGCGCGACCGGCATGAACAATCCCGTCCTCGTCGCCGAAACGGCCCTGGAGATGGGCTTGAGGTATTTGGACGGCGAGCGCAATTTTCCTAAGACGACGTATACTCCGGCGGTGTGCATTGCGGCCGATAATGTCGACAAATACTATTCTCCGAGATCGGAATTCTGACCCGCGAGAGGCAAGCGAAGGAGAAAGCCAACGAATGAGGCGAATCACACGAATCGATTCGTGTGATCCGCATCGTTCGCCGGCCCGGGGCTTCCCGCGCTTCTCCCGCTCATGATTAAACCATGAACCAATCGCTGGCCGCCGAAATGCGGAACATCAACAAGTCCTTCGGCGGCGTTTGCGCTTTACGGGACGTCTCCTTTGATCTGAGAGCCGGCGAGGTCCACGCCCTGGTTGGAGAGAACGGCGCTGGAAAATCAACCTTGATGCGGATCCTGGCCGGCGCCTGCCCAAAGGACACCGGGGAGATCAGGATCCAGGGACGGCCGGTCGAGATTCGCCATCCGAGTGTGGCTCGCAAGTTAGGCATCGGAATCATCAATCAGGAGTTTGCCCTGGCCCCTGATTTGTCCGTGGCCGAGAACATCTTCCTGGGTGACCTGAGCCAAGGAAAGGGCTGGATCAGCCGGCAACACCTGTTTTGGAAGGCACAGGCGCTCACGCGCAGTGTCGGATTCGACATTGATCCGCGCTCTCCCGTCGGCGATCTGAGCGTGGCCCATCAGCAGGTGGTGGAGATCTGCAAGGCTCTGTCGGAGAATCTCTCCGTCCTGATCCTGGATGAACCGACCGCCGTGCTGTCGTCCCGGGATGTCGACTCTCTTTTCGACACCCTGATGGTGCTCAAGCAGAAGGGAGTCGCCATCTGCCATATCTCGCATCGGCTCGAAGAGGTCTTTCGGATCGCCGACCGGATTACGGTGGCAAAGGACGGCCGGATCGCCGGTTCGGTTTTGCCGCGCGAGGTCGCGCCTGACACCGTCATCAGCATGATGATCGGCCGAAGCCTGAACGGCATGTATCCGGTTCGCAACTTCACCGGCGGCCCGGAGGTGCTTCGTGTGGAAGGATTAAGCTGCGGCGGCGGGAAGGTGCGTGACGCCTCCTTCTCGGTGCGAGTCGGGGAAGTGCTGGGCATTGCCGGCCTGGTGGGAAGCGGACGGACAGAGCTGGTTCGAGCCATTTTCGGAGCCGACCCGAAGGATTCCGGCGAGATCGTGTTGCGGGGCCGCCCCGTGCGGATTCGGTCCCCCCGAGACGCAGTTCGCCACGGATTGGGGTTGCTGCCCGAAGATCGCAAGGAACACGGCGTGCTTCTCGGACTCTCGGTTCGCGAGAACCTGACGCTGTCCAATCTGCGCAGCGTCGCAGGCAAGATCGGCTTCCTCGAAGTACGAAAGGAAAAGAGAATTGCCGACAACCTGGTCAGGCGCCTTGGGATCAAGGTCGGCAGTCTTGAGCAGGCCGTCAGCGAACTGAGCGGAGGAAACCAGCAGAAGGTGGCCTTGGCCAGGTGGTTTCACGCGAACTGTTGCGCCATGATTCTGGACGAGCCGACGCGGGGCGTGGATGTGGGCGCCCGGATAGAGATCTACCGGCTCATCGATGAGCTGGCCCGGAAGGGGTTGGCGGTCATCGTCGTCTCGTCGGATCTGCTCGAGATCATCGGGATGTGCGATCGGGTCATGGTGATGAGCCAGGGACGAGTAGCAGGGTTTTTGGAAAAATCCGAGCTGTCTGAAG
This sequence comes from Acidobacteriota bacterium, assembly GCA_041946865.1. Lineage (GTDB taxonomy): Bacteria > Acidobacteriota > UBA6911 > RPQK01 > RPQK01 > RPQK01. Next base: position 2,325 of record JBHGBF010000309.1, on the reverse strand, counting down.
AGAACATCATGCGGCTGGCAATAGCCGGAATGTCTCGGCAGATAAAAGCTGACAAACCGACAAACTGACGGACACAGGCATGGAAAACCGAGTGCAGGAACCGGAAGAGCAGGCTGTTGAACAAAGGCCGGAGGTTTTGCCGACCGCGCCGCCTGCGAGCCGGTTCTGGAGGTTTCTGGTCAAGTACAACACGCTCGTCATCTTTCTGGTGATGTTTTTTGTCGCCGGTTGGGCGTCCGATGCTTTTTTTACCGAAAAGAATGTCTTCAACCTGCTCCGGCAGGTCGCCGGCCTCGGCATCATTTCGATGGGAATGCTCCTCGTCATTCTGACCGGCGGCATCGATCTGGCGGTCGGATCAAACGTGGCCGTGGGGAGCGTGCTCAGCGCCTATCTGCTGGCTTCCATGCCCCTGCCCGCGGCCCTCGCCTCGGCCATACTGATTTGCGTGTTGCTCGGCGCCGCTTCCGGTTACCTGGTCGCCGGACGGAATATGGCGCCGTTCGTGGCCACGCTGGCGCTCATGACCATTTCGCGCGGCCTGGCGTTCATCATCTCCAAAGGCTCGCCGATCATCTCTACGAGTCAGGGCCTTAACGATTTTGGCAGCGATTACTGGCTGAATATCCCGCTGCCGGTTTTCCTCATGCTGGTCGTCTCCGCGCTGGTTTTCATCATCCTCCACTACACCGTCTTCGGACGCCTCGTGATTGCCATCGGAAGCAACGAAGCCGCCGTGCGGCTCGCGGGGATACGCACGGCATATTACAAGTTCGCGGTTTACTGCATCGCCGGCGGACTGGCAGCAGTGGCAGGGATTATCAGCACCTCACGAACCGGCGTCGGCTCACCCATCGTCGGTATGGGATTCGAGCTGGACGCGATCGCGGCAGTCGTCATCGGCGGCGGCAGCCTGAACGGCGGCCGCGGAACCGCCCTCAACACGCTTCTGGGAGTGTTCATCCTCGGCATGATCGGCAACATCATGAACCTGATGAACGTAGCGAGCTACCCTCAGCAGATCATCAAGGGCCTGATCATCATCGCCGCTGTCCTGCTGCAGGAAGAAATGCGACGCAGGAAGTGACAGGGTGACAGGAGCCCAGAAAGGATGAAGGATGAAGGAAAAGCAGGGTGAGACGGTTTCGACCTGCCGAGGAGCGATTCACCCTGTCACCCTGTCACCTTGTCACCCTGTCACCCCCGGGCTGCACCACGACTTTCAACGCTTCCGGTGTCCGGCTCACTCGCAACGCCTCGGCAGTCTCGTCAACCGCAAACCGGTGGCTGACAATCCGTCTCGGATCGACATGCCCGGCCGCCAGTACCTGGATGGCACGCTGGTGTGTGAACGGGTTGACAAACGAACCTACGATCGTCAGTTCGCGCAGGAAAATGTCGTAAGGCCGGAAACGCGCCTGGGCCTCAGGGCCTGAGACACCGAACAAGAGCACCACTCCCCCGCGGCGGGTGGCCGCCAGGGCTTGTTCGACGGCCCTTTCGTGCCCGGCACACTCAATGGTCAAGTCGGCCCCACCCTCGGTTGCCTCGTCCAGGGCTGGGTCGGTGTCAGGTCCAGAGGGATCGACTGTGACGTCGGCCCCAAGCTCGAGTCCCAGGCGTCGCCGATTTTCGTACGGCTCGCTCAAAACCACCTTCGAAGCCCCGCCGCTCCTCACCAGTTGCAGCATCAACTGGCCGATCGGGCCTCCTCCCAGAATCAGGACCTTTTGTCGCGGGGAGAAGGCTGCGCGGTCCAAGCCATGCAGGCAGCAAGCCAGGGGCTCGCTAAAGGCGCCGGCCTCCAGCGTCAATCGGTCCGGCAGGCGATAGACCTGTTCGGCCGGGGCCACGCAATACTCAGCAAAGCCTCCGTCCCGATTCACGCCGATTGCGGTCAAGCGCTCGCAAAGGTGGATTTCGCCGCGCCGGCAGAACGGACAAACCCGACAAACGATATTGGGATCGACCGTAACCGGATCCCCGACCCCCAGGTGCCGCACCGCGGCGCCAACCTCCTCGATGGTTCCCGAGAGCTCGTGACCCGGAACGACGGGGAAAGTCACGAGGTGTTCGCCGTGGTAAAGGCGACTGTCCGTGCCACATACTCCGCAGGTGTGCACCCGGATCAAAACGCCGTCGGGTCCGACTTGCGGTTGCGAGCGCGTTTCGACTGTGAGAGCCCGGGGATGCGTTAATACGGCCGCTTTCATGGCCCGGATTATAGGGCAACAGGAATCACAAGGACAGCCGGAACTCCGCCTGGATCACACAGGTGCTCGGTGCTTTTATCGTGGCCGGACTCTCCAGAGTCCGGCGAATTGA
>JBHGBF010000308.1:0-5668 GCA_041946865.1 Acidobacteriota bacterium | reverse complement strand
GCGTGCCTTCAGTACGAATCGATCTTGGTTCCGGCACGCACCCGACGCGCTTCCCGTCCCGCTGACGGTCCGCTGGCAGGCGCTGCGCGTGCGGCTCTGTGGCGCTTTCGGAGCCTCGCCGTACGAAGACTGAGCGGTTACCGCCGGCTCAAAACTACGCTTGTGTATCTTACCTCAAAAATGCTAGGCTACCAGCGGGCTGAGTTGATAATGAATTTCAATTTCGGCTTCATGCACTATGCTTTCTCTTCAGATCACCGGGCGTCAAACTCTACCCAGGAAAGTCGTTTTGGTCGGCAATCCGAACGTCGGAAAATCAGCCGTGTTTTCCCGCTTGACTTCCCGCTATGTCACCATTTCCAACTACCCGGGCACGACCGTGGACCTGTTTCGGGGCCGCATGAGGATCCGGGGACGTGACTACGAGTTCGTCGATACTCCGGGTATTCAGGCGCTCCATGCCCAGTCTGAAGACGAGCGCGTGACCAATGATGTGCTGAAGCATGAGGACCCCGACCTGATCCTCCAGGTCGCGGACGGAAAAAATCTGCGCCGCACTCTTCTTTTGACGGCGCAACTGTCCAAGCTGAAGCGTCCGCTGTTGCTCGCGCTCAACATGAAAGACGAATGCGACGAGCGGGGCATCCTGATTGATACGAACGCCCTCTCTGAACGGATCGGCATCCCTGTGGTCCAGACAACCGCGATCACCGGGGAAGGGTTCGAACAGGTCATCGGTCACCTCGATTCGGAGGACGTTTGCTCCCTTAATGGCCATCCTCCTTCCGAATGGGTCGAAGAAATCCTGCAGAGCGTCCGCGTCGAGGATCAGGAGGATGACGAGTGGGCGAGAACCAAGACCAATCTCCTGTCCGGCGCCGTGATTCTGGGCGCCCTGATTCACCTTGAAAACTACCTGGGCGCCTGGTTGGGTCTTCCCAGTCTCTATTCACTGATCGCGGGCTGGCTCCCCGCTCGAGAAGGCCTGGCTGCCTCTGCCCAGGATGCGTTGGCCCTGGTCTGCGCCTATCTGTTGCCCGTCCTGTTGCCTTTTCTATTCGCTTTGCGGTCGGACACGAAGTTTAACGACCGGTTTGGAATATGGTCTCGCCGGTTTCTGACCGGCATTCCGATCCTGGTCGTGGCTCTTTCGCTGATTTACCAGATGGTAGGAAACCTGGGAGCTCAGATCCTGGTGGATCTGCTCGAAAACGGCTTTTTTGGCGGCTACATGACCCCGGCGCTGCGGGCAGTGGTCCCGGCAGGGCTGGTGCGCGATTTTCTGCTCGGCGAGTACGGTGCAATCTCGGTCGGTCTGACTTACGGCGTGGCGATCGTTCTTCCGGTCGTTGCCAGCTTTTTTATCGCTTTCAGTTTCCTTGAAGACAGCGGCTATCTTCCTCGCCTGGCGGTCCTGTCCGACCGCCTTTTCCGGTTGATGGGACTGAACGGCAAGGCTTTTCTGCCCATGATTCTGGGGCTCGGCTGCGTGACGATGGCCACGATGACGACGCGCATTCTCAACTCCAAGAAAGAAAGGCTGATTGCCACGGTTCTGCTGGCGCTTGGCGTCCCGTGTTCGGCTCAACTTGGCGTGATTCTGGGCATCATCACCGGGATTTCGCCCTTGGCGACTGCGATCGTCTTCGGGACGGTGCTCCTTCAGCTTTTTGTGGTCGGACTGGTTTTTTCTCGCCTCATACCTGGGAAGAGAAGCGATTTTGTCCTTGAGCTGCCTCCCATTCGATACCCTCAATGGGGGAACATCGCCAAGAAGACCGGGCTTCGAGTGAAATGGTTCCTGAAAGAAGCCCTGCCCTTGTTCGTTCTCGGGACGGTCATTCTTTTCCTGCTCGACCGGCTCAGTCTGCTCGGTTACCTGATTGCCGGGGTACGGCCGATCGTGACCGGCCTTCTGGATCTGCCCGCAAAGACCGCGACCGCCTTCTTCCTCGGGTTTCTGCGCAGGGACTATGGTGCAGCCGGGCTGTTCGATATGGCGCGGGGAGGACTGCTGTCGACGCAGCAGATTGTCGTGAGCCTGACCGTGATGACGCTTTTCGTTCCCTGCATTGCCAACTTCTTCATCGTGATCAGAGAACAGGGTTTGCGGAATGCGTTCCTGATTACCGCCTTCATCAGCTGTTACGCGATTTCAGTCGGCGCCGTCCTGAACTTCCTCATCAAAGCGGCGGGGTTGGCGTTTTGATGCCTAAGAAGCGTGCCCGGCTGACGGACCTGCAGCCGGGGGAAAAAGCCAGGCTGGTTATCATGAGTCCTGAGGTCGAGCTCCGGTTGTTCGGTTTCGGCCTCTTCCCTGGGACCGAGATCCAGCTTCTCCAACGATTCCCGAGCTACATCGTTCGCTGCGAGCAGACCGAGATTGCACTGGAAACCTCAGTCGCCAGGCAGATCCAGGTGGAAAGGCCGTAAGGGAGGCCTTGTGCTGTCTGGCGCTGGTCCGTGGCTCTGGAGCTACCTGCTCTTCTTGCGGCGGCGAGTCGGAGTCGGCTCGGGAGGTGGCTCAACCTCAGTCAGCAACGGCCACGACACGTAGAGGATCAGCGCGATAAAGAAAAGCGGAATCAGCAGGTAACTCAGGCTCATACTTTCATTTCCTCCACGGCGGGCACGGGTTGGCTTTCCATGTTGGGTCGGGAGGACACCTCCTTCTTCGAGCTTCTGAACAGGACATACACACTTCCGGCCAGGATCATCAGGCTGCCCAACCACAGGAAGACGATGAGCGGGTTATCGTTGATCCTCACGGTGACACTGCCATCCTTCTCCCAGCCGAGAAGCACGACGTAAAGGTCGCGCGTCAGGCGGGAGTTTATGGAGATTTCTGTCTGGGGCTGTTCGAATTTGAAGTGGAAGTGTTTCTCCGGTCGAACCTCGCCCAACAGCCGGCCCTGTTCAAACAGCCTGATCCGAGCGAACACGACGTCTTTGTTGCGTTCCCGGTGCTCGGCGAACCCGATGAGTTCCGCCTCCCGTCCGTCGAAGGTCACTCTCTGGCCTTTCTTGAGGTGCAGGTCGTACTCGCGACTGAAAGACGAACTGGCCAGTATACCGATGAAGGCCACTGCGACTCCCAGGTGTGCGAGGACCGCGCCGTAATGCCTCTTGCGGGTCCAAACCTGGCGGGCGAAGCCGGCCACCAGGCCGATTTCCGATGCTCGCGCCTCCGACCGGGCCAGACGGACCACGTCGAGAGACAGGCTGACGATGACAAAGGCGGAAGCGGCGAAAAACGCCAGGGCGATCGGCTGCCGTATCCCGGCCAGAACCAGGACGAAGAGGGTCAGGACGCCAACCAGGGTGGGAAAGGCGAGCGTCCGGGCCAGTCGCGAAAGCTGCAGGCCCCGCCATTTCAGCCAGGGCCCGAGGGCCAGAAGCAGAAGCAGGACCAGCGCCAGGGGCCACGTGGTGCGGTTGAAGAAAGGAGCACTGATCGAGACCTTCTCTCCGCCGGCGGCCGAGGCGAAGGCCGGGTACATGGTCCCCCACATGACCGCCAGGGTCAGGGCCAGGAACACGAGGTTCACAAACAAGAAGGCGCTCTCGCGGGAAATCAGCGATGTCAGGCTCTTCTCGGCACGGGTCTCTTCGCGCCTAGACAACAACAGCGCCAGCGACAAGGCTCCCGAGGTTCCGATGAAGGTCAGGAAGAGCGGCCCCATGTTGGAGTCGGCGAAGGCGTGAACCGAGGACACGATGCCGCTGCGGGTCAGGAACGTGCCGAAAATGCACAGCTCGAAGGTCAGGAACATCAGCGCCAGGTTCCACCGCTTGAACATCCCCTCTCGCTGTTCGACCATCACGGAATGCAGATAAGCCGTGGCTACCAGCCAGGGCATGAGCGAAGCGTTTTCGACCGGATCCCAGGCCCAGTAGCCACCCCATCCCAGCTCGATATAGGCCCAGTAGGCGCCGAGCAGGATCCCGGCAGTCAGGAAAATCCAGCTGAGCAGGGTCCAGCGCCGGCTGAGCGTGGTCCACTCCGCGTCCCGCTTCTTGAGAGCCAGCGAAGCGATCGCAAAGGCAAACGGAACCGTGAAGGCGACATATCCCAGGTAAAGGAACGGCGGATGGATGATCATGAAGAAGTTCTGCAGCAGCGGGTTGAGCCCTCTTCCGTCGGCCGGCACTTGTTGAAGAGTGTCAAAGGGATTCGCGGCGAAGAGAATCACCGACAGGAAGAAATGCTGCACGGCGACGATCACGGCCGCCACATAGGGAAGCAAATCCTCATGCTTGTTCCGGTTCTGAGCCAGGACAATGACCGAGAAAACGGCTAACAACAGGGTCCAGAGAAGCAGGGATCCCGATTGTCCGCCCCAGAAAGCCGTCAGGACATAGGTCAGCGGAAGGTCGCGGCTGGTATAAGCCGCTACATATTCCACCCGGAAGTCATGCCGGACGAGCAGGACCAGAAGCGCCACGGAAGCCGTCGTGATCAGGACGAAGGCGGCAAACACGGCGCGGTAAGCCGACCGGCGCAGCGCCGTCTCGCAACGACGGGCGAACCAGAGCGCCACTATGGCAAAAAGGCTCATCGCCCAGGCGAAAACCAAAGAGTAATGGCCGAGTTCAATCATTTGAATTCCTCAGGATTGACGGTGCAGGTCTTTTATACAGGATAGAAGCTGTACCGTCGAAGCATTCTTTGGGAGGCAGCAGTCACAACAGCTCCCGGCGAGCGGCGACGCCTCGCCCGTCATGAGGAGGATCGGAGAACGGCGGCGAAACCAGCCCAGGAATTTCTCGCACTCGCAGCCGCTCTTGAGCGCGTCCGCGTCGACGATGACCAGTAACGGGCGGCACTGATCGAGCTCCAAAAACGAATCTTCGAGAGAATCGGACAGCAAGACCGCGTAACCGGCGCCCTCCAGGCACCAGCGCAGCGCCCGCAAGAACGACTCATCCGGACTGATAGCCAGGATCTTCCGCACGAAGTGGGAAATTGCATGTCGCGTTCCAATTGCCACGAGGTTCCCAAAGACGCTGGAATGGGACAAGATCGCATTGCCCTAAGTTTCGGGCGGGTGAAAAGGCGCAATGCCGGGGTAGAAGCGTGGGGCAAATCAACCCATTGACGACCCAGACTCAGACTTTGAGGAAATCGGAAGGAAATCGGTAAGGAAATCGGTGATATAGGAAATCGGTGATATAGGAAATCGGTGACACGCACGTAATTATGGGAAATCGGTGACACGCACGTAATTACCTTGTAGGAAATCGGTGACACGCACGTAATTACCTTGTAAATGATTGATACAAAAGGGTCAGAATTCAGTTCTGGCACCAATTTCCTTGCAACCCCGCTGGGAAAAAACTAGGTCGGACCTCACTGCTGTCCGGCATCGGACTTGCTTAAATTCAAAAAACTGCTGATTTGACGGTAACTTCCAAACTGAAATGGGTGTGAGCGATTTGAATTTTTGTGAAAACGGCTCCGGGGACAGAATACGCCCCCATGAACCAAGGACGTACTGTGTTCTCGCAGATCCTCGACCCGCTTCACCCGCAGCAGTTCGAGCGTTGCGTCGTTCGCTACGGAGGCGACACTCGGGTCCGCACGCTTTCGTGCTGGGAGCAGTTCTTGGCGAGATATAGTCAAGAGTTGTGTATGACTTTTTTATGAGAGGGCATGAGCGCATCCTCG
>JBHGBF010000307.1:0-5690 GCA_041946865.1 Acidobacteriota bacterium | reverse complement strand
ATACAGCCACACGGCAGCGGTTCCTGTTGATTCATCTGTATACTTTCGCCAAAGTCCAGAGCTCGCTCTGCGAGCCCCATCAGCAATCGATTGCCCATTGCCGTGAGGTTTACCGGCGCAGCCAGGAAACCACCCTCGTTGCCGATCTGCCACACTTCCACACCCGGAATCTCGCTGAAGTCCAGGATCAGAAAGCGCGACTGGCAGCCGTTCAGGAAGCGGAAACGGTAACGACGTTGTTCGACCTTCTGGAAAGGCCACGTGTTGCCATTCACCATAATCATGTTGTCAAAGAACTCGGGGTTCCATATGGGTGAGACATTGGGATTCCGGGATGTACGGTCCTTGAAACCCATCGAAGAAGGCGCGGGTATCCGGGTAGAACAGCGACCCGTCGGTGTTGAAGGAGCGATCCTGGACTGCGATCGGGATCTCGTAGTAGGTCTTGTGGGACGGGAACTGGTCGTTTTCGTGGGGCGCCGGACCGGGGAGCACGGCAACCGCCCCTGAACGACTGTCGATCACTGCGGCGTCGCCGTCGGGACCACCCCGAATGATGTAGAAGCCGGCAGGTCCGGCGTAGACGTTAAGTCGCGTCATCCCGAGAGCGTGATCGTGGTACCAGATCGTCGAAGCACGGTTAAGATTCGGGTACTGGAAGGTGGCAAATCCAGGCCCCCAAGTGACGCCATAGTTCGTGGCGGCCTTACCGGCGAAGAAGTCCTACCAGGTACCCTCGGTGGCATAGCCGCCAGGGATGTTGTTGGCAGCGGGCAGATACCAGGCCTCCGCATAGCCGTCCGAGTCGTCACCCACACCCACCGCGCCGTGGACGTGCGATACGATGGGGACGGGTCCCGTGTAGCGTTCGGGGGTGGGTTGCCCCGTAAAATCCGGGCGTGAGTCACGGCCTGCCGTTCCGCCGGGCGGGTTCGCCCAGTGCAGAGTCGGATCCACCGGCAGCAAGTGCGGCAGGTACTTGCCGTTGGCGTCCACCAACTCGTTGATCCACTTGATGCGCACCGGCCTGTTCCACTTCGCCTCGATCGTCAGCGAGGGGGCGTTGTGGATCAACAGGCCTTTCTTGTCGGCTGAGGTGACAGCCCCGTAGCCCCACACCGTGGTGGCCGGAAACCTGGCAGGCAGGATCTGCTCCGAGAACTGCCGCATGGAAATCTCGTAAAAGTCGATCGACTTGCCACCCGGGCTGGTGAGAATCCCTGCCTTGGGCATGACAGGCGGGATCAGTAGCGGCGTCACGTATTTAGCAAACAGCCGATGGATCCAGAGTTCCCCCAGGAATATCCGCCCTTGCAACTTCAAAGAACTTTCCCTGTGAAGCGGTGAACAGCGAGAGCGTGCCTGCTCCGCTAAGCCTCAGAAACTGTCGTCTCGTAATCATTGACGTTCTCCTTCTTCCTTCTGTGCGCCACAAAGAGCGCTTCTGCCAGAAAAGCGCGTGAGCCTCCAAGTGTCGGCGGCGTGTCAACGATGACACCGGCTTTCCTCAGCGAGCCACGGGCACAGTTCGCAACTAACGTCCCTCCAAGTCACGGTCGTTCCCCGTAACTGGCATTGTTTTCCCCAGACCGCGGCAAGACGACGAACTTCTGGCAGATCCCTGGTCTGCGGATCTGCCACCCGCGCAACGGCCTGGAGCACGTGACAGGCATCGGACCCAAGCGCATCGGCGTAAGCGCGCTGTTCGACAGCGGAAGGGGGCCGAAAATCCCTGCCTTCACGATAACGGTCGTACCAATGCGGTAGAGCCAGGGCACGCAGCATGTCTGGTTGGTGACACGCCAACACCTCTATCGCCTGAGACACATCCTCGTGCAAGCGATCCAGTTGGTTCATCCGGCAGACATGCTCCAGGACGCTGCGCGCCGGAATGTCGCGCTTGTCCCGGCCAAGCAGACCCACTGCAGCAAGACGATCGACCAGGGACTGGAACGTCTGCAGCCGGACCGCCGCCTGGCCAACCGACAATTGGGTGACTAGCGGTTGGCGGAACCGGCACAACCAGGCTGGATCTAATGGCGGGTGCTCAATCGGAAGGTGCAGAGCGTACTTCCAGTCCATCCGCTGATCGAGCGCGGCGCAAGCGGCACGGTCCGCCAGGTCTTCGGCGAACTGGAAAACGGTGATAAGCGCAAGCTGAGCGAGAGTGTTTGGAGCAAAGCCTATCCCGTCGTCCAATTCCAAAAGCGGAATCTCTCTGAACACGGCATCCAACTGATCCCCAATCGTCAGATACACATTTTCGATATTGAATACTGCTCTGGCTGCACGGGCCGTCTCCTCAGGCAGGGAAGCGACAATCATCGGCCGGTTCTGACTGCTCTTCGCCATGATCATCTCCTCGGTAATCGGTCGCGGCTCTACCGCCCCCCGCGGGAGCGCGTTTCCAGCCAAAAAGTGATTGAGTGGCCGGTTTCGCCATTGGCTCGCCAGGCCCCCCCCTTGGGAAAGGGAGAGCGACCAGGGACGTCCTGGGTCGTTGCCTCCACACGAATCTGAGTGTCATCAAGTTACAGAACCTGTGACCGAGTTGAGAAGCGTAGAAACAACGGGTTTTTATGACTCTTTTTATAAGCGGTTTTCCGGTAGAAGCGCTCGTTCCGTGACGGGAATCTACGGAAGGGAATCCGTAGTAAACACGGAGCGGGTAGGAGAGACTCCTCCTGTTTTCGCTTGGAACAGAGCTTGGGTTTCGTGCGGGCCCTTGCCGCGGCCTGCTTTCAACCCCCCGGCTGCCGGAGGATCGCTGCCAGACGGCGGCACGGACTTAACTTACGTTATAACTTACTGGGGACGTTACAATTTATTGTCGATCGCATACTGGACAAGCTCTACGCGACTGCTCACCCCTAACTTGTCCATCATGTTGGCGCGGTGGCTTTCCACGGTACGAACGCTGAGATGGAGCCGATCGGCGATCTGACGGTTGGTGTAGCCTTTAACGATCAATCTCAGGACATCGATTTCACGATTCGTGAGCGGCTCCACCAGCTTAGACCCGGTTGCTTTAGCGCTTGCCTGTTCTGCCAGCAATATGCGGGTCATGGCGGGATGAACGTACAGGTCGCCCCGCATGACCGCCTGAATGGCAGTGATCAGTTCCGATTCGACTGCGCGTTTGAGGATATAGCCATCCGCGCCGGCTTGGATGGCCTCCCGGAGCAGACCCTTGTCCTCGTGGATAGTCAGGATGAGCACATGAACTGACGGTGAGCTTTCCTTCAGCTTACGAGTTGCCTCGATTCCACCGGCGCCCGGCATACTGATGTCCATCAGCACGACATCGGGCTTCAGCTTTTTGCTGAGCTCCAGCGCTTCGGTGCTGTCGCGGGCTGCGCCCAACACGACGAAGCCCTCTTCAGAATTTAACAAGGCAGTCAGGCCTGCCCGCAACAGCCCGTGATCATCGGCAATCAGCACTCGAATTGCCATACGGTACCTCCACGAGGAGCGAGGCCCCCCCCGATTTACTGCATTCCACGGTCAGGCTGCCACCCAGCATTTCGGCACGCTCCCGCATGCCGAACAGGCCCAAGCGACCCGAACTTAGCGCCGTTTCTTCGTTGAGGCCGACACCGTTGTCTTCAATGATCATGACCAGCTTGTCGGCACATTTCTTCAGCAGGACGTCCACCCGCGATGCATGCGCGTGACGGGCGACATTAGCCATTGCCTCTTGGGCGATCCGGTATAGGGCAACCTCGATGTCCTTCGGGAAGCGGAGATCGATGCCGACAGTGTCGATCTGCACTGTGATCTGGTTCTGCTCGGCAACCGTCTCCAGATGTTGCCTCAGCGCGGCCTCCAGCCCCAGGTAATCCAGGCTGGCGGGCCGGAGATCTCTGGCCAGCCGGTGCAGCTCTTCCAGCACGTTGTCGACCATGGTTTTGAGCTTCGCAATACCCGTGACCACCGCCTGAGGATTCTGGGCGTCCCGTTCCAGCAAGCGCAACCCGACCATGAGCGAAGTGAGCACCTGACCGGCTTCGTCGTGGAGCTCACGGGCAATGTAGCCACGCTCGTTCTCCTGGACTTCGACCAACTGGCGGGAAAGCGTCTGCAGACGCTCGCGGCTCGTCCGCAGCTGTGCAAAAAGCCAGGCATTTTGCATGGCGACTGCTGCCTGACTGGCCAGCGCTTCGGCCAGCTGCTGATGCTCGACGGTATAGAAACCCGGTTGCGCCTTGCCGACACCAAAAAGACCAATCACATTCTCTCCGGCGACGAAAGGCACTCCTAACCAGCTTCGTATGGAGGCGTGGCACGGCGATAACATCCTGGCCGTTTCAGGAGAAAGGTCCGACAGAATCCGTCCCTGTCTGCTCCCCAGGACCTGTTCAAACAGACCGTTTTCCTTGCGGTCAACGCTGATGCGTCCAACGGCTTTGATTTGCTCCGCGCAGCCACAGCCTCGAGCGGCATGGATCGCCAGGTGATCCTGGTCTTCCACCAGGATGATGCTGGCCAGATCATAAGGAACCAGACGCGCAGTAGAGTCCAGCAAGGCCTCCATGACGGTGCGCATATCCAGGCTCTGGGTGAGCGCCACGCCCGCCGAACGAAGAACTTCTGCTGCCTGACGGGCTTTCTGCTCCCCCGCAAACAGCCGGTTATTGTGAACCGCAATGCCAATGATCTGTCCGATGGCCTGCCAAAAACTCAAATGATCCGCATCAGCACTTCTCTCACCGCTGCTGTTGGCCAGTACCATCAATCCCTGTATTTGGCCGCGAGCGATCAGAGGGATGCCCACGTAGGCTGCGGAGCCGGGCAGTGAAGACGCGAGGCATCCGGTCCCTTGCCCCGCGCTTTCCACCTGCTCTCGGGTCAGCACCTGGGCCTGCTTCTCAAGCAAAACGCGGCGAAATGGGCAGGACTCGAGGGGTACACGAGCTCCCCAACGCAGGTTCCCGCAGGCGCCACCCCAAGCCAGTTCTAACTCAAGCTCTTGACTGGCCTCATCGAGAATGAAGATCGTCCCGTCGGGAGAGCCGGCCGGCCCGGCCAGCAGATCCTTCACAGAGCTCAGAATCTGCGGCGTTTCTACCAGGCAGCAGGCCGTGCTCCCGATCGCATGCAGCGTGGCCAATTCGTGGTTGCACTGAGCCAGAACCGACTCGGCCCGTAACCGTTGCGCAATGCTGGCCCGCAGAGGCTTCAGGACGAAAAAATAAAGAGCGGGAGCTATCAGGATAACAAGAAGCAGCGAGTCCAGCAGGGCGACAAGCAGCTCGTCAAAGGGAGGAAGAACGAAAATCAACGCCATCACGGCCGTCTCGGCGAGGAAGGCCGAAATGGCCACGATCAGCAGCACGCGCCGGGCTGAGTCATGGTTCACGGGCTTGGCCACAAAACCACGCCTGGCCGAAGATGATGTATCCATCCGTTTCCCCCCTTTAGTCCGTGAAAAAGCCCCTCGGCAGCTAGCCCGGACAGAACGTGACCTCAGGCATTCCGATGGGTGGAGTGCTGGCGGACTGGCCGACTTTGCGACGGTCCGCTAATGAGTCTTAACCGTAGACGTGTTCTTATAGACAGAGTATCTAATACCTTTGTTTACGTTCAAGTAACGACGCCCCGAAGGGAACTTGCGGGGCATGCGGCGGTCCGTTAGGCCGTTATTGGGTCCCGAACGAGAATTTTGTTCTTCTTAGGCCGCAAGCTTCAAC
>JBHGBF010000306.1:0-5724 GCA_041946865.1 Acidobacteriota bacterium | reverse complement strand
TCTGGTCTCAGGATCGTCTCGAGGCATCGGGCGAGGTATCGCCATTGAACTGGCGAAAGGGGGCTGGAGCGTCATCATCAACTACGTGTCAGCGGAAGAGGCTGCACTGGAATGCCGGAAACAATGCCTGGAAGCCAGCCCTGCTTCCGCTCAGGCAAGCTTCGAAATCTTTCGGGCTGATATCTCCAAGTGCGAGGACCGAGCCCGCCTGCTGGCTTTCGCCGACGAGAAGTTCGGGTGGGTCGATCTCCTCGTGAACAACGCCGGTGTTGCACCCAAACTCCGGGCCGACCTGCTTGAGGCCGGCGAGGAAAGCTTTGACCGGCTGATCGGCATCAATCTGAAGGGGCCCTTTTTCCTCACCCAGTTGTTGTCCAACTGGTGGATCAGCCGGATCGAAACGAAAGGGGCTGGTCGCCCGCGCCCGAAGATTGTCATCATTTCCTCCATGTCCGCCTATACCGCCAGCACAAACCGGGGTGATTACTGCATCACCAAGGCCGGATTGGCCATGGTCACGCAGTTGTTCGCCGTCCGGCTGGCTGACTACGGAATCAACGTTTATGAAATCCGGCCGGGCATTGTGGCCACCGACATGACCGGCCCGGTCAAGCAGAGATACGACCGCCTGATTGCTGACGGCGTCACCCCGATACGCCGCTGGGGAGAACCGAGCGATGTCGGGGCCGCGGTAAGGGCGATCGCGGAAGACCGCTTCCCTTTTTCAACGGGGGAAGTGATTAACGTCGACGGCGGGTTCCATCTTCACCGACTCTAAGCTCCGACCATGCAGATCAACAACTCACTGACAGTCGCCTCGCTGAGGCCGAAAATACAGCGCCTTTTTCAGCTTTCAGGCGACAAAATCAAGGCCCTCGAAAAGAGGTGGGACCCGGCCAACGGCACTCCGGTTTTCACCTCGGCCGGACTTTACACGACCAGGGGTTGGACCGAGTGGACTCAAGGCTTCCAGTTCGGCTCAGCCCTTTTGCACTTCGACGCCACCTGCGATAGGTGGTTCCTGGATTATGCACGCGCCAAGATCCAGGCCTTGATGGCCCCGCATCTGACTCATACGGGCGTGCACGACCACGGCTTTAACAACATCAGCACTTACGGCAACCTCCTCCGGTTGATTCGTGAAGGCAGGGTGGAAGCCTCAGCAGGCGAGATCGAATCCTATCGCCTGGCGCTCAAGTGCAGCGGCGCCATCCAGGCCGCCCGCTGGACGCGGATTGCCGACGGCCGCGGTTTCATCTACTCCTTCAACGGTCCCCATTCCTTGTTTGCCGACACCATTCGGTCTCTGCGTTCGCTGGCGGTCGGCTACCAGCTGGGGCACGTTCTTCTGGGCGAAGCCGACCGGCGCATCTCGCTCCTCGACCGGCTGCTTCAACATGCCTCCGTGACCGCCGATTTCTCCGTCTACTACGGCGAGGGACGGGACCTTTACGACGTCAGGGGGCGGGTGGCACACGAATCGATCTTCAATACCAACGACGGCAGTTACCGTTGCCCCAGCTCGCAACAGGGCTACTCGCCGTTCAGCACCTGGACGCGTGGATTGGGCTGGATCATGTGCGGCTACGCCGAACAACTCGAGTTCATCGGCTCGCTCGCCGACGCTGAGCTGGAACCGTACGGCGGCCGTCCCAGTATCGAGGCCAAGCTTCTCAAGGCCGCCGAGGCGACCTGCGACTTCTACATCGATCACACCTGCCAGGACGGCATTCCCTTTTGGGATACCGGAGCTCCCGGTCTCGCTTCCCTCAAGAACTACTTCAAGAACTCCTCCAACCCCTGGAACAATCGGGAGCCGGTCGACAGTTCAGCTGCCGCCATTGCCGCGCAGGGCCTGTGGCGATTGGGGAGCTGCCTGAGCAGGTTTCCCCGCCGGAAAGCGGACGCAAGAAGGTACCGGCAGGCCGCGCTGACCCTCGCCGCAACTCTTTTCGACGAGCCTTACCTTTCGACCAGCCCCGACCACGAAGGGCTCATTCTACATTCAATCTATCACCGGCCGAGAGGTTGGGACACCATCCCGCCGGGACAGAAAATACCGTCCGGCGAATCGTCGATGTGGGGGGACTACCACGCCCGGGAACTGGCGCTGCTGCTCCTGCGCGCTGCGGACGACCTGCCCGAGCTCAAGTTCTACAACGTCGGTAGGTAGCTGCTCCCGACCTTCTCACGACTTGCCGTCCTCCTCGATCAACACCGCCCGCACGGGTGAGCCGTCACCCGCTTCGATCTTGAGCGGCAAGCCGACGAACGTGTATCGCCCATCCGGGACTTCGCCAAAGCGAAGGTTCTCGACAATAATCACTCCCCGCTTGCCGAGCACTTTATGGACCGCCAGCGTCGAGCTCCCAAAAGGGTCCACCGAAGGCGAATCGATGCCCAGCAGCTCGACACCGGCCGCCACGATCGCTTCCGCCGCTGCCTGCGTCAGAGGCACAAAGTCGCCAAAAAACTCAACGAGGTCGGTCGGAGGATTGGCTCGGATCAAAAGCCGGCGCGGCCGCCCGGCAAGCGCCTTCTCCAGGTCCCCGGCTGTTATTCCAGAGCCAGCCGGGGGAGGCAGCGTCACCAGATCGGCGGGCCCGATCAGCACCCGAAGGTCCAGCTTCTCCACCGTGCAGGCGCCGGGCAGGTAATGGCCGGGCGCGTCAAGATGCGTCCCGGCATGCAGGCTCAGCGTG
This sequence comes from Acidobacteriota bacterium, assembly GCA_041946865.1. GTDB lineage: Bacteria > Acidobacteriota > UBA6911 > RPQK01 > RPQK01 > RPQK01. The sequence goes on along the minus strand of JBHGBF010000306.1, from coordinate 3,022 downwards.
ATCGCGGAGGCGTTGTACGCGTCCCCTTCCCTCATCTCGGCGGTGAGTCGGCGCGAAAACGGCGTATCGCCCGGCCAGACAGCCATGCCGGCCCGAATCGTATGCGTGATGTCGTGAATCTTCATGGTTCAACCACCCTCAAAAACGCAGCTCCACGCCGAGCCTGGCGATACGCGGCGACTGGAACTCAACCGGTAACCGAAGAAGAAACCAGGGGCCCGTCAAGTCGTTCTCGGCGGTCTTGTTACTCGTGTTCAAAAGGTTGAAGACGTCCAGAACAAGGCCCAGATCATGTCCCCTCCAACCCAGAGTCTTCTTGAGCCGTACGTCGGCGGTCAGGTTGAATTCGGTCCTGTGCCCGCCAGGATTACCTCGAGGCGTAGCGTTGACGAAAAACGGACCCTGATTGAAGCCCTTGACCGCCAGCTTCCGGCCAAACGGCAGGCCGTCGTAATATCGGGTCACCGTCGCCAGCACCCAGTTCCGGGGCAAATGAAAGTAACCCAGGAGGCGCGCCGTATACGACCGGTCAAAATACTGCCGGCCGTAGGTCCCCACCAGACTGTTCGGGTGATCCAACAGAGTCCCCACTATCCCCTGGTCATTGTCAAACTCCGTGTTGCCCGGATTGGTGTGCACCCGGGTCATGTAAGCCGAAAAGAGCAAAGCAAGCCCCAGCCGGCTTCCAGACTGGTACGAAAGCGCCATTTCCAGGCCTTTGTTGAAGGACGTGAGCCCGGGATTTGTGAGAAGAAAACGGTCCTTGCCCAGCGTAGAAGCGTCCTGGTTGTAGACCAGGATCTCCTGATCATCGCCCGTGCCCACCTCGTAATCCCCTCCCGGATCCGAGATCAGAACCGGCGTAAACGAGGAAAAAGGGACACCGACGTTGACGGTCTCCAGCCGGTCTTTCTCGTCACGGCGAAAGAAATCAGCCCGCAAGACCAGGCCCCCGGGCAACTGCTGCTCCGCCCCGATGATCATTTCTCTCGTGTAAGGACGCCTTAAATCTGGGGCTATGTCGGAGGCCGCTCCCCCAAAGCGGCGCAGGACTGTACCCGCTTCCCCCGGCTGATACTGGCGGTCGCCGTCCGCGTCGTTCCATTTCCATTCGGTTCCACTCAGACTGTTTGGGTTGGCAAAATCCAGGTAACGGCCGTTCAGGTCGTGATGAAGGATGTTGAAACCAGCGCGAAAAACCGTCTTGCGCTCCACAAAAGGAGACCAGGCAACGGCCACCCGCGGTTCCGCATCCAACCAGTCAATCAGGCCCTTTTTGGCGGGAAAAGACCTCGCGCCGGAAAAGGCGCCGGCAGGACTGGATTGCGCAGGGAGCCAGCCGTTGCTGGAGTCCACTCTCAGGCCGTAACGCAGGCTCAGCGAGGGTTTGAACCGCCAGGCGTGCTGGGCGAAGAAAGCCAGCTGGCGGACCAACTCCCGGGGGAAAACCGGCGTGTTGTACTGGATGACCGATGACGCGGACACGGGGCCGCGGAACAAAGGATGGGCTTCGAGATCAGAGGGCAGAAACCGGAGAGCTACGTCGTCGATCGCCTCTATCGCGGAACGGCTGTACCCGCGGTTCGCATCTACCCCGAGCGTGATCTGACTCCCACCTTTCGCATAGCTGAGGTGCAAGGCCACCGAAAGCCTGGTTCTGAGCGATTCCGTCTGGCGCGGGGCCATCCCCGTCCGGAATTCGGTAAAGAGGTCCAGCCCGCTCTGAACGGGAGAACCCATATCCTGAAATCTGCCCGCAAGATTGGCACGCGCCCATCCCGCCCGGGCATCCAGGTACAGTTGGGGGCTAGCCGTCATCCGCCAGGAACCCTGGATCAGGTTAAAGTCGTCCTGGCGCTCGAGCGTCGAAGAGACGGGAGTCCGAAAACTGGGCTGGCTGTGGCTGTCATCCAGCTGCTGGCCCGCCCAACGGACCCCGAACACGTGGCGGTTGCTTTCCCGGTGCAAATCCAGCAATCCGGCGCTGTAATCTCGCTGCTCGATTTCAGGGAATCGCGGTATGCGCAAATCAAGCTGCCGGCTCGAGGCGGAACCAAGCCAGGCCCAACGACTGTGACCCAGCGGACCGCCGAGCGCGGCGTGAAGCTGGAAGTCCTGCCTGATGCGCCGGCTGCCAGTCGCACCCTGGTCCCGCAAACGCGCGGTCAAATTGTCCCACCCGGTCGGCCTGCCCTGGTAGTAGAGCCTGGCGTCGCCCCGCAGTGACCTCGAAGCTTGCTCGCTGCTCACTCTAACGACACTCCCCCCTCCCGGCGCTTCGACCCCGAGTCCCGCAGTGACCACCTGAACTTCGCTCAATGAGTCGAAATCCGGGTAGACCAGCGGCTTGCCGCCTTCGTACGGGTCGGTGACATTCAGCCCGTTCAGGTAGAAGTGGTTCTGGGTCCAGGAGCTGCCGTGAGCGCTGAACAGGGTGAAGGTCCCTCCGTAGAAGCCTCCAACGTCGACGCGGTTAACCACGCTCGATGAATCCTGGTTCTCGAGCAGCGACCAGAGGTCGCGAGCCGTCGGAAACAGCTCGAGATGAGATTTCAGGAAAAGAGAGCCGTGGGAACCTGGGAACAAATCGGAAGGGAGGCCGATCGACCAGGGCCAGGGCAAGATGACCAGACCCTGATCCGCGGCTGTCGCGCAGACCGGGCCTGCAGCTAGCACAAACAGGTAAAAGAGCGCCAGGATGAGCCGTTTGCACGCAGCTTTAACCATTAGAGCACGAAAGCTTGTATTTTGCGGCCTTACGAGCGGCAATACAACTGCGCAAGCCATGTTCCAGGATTCACTCGTTCCGAATGATCGCGCGAATGGATCAGTCTCGTTGCCGCGCCCTGCTGGTCCAAGAGGGTTCTTACATACATCTCTGAACCCCGTTGCCCATTTCCGCCTGTAGTTACAGAGCCGCACCCATTCGAAGTTCGGTTGTCAAGAGAAAGATTTGTCCCTACGTAACCCCTCAGTTTTTTGTTCGGAGTGTGGCAGGAACGAGGAGAGAGGCCGGTGCTTT
>JBHGBF010000305.1:0-8451 GCA_041946865.1 Acidobacteriota bacterium | reverse complement strand
GCCACACAGCAGCGGTTCCTGTTGATTCATCTGTATACTTTCGCCAAAGTCCAGGGTCCTAACGGACCCGAGACTGCGTCTCGTGCATCAAAGCCGCCGAGTGGAAGCAATGCGACATTAGCTCCATCTGAACCACTTCAGCGCCAGTGCGAAGGAGACGGCGGCCCAAGCAAGGAGGATGGCCATCGGCATGGCCTGGGAAAGCAGCGAATGGCCCTCCAAGATCACCGCTCGCAAGGCGTTTATGACCTGAGTGAGCGGCAGCGCCTGGATCATTGGCTGCATGAAATCGGGGAACCTTTCCGAGGAGAAGAAGATCCCCGAACAGAGCCACATCGGCAGCATCACCACGTTCATAATCCCCGAGATGGTTTCTATTCGCTGGGCGCGGGAAGCGGCCAGAAGCCCCAGACCGCAAAACGCCAGTGACCCCAGAAAAGCCACGACGCTGATGGCGAAAATACTTCCCCTTATCGGCACCTGGAAAATGAGATAAGCGAACAGCAACAGAACAAAGGCTTCGGGGACAAAGAAAACCAGCCGCATGCCTACAAGAGAAAGCAGGAAGTGAGGTCTTCGGAGGGGTGTGGCCAACAGTCTCTTAAGAAGCTTCTTAATCCGCATATCCACCAGTGTGAAGCCGATGCCCCACATGCCCCCGCCCATGATGTTCATCCCGATCAGTCCGGGAACCAGGAAATCCACGTAGCGCGAGCCAGGCGCCTCCACTCTCACCTCCTCTGACGCGAACACGTCTTTGCGGCCGGCGGCGCGCTGCAGCGCGTCATCGACCGCAGTTCGCGCGGCCTTGGATTCGGGGTTGGACGGATCGAAATAGTACTCAAAGCCGCCGGTTTCGAGCGGGGCAACGACCACCAGGGTCCGATTGGTTCGAAGACGGGCCAGACCCTCTTCCTCAGGACTTACCTTGACTTTGAACCCCCGGTTATGCGCCATTGCCTGCACGACTTTCTGCGCGCCCGGCCCCTCCACCACGTCGAATTGAATCGACTGGCCGCTTGAGCTTGAGAAAGCGATCCCGAGCCCAATCACCATCAGCAGGGGAAAACCGTACGTCCAGAAGATGGCCTCCGGCTCACGCAGAAACCCTTTGAGGTTACAGAGAACCAACTGGAGCATCGGAGCAAAACTATTCATCTCGGAGATACCTCCCCGTCAGGCTCACAAAAACGTCTTCCAGGTTCACATGCCGGGTCGTCAGGCTGTTGAGCCTGGCTTGCCGGCGATCCAGGAACTCAAGAACCGTGGGGATGGCGATGTGCGGCTTGGCGACGGTGAGCAGGAATCCCTCCGCTTCCTGAACGGCACGGATCACCGGCGGCAGTTTGAGGAAATCGGCCAGCTGGATCGCGTGACCGTCGGTCTTTTCCAGGCTGAACTCGATCACGTGCTCCCCACCCAGCTGCGAGATTAGCTGGTTCGGCGACCCCTCGGCGATGACCTTCCCGTGATCGACTACCGCCACTCGGTCACACAGCTTTTCGGCTTCATCCATGTAGTGTGTGGTAATCAGAACGGTGCGTCCCCGCTCCCTGAGATCACGAATCACATCCCACAGCCGCCGTCGCGCCTGCGGATCCAACCCAGTCGTCGGCTCGTCCAGGAACAGGAGCTCAGGCTCTCCCACCAGCGCCGTCGCCACCGCCAGCCGCTGGCGCTGGCCGCCTGACAGGTCTCGGACCCAGGCATTTGCCTTTTCCTCCAGGGCGACGGTGGCTATCGCCTGTTCGACTGTCATGCCGTGCGTGTAGAAACTGCGAAAGAGGGTCATGACCTCCCAGACCTTCAGCTTGTCCTGAAAGCGGGTTTCCTGCAGCGTGATGCCGATCCGTTCCCGCAACTCCTGGTCGTGTCTTGTCCCCCATCGCATGCCGAGGACCAGGACGTCGCCGGAAGTGGGCGCAATAAGCCCTTCCAGGATTTCAACCGTCGTGGTTTTGCCGGCGCCGTTCGGGCCGAGCAGGCCGAAACATTCCCCGGTTTTAATAGCGAGATTCAAGCCGTTAAGCGCATCCACGGCCTTCTTCCCGTCTTCGTAGCGCTTGTAAAGCTCCTTGCAGAGAATCGCGTAATTCATGGCTGCAGAAAACTCTATTCTAGCCGGAGCGCGGATTTCGGGGAAACACTGATCGCGCCCCAGTGCCGAAAATCTCGGGCCGCTTTTCAGCCTGGTGCGGTATTTTTGTAGATCATGCTTGCCATAATCGAACGATGCCGCGACTACCTGGAAAGAGCTTACCGCGACAAGCTCGGCGTCGGGTTTTCAGACTCGCTCTGCCAGCTCGCCACTGGAAGGCAGCCGGTCTGGCGATTTGTGTCGGCACAGGATCTGACCAGCCGGGCCGCGCCAGGTGAGACCGGCGTCGGAGTCTTGCTCGACCCCGAAATCGGGCTCCTCTTTTACCTGGCGCTCTTCGATTCTCACGCCAACATGCGCCAACAAATCATCGGCGCAGCGGCTCTGGGCAGCCAGTTGTCACTTCGGGCCGGACCCTCGACTCCGGCCGAGACGGGCGGGGATCGGCGTGGTGCGTGGCGCGTGGTGTTTCATTGGCTCGTAGATGCCGCCGACAGGCGGAACTGGATCGAACAGATTGCCGATGTCCGGCGGGAGACGTGTTTCTCGGAGGACGTCTCGGTCGACGCGATCTTTTTCAATGCTGGCGAGAGCCTGGAAGAACAATTGAGCCGCCACGGGTTTCCACGCCTGCTGCTCGAGACACGCGCGGTGTTGAGGAAACAACACCTTGAGGACGTGGCGCAGTGGATGAGCGCCGACGACCTCGTGAGTACCGCGCTGTCCGATTTTCCGTTTCGCTTTGAAAAGAGGGAGCAACGCGAGCTGGCCGAAGGCATCGTCCAGGCCGTCAGGGTGTTTGCCCATTCTTGCGCAGAGGCTCCTGAGATTGCCAGGTTTCAGGAAGCGCTGGCGAGGCCGCGAACGCTGGACTGCATCCGGATTGAGAGCTTCCGCAACCTTGGGAATATCGTCTTCGATTTCGGTCGTGAGCCGGTTAACGCCAACATCATCCACGGCTCGAACGGCACGGGGAAAACCAGTCTGTGCGAGGCGATTTCGCTGGCGCTCTTCGGCTCGTCTTCGAACTATCGAGGTTTTTGTGATCGCAGCCGCGAGAAGGACGTTTCCGTGACCGACCGGACGCGCGAGTATCTGGGACGTTATCTGACTCCTTTGCAGCCGGCTGGACAATCGTCGGCGGACGCCTGGCCGAAAATCGCCTTGAATGAAGAGCCGCTCCTGCCGCTGCAGCTCGCAGCCGCCGCTGAAACGGCTGCCGCGGACACTGCCATGGACGGCACGATTCTTCATCAGGACACGAGCCTGGAGCTCGTGAAGATGCCGGCGGCGGAGCTGGGTGCTCGGATCCTGCGCGGGTACTCGGAGCTCGCCGATTACGTCGAGGAGTATGTCGAAAGCCGCGTGCTCCAGGCCAACAGCGGCCGCCAGGACTTCCTGAGAACGTTCGGTTTGCCGGCCTCGATTACCAAAGTGGATACGGCTTTTGAGCGCATGGCGCGACGCGAGATCGATCGTTCGCTGCCCGGCTTCCCTCGCCCCCTGGCCGAATGGCTCGACACGACGCGTGTCGAGGCGCAACTGGCCCGGCGGTGGCGGGAGTGGGGCAACGAATCCAGCCGAATCGCGCTCGCCCGTCGCCTTTCAGTCCTGGACACCAGCCCCTCAAACCTGGCTATAGAGATTCGCACCTGGCTGGAGGAATTCAATGAGCTGGTAGCCCTGTCACACGAGATTCTAAAGAAGGTTGACGCCATTATCGGCCCCTTACGCCCGGAGCTTGACCAGGTCGCCGGGCGCATCGCCCTCTGGGGCCAGTGGCTCGACTCTAACCGAGCTGGAAGCCCGGCGTCCTGCGGCGAGCGCGTTGGGTCCGAGCTTCAGGCCGGCAGTTCGGCGCAGGCCCTGCTTCTTTCTGAGAAACTGGGCAAATTACAGGCCGAGCAGCAGCGCATCATTGAGCAGGGCCGGAACGCTGCCCGGCACTTCGACCACCTGATCCAGGTGGACGCCTATGTCCGCGAGGTCTGGGGCAGGCAGCATGCCGAGCAGTGCCCGACCTGCGGGGCAAGCCACGCGGGCGGAATACTACCCGTCATCCAGTCCTGGCGCGAGCAAACGGCCGCGGAACGCGACCGTTTGCGCAACGAATACACCAGGCTGAAGGTCGAGATCGATAGTCTGCAGAAAAGCCTGGCCGACGCCGGCCCGGGGTGCTGTCCCATCGCCGCCGGTGAACAGTCCCGGATCGTGGAGGCGCTGCAATGGCTGATCCCCGGGAACGCGGATTTCCAGGAGTGGATTCGAATCAAGTCGCAGCGCGAGGAACTGTCGGCGGTTATCACTGCACTGAAGCAGATTCCTGTTGTTCCGGGGAGCGTTGATGCCGAGAATGAAGCCGCCCGTGTCGCGCAGGAGCTGGTAGCGCAGTTCGCCGACGCCCGGCAAAGGTTCGACGCTCCCAGTAACTGGAAGCCGGTCAAGGAAGAATTGACGGCAATGCTGGCGGATATCGTCAACCAGCATCTTCCACAGACGCTGGGCGCTCTCTGGTCGGAGCTCTGCCTGAATCTCACCCCCGCTCCCTGGTTGCTGCCTGAACGTCCATCCATCGATGTCACCACGAAGCGTGGTGAACAGAGATCTTCCGTGCAGGTTCAGGGACGGCTCGCGCGCTACATCCTCAATCAGTCGGAAATCCATGTTTTGGGCCTCGCATGGTTTTTCACAAGGTACCTGACTCGTGGCCGGTTCGCGCAGGCTTGCCTCATTATGGATGATCCAGCGTACGCGTTGGACCAGGCCGGCTTTCGGGACCTGTGCCGTCTGTGGCAGACACTGATCCGCCTCCATCGGGTCTACGAGCGTCCACTTCGACTCATCGTGACTCTTAATCAGGAAGACCGGGCGAGCGAAGCCGCACGGGCTACCGGCGGCGCCCTGTCTTTCCTGAGCTGGACGCCGGATCAAAGCCAGCCGCTGCACACCACCCGTCTGGTTGCGGAAGATGTCCTTCCGCCCCAGCCAATACGGCTGTTCGAGAGGATGGCGTCGTGAAGCACTTGAGCTATACTGAAGCTGAAATTAAACCTGTCAGGAGGTACTCCATTGATGCTGAAAGCGAAGGTTGTCTTCCTTTTGTCCATGATGGCCCTGGTTCATTCGGCTTTTGCACCGATCCTCGCTCAAAGCAACCACGTCGTGACGAGCGCTGAGCTGAGTCAGGAACTGGTCAAACACAGCTTGACCAGACAGGCTTCTCTGGGGAGCCTGGAACGCCTCTTTTCGCGGCCGGAGGTCGCTCGGACGCTCGAGAAGACGGTCGGGAGTCCCAAGAAGATTCTCCAGGCTGCGGCAGTGCTGAGCGACGATGAACTGGCTCGCCTTGCCGAGAAAGCGAGGAGCATCGAGGCGGATTTTGCGGCCGGAGCTTTAAGCAATCAGGAGTCATGATGAACTCCAAAAGCGCCTGCCGCTTCGCTCGCAGAAAACTGAGCGGTTACGAAAATGCCTGGGACCCTGTGGCCGTTACGCCATCCGTTCCGGCCCCGAGTCTGCGCCTCAGTCTTGATATCGCCCCAAAAACCTCTATCATGCGCCTGGAGGGGAGGCGCATGGAGCGCCGCGAATTCCTGTCGTGCGGGGTGCTCCTGCCTGTCGCTACCCTGCTGGCCGATAAGGCCGTAAAGGAGGAGGCAGGAAATGAAACGCAGAGAGTTTGTCCAGGGGTTGTCGTGCGCCGCGGCGCTGTACGGGGTTTCCTCGACGGTTTCCGGGTCGGCCCAGCCGGGCCTGCGTGAGAAATTCTTTGGCTGCATCGTTGGCTGTCACGTGGGATCTGCGATGGGAGCGCCGGTTGAAGGCTGGTCGTTCGAGCGGATCGAGAAGGAGCACGGTCTGCTGGACCGCCTGCTGCCTTACGAGCACTATCGCAACGGCTGGAAACGTGAACCGGGCACAACCGAGGATGGGGTGGAACGCCAGAAGCTGATGATCACCGCCATCATCGAGAAGAAGGATCGGGTCACAGCCGAGGACGTCCGAAGCATCTGGCTGCGGGATATCAAGCCGGAATCGGCGGGAATGGTCTCCGAGCCTTTCGAGGCCGTTCTTCTGGCCATGGCAAAGAGTGGGATTCCGGCTCGCGACTTGGGGCGCTACTGCGACTACGCCGGCCTGGTCTCCATGGCGCGCTCCTGCCATCCACTCGGCCTCATCAATGCCGGAGACGTGAAGAACGCGATCGCCGATGTCTTCGAGGTCGGCCAGCTCTACCAGACATCCAACAGTCGCGGCCTCCAGTGGGCTGCGGTCACGGCCGCCGCGATCGCCGCCGCGACCATCCCAGGGGCAACGGTCGAGAGTGTCATCAACGCGATTCTCGAACAGTGCGACGGGAAAGTCGCAAGCGAAATCAAGAACGGGTTGAACCGGACGGCCGGCTGCCGGGATGTCCGGGAACTGAGAAAGACCTTTGAGACCGCCTACAGCGGTACCGGCGTCCCCTACGCCCTTTCTTATGCCAATGAAGTTGTGACCAAGGCCGTCTGTATTTTCCGGATGGTCAACGGAAACCTGAAGCAGGCCTTGATCACCGGCATAAACATGGGCAGGGACACGGACTGCGTTACGGCAATTGCCGGCGGTATTTCGGGTGCCCTGGACGGGGCCGGCTCGGTGCCGGAAGAGTGGATCAGGCAAGTGGACTATGCAACAGGGCTCAACCGATTCACCAACTCACAGAGAACGCTTCGCCAGACGGCCGATGGCTTGTACGACGCTTTTTGCCAGCGCCTGTCTAAGGCCAAAGCGTACGCCGAGCGCATGCTGTCAGCTTGAGAATCAAGAGGGAAAAGCATCATGAAACGAAGGCAGTTTCTGGAGGGAGTTGCGGTTCTCCCGCTGTCCGCCACGCAGTCCGTCCCCGGGGCGGCGCAAGGAATGAGACTGGCCATAGGAGCGGACCATGCCGGGTTCCCGATGAAGGGTCCGGTCATCGCCCTGCTCCGGGCCTGGGGACACACGGTCAAGGACTGCGGCGCCTTCACACCCGAACCCGTGGATTTCCCGGACGTCGCCAAACAAGTGTGTGACGAAGTTCTGACCGGACGAGCCGAGCGGGGCATCATGGTTTGCGGCACCGGGGTAGGGGCCTGCATTGCGGCAAACAAGGTCAAGGGAATCCGCGCCGCTCTTTGCCACGACACCTTTTCGGCCCACCAGTCGGTCGAGCACGATGACGTGAATGTCATCTGCGTCGGCGCCTGGATCGTAGGGATCAAGCTCGTCGAGGAGATCCTCGCTGCCTTCCTCAAGGCCAGATTCAGTACTGCCGAAGAATTCCAGAGGCGGGTTCGAAAACTGCGGGAAATGGAGCAGAAATGAACCGGCGGCAACGAAAGGCCGACGCTTCAGCAGGTCTCTCGTTGCCGGTCATGACCCTGATCCTGATACGCATCTCTGAAGCAAACTCCGCAGCCTCGGCGAGCACAAAGCGGCAGCATGGCTGCCGCACTCCGAAAGAGTGCTCGTAACTCCCGGCGTTGCGGTTAAATCAGCAGTTTTTGAAATTTGAGCAAGTCCGATGCCGGACAGCAGTGGTCGGGTCTCTCGAATTCTGCTATTCTCCCCAGGCATGCACTTCCACGAGCTTCTTACCTGTCGCTATAGCGTGCGCGCCTACCGCCCGGACCCGGTCCCCGAGGACCTGCTCGCCAAGGTCTTGTTTGCTGCCCGAATGGCGCCGACAGCGGCCAATCGGCAACCATTCCAGGTGATAGTCATTCGTACATCCGGACGCCAGCAGGATCTGGCGCGTATTTATCATCGGGAATGGTTTCGCCAGGCGCCTCTGGTTCTATGCGTGTGCGGATTGCCGGACAGAGCCTGGGTGCGGCGTGACGGCTGGAGCGCTTGCGAGACCGACGTTTCGATCGTGATGGACCACATGCTGCTGGCCGCTGCGGATCTCGGGCTCGGCACCTGCTGGGTTGCCAACTTCGATCCGGCGGCGGCTCGAGAGGTGCTTCGGCTCCCTGAAACTGTAACACCTCTGGCCTTCACGCCTCTCGGTTTCGCCGCCGACCATCCCTCGGCCAAGGAACGCAAACCGCTCAAGGAACTGGTGCGCTACGAGACCTGGTAAGAGGCCGGTAGCCGACCGCTCGGCACCGACACGGACCGGCGCCGGCTAAAACGGCAAGGACGGAATCGACCTACATGGGTCGGCATGCAGGAGGAGGATGTAACCCATCAGTCTTCGCAGTGCGCGGCACTGAAAGCGCCACAGAGCCGCACCCGCAGCGCTTTCCAGCGGACCGTCAGCGGACGGGAAGCGCGTCGGATGCGTGCCGGAACCAAGATCGATTCGTACTGAAGGCACGCACCCGACG
>JBHGBF010000304.1:0-5737 GCA_041946865.1 Acidobacteriota bacterium | reverse complement strand
CTCCGTCAGTTAAAGTCAGTATATCGAGGGTTAATTCTTGAGTTGAAGACACCATGGCAAATTGCTGAACTTGACACACACAACTCCGGCTTGGGTGGATCGCGTTACCGCATACGCGGGAGCTCCGATCCCAAAGCGGACCGAGGCGAATCCACAGCCAGGCTCGGGGCTTTGCTGGTGCACGAACTTTGACCGCGTCTGGTCGAAACTGCCTCCGGACGCTTTTGCCGGCGCAGGCGCAGGCCAGCAAGTCCTTCTGGTGATCCCGAGCCTCGGGCTGGTCGTCGTTCGATATGGAGCACCCATGACCGGCCCAGACGAGTTCTGGGGCGGGATTGAGAAGTATGTCTTCAACCCGGTGCTCGAGGCCGTCAATGGATACATTCCCGGCGTCGGGCTTGTTGATAGGCTTTCCGCCGCGTCACGCACGCTTGCCGGAACCGGGACCCTGTCCGCCGAGCCCACTGATTTCCGAGATCCGCTTCGCGGACAAGTCATCGATTGTTCGTAAGGGACGTGATTCGACAACTGGCCACTGACCTGGGCCGGCGACGATAGCCTCTATGCCGCCTACGGAGACGGATCGGGATTCGAGCCCAGGCTGACCGCAAGTTGAGCCTGGGATTCGCGAGAATCTCGGGGACGCCCGAGGACTTCCAGGCGATCAACATCCGGTCGCAAAGCGGCGAGCAGACGGGGGATGGAGCCGCGGGCAAAATAGCCAGCAGCTTGCTTTGTCTGGCAGGCCGGCTCTACATGTGGGTCCGAAATGCCTCGAATTCACAACTCGCCTTTTCCGACGACTTCGGGAAGACCTGGACATGGTATGACTGGAGGTTCGTCACGAGCTTCGGCCACCCGGTCTTTCTGAATTACGGCAAGGATTACGCGGGTGCCCGCGACGATTACGTCTATGTTTACTCGCACGATCAAAGCAGCGACTATCGGCCGGCCGATCGGATAGTGCTCGCGCAGGTGCCCACGGCACCCATCCTCAATAGGGACACGTACGAATTCTTTGTCAAAATGATGCGCGGCGGGGCGCCATCCCCGGAGTGGCACCCCGCTTCTTCGGCGGCCTGGGGATTTACGATGCGCCGGAGCCCTGAGGACCGTGGACGACGGCCTACTTCAACCGCTATTTTGACGTGGGTCCCGGGGAAAACGCACACCTGCCGACCAAATGGATGGGCCCGGACGGAGAGGAAATGTACCTCGTTTTTTCGGGCGACGACTGTTTCTCCGTGCGGAGAGTGGAGGTGGTGCTGTTCCTGCATCCTTCCGGGGTTGTTCTTCCTTGATCTGCAACTGCTCAAGGAATCCAGGTGACTCCTTGACTCAAAGCCACCCTTGACGTACAGTTTCCACATGGTTACCAGAGTGACGGGTAAGAATCAGGTGACAGTGCCCGCAAAAGTGGCGAAGAAGGTTGGTATTCGGGTGGGGACACGCCTGGAGTGGCGGGAGACTGACCGGGATGGAATCCTCGAGGTGAGGGTCTTGCCGGAGAGGGGAGCGTTGGCGTCCAGCCTGCGATCGGCAGGTCGGAAATATCTGAAGCCTGGCCGCCGTCCGGTTGAGAATCTGATCCGGGAGCGCGAGCAAGAAGCGACGGAACGGGACCGGGGATGAGCGTCACTCACGTGTTCGACACATCCGCTCTTCTCGCTCACTATTTCGGCGAGCCGGGCGCCGAGGAGTTGGATCGAGTGTGGGCGGACCCCGACAACGAAATTGGTATATGCGTGCTTTCCCTGCCCGAGTTGAAGACCCGGCTATCGGCGGAAGTGGATGACCCAGCAGAGATCGCGCGCGCCTTCCAAGCTTATGCGGACAAACTGACCGTGAGTCTGCAAGTGGACAGGATGGTCGCCGAACGGGCCATAGAGCTTCGTGAAGCTTCGCGCGGCCGTCTCCCGCTTGTCGATAGCGTCATAGCCGCGACCGCCTCCTGCCAGTCGGCGATTCTTGTCCACTGCGATCGGCACATGGCCGGCATCCCGGAAGACCGGCTGCGCCAAAGATTCGTCGGACCCGCTGAATAGTGGCGTAACCCGTGGTCGTACCTGGGATTAAAGTTTTCGTAACAGCATGCACATGCATCTATATTCCTCTCTCCATGAGGACGGCGATCGAGAGGAAACCGGAGCATCGCGCGGGCGAACCGGGCGGCCCCGAGAAGGCGGCCGGGCAACCTTTTCGCCCGGAAGTACCACCGCGACCCGGCCGCTCCTTGTTGACCATCTTGCCGGCGACGATCACCGCGCCGGCGGTAGGGCATACAGACTTCAATTGCCACCCAAGCCCAGCAGGCCGACCGCAGCGACCGCATAAAGAGGCGACGTCCCTGAATTTCTCGCTGAATGGAAATTGAAAAACTGAAAATTGAAGCTCTGACACCCTTCATGAAGCTCTGACACCCTTCACTCTGACACCCTTCACGCCGGCCGGCGTCGTCATAGTCGAAGCGGCCGGTGCTGCCAAGCGGGTCGGTGACCGTTTCCAGGTAGCCTGCCGCGTTGTGACCGAAGGTGACCGTTCTCGCATCCATCCCATTTCCCACGGTGACAAAGGACAGGCGGCCGCCTCCGTCGTAACCGCAAACGGCCGGTTCGAGCGTCCCTGTCTGCTCCCGGACTACCCGGCCCTGGGCGTCAATCACCGCCGCGCTTTGCCGCCCGCCCGGGCTCGTCAGCGTGAAAGTCCTGCTCGCGGCGTCGTAGACACGCGTCGAGGTCCTGCCGTTAACGGTCCACTGATCCGTCTGGGAGACGAGTGAGAAGAGATTGTCCGCATCGGCGAGCAGGTCTCCTGAAATTGGGGCCAGACCTGGATCCCGCCCCTGTAGTATCAATGACTTACGACCACATTACGGGCGTGTCACCGATTTTCCCCGATTTTCCCCGATTTTCTCTTGTCACCGATTTTCTCTCACCGATTTTCTCCAAGATTTCCCTTGAATTCGTTAACGATAACAATCAAAAATGACCGTGGAGTCCTGATGTTAGACGAGAGGCATCCCCGAAACCAGATGGGAACCAAACGATACGGCGCCACCATCGTCGACATCGCACGCCGGCTCGGAGTCTCCGCCATGACGGTGTCCCGAGCGCTTCGTGGCAGTCCGGAAGTCAGTGAGCGAACCCGCAGAAGGGTCCTCCAGTGTGCGGATGAGCTGGGCTACCGGCCCAATCGCTGGGCCCGGAGCCTCGTAACCAGGAAGACGTCGATTATCGGGGTAGTTGTTCCGGACATCTCGCATTCGTTCTTCGCCGAGGTGACCCGGGGTCTGGAAGAGGCGATGAGCCGGGCCGGCTACAACGTTCTCTTGTGCGACTCCTGGCTGGATGCGGAACGGGAAAAAGCCGAGATCGAAATGCTGGTGAGCAGCACCGTCGATGGCCTCGTCATCGCGTCCGAGCAGTCCGAGAAGTCGCCCCATATTTTCCGCAAACTCCAGGAAAACGGCGTGCCTTTCGTCCTCATTGATCGCTTCTTTCCGAAAGCCGAATTCCCTGCCGTCCTGGTCGACGATTTCGAGGTCGGGCGGCTGGCGACGGAGCATCTGATCGAGCTCGGTCATACCCGGATTGCTCACATTCAGGGTCCTCCGATCAGTCCGGCTTCTCTACGATATCGCGCGTACGTGGAGACGCTCCACGCGAGACAGATACCGTTTCGAAAGCAATGGGTGCGCGCGGGCAAGTTTGACATCCAGAGCGGACGAGAGGCTATGGGCCAACTGCTTCGTACCACGCCGCGACCGACCGCTGTCTTTGCGGGCAATGACCCGATGGGAATCGGGGCGCTTTACGCCTGCCGGGAGGCCGGGCTTGCGGTTCCCGGGGACATCTCCGTGGTCGGCGCCGGCAATATCGAGGGCGCCCACCATCCTAACCCGTTCCTTACTACCATCGACTGGCCGCGCGAAGAGCTGGGCCGCACTGCCGGGAATCTTCTCCTGTCCATCATCCGCCAAGGGGCCGATCAGAACGTCGAGACGGTCAAGACGCTTCGCCCGCGGCTGCTGGTTCGCCAATCAACTGCTTCGCCCAGAGGCGAATAGCCCTTGCCGGGCTTCTTCTCGCTGAACTGCCGGGCCCGCAGACTCGTATTAAGAGGAGAGCCACACGACGTGGTGTGGCTCGGCTGAACCGAGGATCGAGGTTGCTTATGCTTAAGTTTCTGCTCTGGCTGATATTACTCGTGCTTTGCTGGCCGCTCGCGATTCTAGCGCTCCTCCTTTATCCGCTGATTTGGCTCTTGCTGATACCGTTCCGGCTTTTGGGGATCGTCGTCACGGGCGTCCTTGACCTCGTCTGGGTGCTCGTCACTCTGCCGGCCCGCCTGTTCAGAAGAGTCCTGACGTGAGACGGAGGTTTGTTTGGGGTCACTGCCGGACGATGCCGGTTGACGCGTTTCGGGGACGCCGACCCAGCGAGACTCGACCCGGTCGCAACTGATTTACGATGCCCGAATAGTCGACGACGTAGAGTTCTCCCCGCTCGTCTTCTCCAAAGGAACTGACGTTAAAGCCTGCACGAAGCAGTTCCTCCCGTTCCCATTGGCCGTCCTCGGTTTCGAACAGACGCCAGATAATGCCCGACCCAAAATCGCCAAAGATGTAACTTCCCTCAAGCGCGCGCCTGAGAGCTCGCCCCCGGTAGACGAAACCACCCGTCACGGAACTACCCTCGTCACGGCCGTAGTCAGCGATGGGGCCGATCAGTCCCGCACGGGAACAGGACGACATGGAAGGCGGGTAACAGGCCGTCCCTTCCGTGATGTTCCATCCATAGTTTCCTCCCCTGGCGATAATGTCCACCTCCTCTCGGGCGTTCTGCCCGACGTCTCCCGCAAACAAACGTCCGGTCGTCCGATCGAACGAAAAACGCCAGGGATTGCGAAGACCGTACGCCCAAATTTCGGGACGAGCTCCCGGCGTGGCCGGGAACGGGTTATCGACCGGGATCCCGTACGGCGTCCCGGCGTTGACATCCAAGCGCAGTATTTTCCCGAGCAGACTACCGAGGTTCTGCGCGTTTCCCATAGGATCGCCCGCTGAGCCGCCGTCACCGGTCCCCACGTACAGAAAGCCATCCGGACCGAAGGCCAGGTGACCCCCGTTGTGATTGTCAAAAGGCTGGTCGATCTCCAGCAGGATTCTCTCGCTGGGCTCCGCAAGATCCGAGTTGGCCATGGAGGCCTGGTATTCCGCTATGATCGTCTTCAGCCGGCCAGCAACGCGAGTGGTGTAATTGACGAAAAATCGGCGATTTTGCGCGAAGTCGGGATGAAAGGCAAGCCCCAGCAGGCCCTTTTCACCCCCGGACTCAACCGTAGCGGTAATATCCAGATAAGGTTGCGGAAGAAGCTCACCGCTGCGTACCACGCGGATGCGCCCGCGCTGTTCGACCACGAAAAGCCGGCCCGATCCGTCGCCGGCGTCGGTCACGAGGACCGGAGACTCGAAGCCGCTGGCAACGGGCTCGAGCAAGATTTCGGACGGCGCGAAAGCCGAAACGGCAGCCCAGCTCAAGAAAACCACGACTAGCACAGACGAGCGCTCCATCAATCAAGTAGACGAGGAAGCAAAGTCAGGCGTTTCGATGAGCGCCTGAAAGAAGAGGCCACAGCCTGTTTGCAGTTGCACAGCGCTCCCAGGGATTGTAGGACCGACACCTGTCGGTCCTACGGACCCTGGACTTTGGCGAAAGTATACAGATGAATCAACAGG
>JBHGBF010000303.1:0-5740 GCA_041946865.1 Acidobacteriota bacterium | reverse complement strand
GGTAGAGCAACTGATTTGTAATCAGTAGGTTGGGGGTTCGATTCCCTTCGCCAGCTCCAGCTTTCCAGCCCTTCGAAAGTCCGCCGGGTAACATTAGGGTAACAAACGAGCATGAGATAGGGTGAAACAAGCTGTCTCGGTTGGTCGTGTCGTTGCCCATGATGGTCCTTCGCCATTGCTGTTATTTGCCCGGGAAAAGGCGAGGCCTCGGTGAAATTCGCGAACTTGCCGCTCCGGATCCAGTCCTTGAGGGCCTGAATGGTCTGTTGCTGCTCGCTGAGTTCGCCGGGCGGTTGTGATAGTTTTTTACGAGCCATCGTAGCACCAAAGGCACGAAGTTCGTTCTGTCTTGAATAGTCTGACTGTTCCAAGCCCCCGTGACGTTGCCCTGGAGGCCGTTGACGAGACGGTCCTTGAGGTTTGACCGGAAGTCACGAGCCAGATGAGACATCGCCTCCGAACAAAACTACGTTCTCATCCGAAGTTCACCGAGGCCGTGCCCAAATAGACATGCGTGACCGATCCCCTGAGGTGCTCTGTGTCATGTTTTCGGAAAAGCGTTCATGGGTTCGGTGTTGGTTCCGGGGCGGGTGCGGGCTTAGGAGTCTGCTTCTTGGACCCGGCCGGCACGCCGCCAACCACTCCTCCCGGTACACCGCCTTTCACACCGCCCTTAACTCCACCTGGAACTCCCCCGACAACTCCGCCTTTCACACCGCCGGGAACTCCGCCTATTACGCCACCCCTGAAGTGGTCGCCGTCAGGAGGCATGGCAGGCGCGGAAGGAGGCGGTGGCGCCTGTGCGGGAGGTGCAGGCGGAGGCGGTGCGGGTGGAGCGGGAGGGGCCGGTCGTTGGCCGGCAGGTGATGGAGGCGCCGGTACTGCCTTCGGCGGGGGAGGCGGTAGCGCGGCCATGGCGCGGGCCGGGGCAGGAGGGGGAGGAGGCGCCGGCACGTAGCCTTTCAGCGCAAAGCTGGTGTCGTCGGCGAAAACGACGGTCGGTACCTTGACTTCCACCTGCGAGAGGTCGCCTATGCGTTTCAAGGCCTCAATCGTTTCGACCGTCTTGACTTCCACGTGGTTTGGGCCTTCTTTGACTTCAGCTATAGCGCGCCGCGGCTGAAGCGACACCGCCTTTATTTCGCCGGGATCAAGCCGTTCCGGCACCGAAAAATAGACTCGCTTGTCGGCCTGGCGATTTTCAAAGGCCAGGTAGAAGTATTTGACCGGGCGGTCGCTTTCGTTTCGTACCTGGATCGTTGCGGAAGGCGGTTGAGCGCCACCAGACTCCAAACGGATTCCCAGCAGGGAGACGGGGCAATCCGGACACGCCCCGAGCTTGATTTCCCCGGCCGCCTGAGCCGCCTGAACCGAGCCGGCAAGGAGGTGCGAGCCTGTCGAGCGAGATTGCGGCTGTGCGACGAAGGCCGACGATAGAACCAGACAGCCAACCAGAGCCGCCAGGACCAGGCGATGCGAGGATCGGGCGCCCTGCGGCCTTTGACTTGTAATCATACGGATTCTCCTTCCGAGGCATGAGCCGGAAGCGAGAGAGACTGCAGCCGGACTGGCCCTCAAACTTGACCTGCATGTCTTGAGAATTGCCGTCGCATAGGCCTGAGGCTGCCCTTTGAGCGATACCACAACCTGATCACAACGCAGTTCGCGCTCAGCCAGAAGCCTTCGTCCAAGAAGCCAGACGAGCGGGTGGAACCAGAAAAACCAACAAAGCAGGCGAGCGAGTCCCGCGATGAGGTTGTCGAAACGTTTGATATGAACGAGCTCGTGCATCAGGACCGCCTCGAGCTCGTTCGGCTGAAGGACGTCCGGCAGGTTTTGAGGAACAAGGACAAGCGGCTTCACGATGCCGTAAGCGGCCGGGCTGTCGATGGCCGACGAGGCGACGAGTTTCACCGATCGTTTCAGCGCGAGCCTCTGCCGGGCTCGGTTCAACGCAGCCGCGAGTGCTTGGTCCTCCGGTGTCCGGCTCTGCGAAACAATACGGCGGAGGCGTCTCGAGCCCCTCCACCAGCGAGTCCCAAGGAATGCGAGGCCGGCAAGCCACGCGACGCTCAATGCGCAGTAAAGCTCGCTGTGCCCCGGTGATGACTCGCGGCTGACTACAGACGGCTCAATACCGGCCCAGGATTCAATGAGCGGTGCCGGCACAGCTGAAACCAGGGGGACGAAAGCCGGTGGATCGACCTCAAGCCAGCCCACCGGCCTCGCCAGAAGAACAGCAGGGAGAGCGAACTTCAGCGAGCCGATCAGCCAGGCGCGATAGCGGGCCGCTGCCGATGCGTTACGCAACAGCAGGACCGCCAAGGCGGCAGCGGCCAGGAAAAGTGTCGATTGCCACAGATGAGCGGCCACCAGGGGCCACCACCATGCCGACCAATCAGCCAGCAGATCATGGGCATTCATCGCTCGTCCTCCTTGGATTGCTTGCCTGCTTCCCGCCGGCGTTTCTGGCTCGTCTCGAGAAGCTCCTCCATTTCTCGGAGGTCCTCGACCGTCAGCTTTCCGGTTTCGATTAGCTGGGCCATCAGCGGCTTCGGGGATCCGTCAACCAGTGCCAGCACTTCATCAAAAAGCCTCCTGATCGTCGAACCCCGACTCACAACCGGCTCAAAAACGAACGCGTTGCCAGTCTTTCGCACCCGACGGACCGCGCCCTTCTCTTCCAACCGGCGCACAATAGTCTGTACGGTCGTGTAAGCCGGCCGGTTCTCTTCGGGGAACTCTTCCTGAATCTCCCTGACGGCCGCTTTCCCCAGCCGCCACAGGATATTCATCACCTCCAGCTCAAATCGGGTCAGTTTCTGGGTCTCTCTCGCCATGGCCTTGTCTTTACTCACTGTAAGGAGATTCTACTACAACTGTAGTGATAACGCAAACTATTCTTCATGGCGGGATTCCGATTGAACAGGTGTCGGTCCTGGAACTCTCCGGCGCGCCGGCGAAGCGTCCGTGCTCGCTGAAGAGGCGCGCGTTCAGCAAATGATCCACCAGCTTCATGCCGAGGCGGCTCGAGCAGGCAGGATGCCTGCGGCCCAGGCGCAGTGCACAATGACTGCGTCCCCCCGGTCGCGAGTCAGAGTTTCGCAAATTGGCCAATCGTTTGCGCAAAATGGCGTTGAATGGAGAGGGCCCTCGTGTAACTGTTGTCTGGCCCACCTACGGAGGGAAGAAACATGAAACGAGTACGGTCTGCAATGGTTCTCTTGGCCGTGTTTGTGGCTGTCGCCTCCCCGGCTTTCGCCAATGACCGGACAGACCTTATGGCCCGGCTTACTCCTGCCGATTTGACGAAGATCACGATGACGGATGCACGGGTGTTTCAGGACCAGACCACCAAGGCCGTGACGCTGACCTTCAACTATGCCGAAGGTGAGCCGGAAGTCCGCGTACCCGTGCGGCTGCTGGGGTGGCCGACCAACTGGAGCTCCTGGCGCTCGGTCCAGTACACGTTCGTAACCACGAGTCTCGAGACCCTGTCTATCGGCTTTTCGGATGGAAAGGAGACCAAGGCCTTCATCACCGAGCCCCTGCCCGGTATCCGCATCTCGGGGGTCATTCCGTTCGAGTCGTTCGTTCAGACACGGACCATGGATCTGCTGTCGCCGCTTGGCTATAAGGTCTGGCCGGACCGTCTCTTCACTTTCGAAAATGTGGAGGAAATCGTCATCAGCATGCGCTATCCGAACCAGCCATCCCAGGTGACTTTCTATAACTTCACTCTAAGAGAGGACGTCCCGGCCGATGAGATCATCGAACGCAAGCCCCTCATCGACCGATTCGGCCAGTGGATTCTCGAGAACTGGCCCGGTAAGGCTCACGACGAGAAGTCTCTGCGCGATCTGTGGGCGACCGATGTGCTCGAACCGGTTGATTACGGTTTCTGTCCCCTGGGAGGCGACAAGTCCCGCACGCTCAGGAAGACCGGGTTCTTCCGGGTGGAAAAAGTGGAAGGCCGCTGGGTTTTCGTAGACCCTCACGGACACCCCTTCTTTTCAACCGGTATGGACCCTGTCGGCTACAAGCAAGGGAGCTTCGCTACGGATGCCGGCCAGACAGACCCATCGCCGGATCTACGACCTGAAGAACGGCAAACTGAAACCGTACTCGGAGAAACCGCGCTACAACTGATGGCCTGGTCCTGATCGGGCTCGGCGTTTTGCTGGGCTGCCTGACCCGTACCGCCTCGATCTTCGGGATTGCGCTCTTGGGGCTGTACTACGTCGCTTACCCTCCGTTTATCGGCTACGATACGCCAATGGCGGAGGGAAGCTACCTCTTGGTGAACAAGAATCTGATCGAGACCTTAGTTCTGGTCCTCTTTGTCGTTTTGCCAAAGGATGCGCTTCCTGGCCTTTCCCGAGCCCTGACGGCTCTCAGATTCTCGCTTCGTCGGGATGCGCGGGGCGGGCCTTTGCCTGCGGAAGAAAACGCCTCCAGCCCAACCGGCCGGATGTCACTTGGGAGGCGCGACCTGATCAGTTCCTTGGCGTCCCTCCCCTTTTTCGGTTTGTTCGTAGTAAGCGTGTTGAAAAAAAGGAGTTACGAAGAACAGCAGCTCAGGAAGTTCCGAGTCGATGCGGTCACCTCGGCGACGCCGACGACCATCAGATTTGCCAGCCTGGCCGAGCTGAAAGGCCAGGTGCCACGGGGTCGAATCGGGCGTGTCGAGCTAAGCCGTGTGATGTGCGGCGGGAATCTGGTCAGCGGGTTCGCTCATTGGCGCGACCTCATCTACGTCTCTCCTTTGCTGAAGACGTACTTTACTGACGAGAAAGTGATCGAGACGTTGAGGCTGGCGGAAGCGTGCGGGATCAACACCGCCGTACTGAGAACTGACGACCACACTATCCGCATTCTGGACAGGTATTGGAAGCGCAGCGGCGGTCGCATCCAGTGGCTTGCCCAGACCTATCCGTCAGCCAAAGATGTGACGGGAAACATCCAGAAAGCGATCGATGGCGGCGCCATCGGCGCTTTTGTTCAAGGCAATATCGCCGACGGGCTGGTTCGAGATAACAACCTGGAAGTGATCGAGAAGGCCATCGCCTTCATCCGGAAGAACGGTCTCATCGCGGGCACGGCCGCTCACTCCCTCGAGGTCCCCATGGCTCTTGAAAAGGCGGGGATGGAGTTTGACTTCTACATGAAGACCTTCCACCGGGACGATTACTGGTCAGCTCATCCGAAGCAGAACCGGGTGGAGTTTTCGATTCTTGGCCGCAACCAATCTGACCATGACCAGTTCCACGACAATATCCGGTGCCTGGATCCGGAAGAGACAGCCGAGTTCATGAAAAGGGTCACGAAACCCTGGATTGCCTACAAAGTTCTGGCTGCCGGTGCGATTCCGCCGAAAGACGGACTTCGCTATGTATTCGGGAATGGCGCTGATTTCGCTTGCGTGGGCATGTTTGATTTCCAGGTCGTCGAGAACGCCAATATTGCCTATCAGCTTTTCACGTCGCCGCTCAGGCGCGAGCGCCCCTGGTGCGCGTGAGGGAGGAAAGCCCGCGAAGCGACGAACTGGCGATAAAGCTAGCCTTTCAAGACACGAACCCGAAACCGGCCAACATGACCGGGCCGGGAATGAACGCGATCCCATGGCTTATCCCAAATCGAAAACCGAGGCATTACCACGTCGCGTAACCCCTCAGTTTTTGGTTCGGAGTGTGGCAGCAACGAGGAGAGAGGCCGGTGCTTTACCAAGCCTCGAAGGCGA
>JBHGBF010000302.1:0-5746 GCA_041946865.1 Acidobacteriota bacterium | reverse complement strand
CATGATGAACTCCAAAAGCGCCTGCCGCTTCGCTCGCAGAAAACTGAGCGGTTACCGCCTTCCCCATTTAATCATTGTCCACTCAATCGTTTTGAGGCACCATGGCCGTCAGCGTCACGCGACGGACAGGAAGAGCGAACCATGCTTCTGACGGTGGCCGGAATCCTGGTAGGGGTGATCGTACTCGGCTTTGTCGGCCTGATCATCCGGGCCATGACATTGGAACGGCGTCATGCGTCCAGGGTCAGCGAACGAATCAACAAGGTCGTAGACCAGTTGATGTCCGGGAGCGAGTCGGCTCAAAGCGAACTCATGCCGTTGGCGGGCAATCCCGAAACCAGGAACATGCTTTTCGCAAGACTGGAATCTTTGGGCAAAGCGGACCTTTTCCCGAGCACCTACCGCACTCGGGAGGCTTTCGCTGAATCCGACATGGTTTTCTGGTTATCGCACCCGAACGAGCTCGGATGCCCTCCGGCCGAGATAGAGTTGGCGGCCAAGATTCGAAAGGACCTGCCCGGCAAGGACGACGCTCTCGAGTTTTTCGTCTTTCGCTTCCGCGCCTCAGCCTCCCACTGGGCGGCCTCGAGCGGTTGGATGGCAGGCATAACGGGTCCGTACGCCGCCCACTGCGACTCACCTCTCGAATCGCCCTGCACCTTCAGCGAGCTTGAACCATTTGATTCCAAGACACCCGCGGATCACGTGGACTATTTGGTGTCAAAGATGGGCTCCATAGCACTAACAAGGTAGTGGTCATGCTGGCCGCACAGAAATCCTACAAGCTCGGATCGCGTCCCGACTGGATGAAGGATCGAGGTACGGAGGCACCATTCAACCCGCCTGCCGCCGGTGGATGAGTCAACTCCTCTGCCTCGCGGCGCGCTTCCTCCGGGCGTCAGGAGCGCAGCCCCGGTGGACAATGCGCGCCTACTTGGGTCGGACCGAGATTATTGTTGCAGTGAAACAACTTGGGAAGACCGGTTTCACTCGACGATGATCGGCGAGGGAAGCTACTTCCTGAACTGCCTGATATATATTCACCTGAACATGGTTCGAGCGGGGGTGGTCAGCCACCCGATGGAGTGGCGCTGGCGCGGCCATGACGAGCTGGTGGGAAAGCGGGTGCGGTACCGGCTGATTGATCAAGAGGCGCTCAGATGCTTGCTCGGGCCCGGATTGCAGGAGGAGTTCGAGCAGACCTATCGGAGCCGGATCGAAGACGCGATCGCGCAGCGGAGGTTGGATCGGGAACCGTGGTGGACGAAGAGCATTGCGGTCGGGGACAAGGAGTTTGTCGAGCGAGTGAAGGCGCAGACCCGGTATCGCCGACGCCTGGATACCAGTGAGGCGGCGGATGGTGTGTGGGTGGTGCGTGAGACCCTGACCACATACGGGGGGCGCGTTGATGCGTCCCCGTTCCCTTAGAACCCGAAAAGAGGTCCAAAAATCAATCGTAACGGCCTCTTAGACAGGCGCAAAATCGCCTACCCAGATGCCACGATAAGAGATGTTCAGCTCCGACCTGATTGCGGTACTCCGGTTTCCTCTGAAGCCGGCGGGCCCAGGCGCACCCAGGTGGTGATGCGCTGGCGCAGCGGGGCTGGCCAGGAGGTGCGCAGGCGGCCCTCCAGGTCGTAGTGGCCGCACAGAATAAGGGTGAAATGGCGCACCGCGTCCAACTCCGAGGTCATGAGCAGGCGGATATCGTGCAGCGACTGATGGGCGAGGTAATGGGCCTCGTCGATCACCAGCAGGGTCTGGATGCGCCGGTTGGCCAGTTCGGCGCACTCGTTTTGGATCAGGCGGACCAGGCGGCCACGGACATTGCTGGGTTCGATTCCCAGGCGCAGGGCCAGATCCAGCAACAGGTCCAGGGAACTGCCGGTGGTGTACTGCAGGCTCAGGGTAATTTGTGCTGCCTGAAAAGGGGAATATCCGTTCCCACCTTGCCGTTTCCGATCAGAAGCTCCGCACTCCCGACTAGGCCTTTACGGTCGGCTTCAATCCGTATCCAGTCGTTCCGAATTTCTTGTTAGCCAAACCGAAGACTTCGGGCGATGTCCCTTTGAAGAAATGTGCCGGTCTAATGGAAGGTTCCCGTCGAGGCCGCTTGATTAGTCTCAGATTGTCTAAACTCCAGCAGGACATTCAATGTCTGGTGGGTCGGATTGGCCAAGTCCGGGCCGTCTCCGTACCCTGCGCGCCGCGCTTAGCCATTCCTCCACGTCCAGACCTCCGCCCCCCCCGCGAATCGAGATTTCACGTGGCTTTGCGAGACGTTAACAAGGAGTTTACGCCGGCTTGAGAGAAAACCAGCCCCACGAACCGTCGAAAAGGACGACAAGGAGATGAATGAACCGAATTATCACCCGTTTTGCCGTTTTTTTTCTACTTGATCATGGTCGTGCCGGGAGTCGTTCACGGTGCGCCACAGAACGAGTCCGTGCCGGATTCGTACGTAGTCATCCTAAGAGAGGCTTCGGTAGTCGAGAAGATCGTTGGTTCTACTGACCTGGACACGCCGCGACTTCGACGCCAGATGCTCTTCAGCCCGGCGGCCAAGGCCTGCCAGCACGAACTTGAAGCCAGCCAGGAGCGTCTACTGCAGAGTCTCACTGGCTCACAGGTGCAGGGAACGCAAAGATCCGAGGCCGCCTTCGAAGTCCTCGCCAGGCACTCTTTCCTCCTGAACATGCTTGTGGTCCAGGGCAGCAGGGAGAAGATCCAAGGCCTCCGGTCCCGACCGGAAGTGAAGGCTGTCTACCCAAACCGCCGCCGCTCCATCTTCGTGGACAGTGTCCCTTCCGTTGTCGGTCCACGCTCCTGGAGGTCTCGCAGTCGCCCGATCAGGGCCAGTTCCGTTCACTCACGGACGCCTTGCGAGCAGCCCGGCCCGGAGCAACGATCGAGCTTACCGACAGTGCCGAGTACTCGGGGCCAGTCACCCTGAGCAAGAACCGGGACGGCGTACCGCTCCACGGCCTGACCCTGCGGGCTAGAGCAAATCAGAGCCCTCTGCTGGTTGGCGATGATGACTCCCCGGCGCTTCGTTTGGAGGGCGTCAATCGAGTCACGGTGGACGGCATACGCTTCGTTGGAGGAACAGCCTCAGTCTATGGCCTCCTGTCGTCGGGACTGCTCAAGAACCTCCTCCTCGAAGACAGTGAAGCGGGTCTGATTTTCGAGGACAGCCAGTTTTCTCTTGACCGTGTGGAAGTCAAGCGGACCCAGAGCACAGCTCTCTGGGCAAGCACCAGTCGATTGAATATCACAGACGTTTCAATCGATCAAAGTGCCGGGGAAGGCATGGTGCTTATGTGGTCGCCTGCCCTTATCCAGCGAACGACGATTGCGAAAGGCGCCTATGAGAGCCTGGTCGCTTTCGAAGCGCCGTCCTTCGCTCTGTTCGACAGCGCTCTGAAGAACAACGCCATGAGCCTGACCCTTTACGACTCGCCGGGCCTGATCAAAGGCAACAGCATTAGCGAAACCTCCGGCAAATCGCCCCAGGACGGCATCGCGGCTACGGGGCTTGCATCCAAGATCCTGATACAAGACAACCTGATTACGAGCAACGCCCGGAACGGTTTCTTAGGGTCGGTTGTGGGAGGTGTCCGCTTCTTCCGCAACATTGTCAAGAGCAACTCGAGCAGTGGCTTCTATCTCGACCGGTCGCCAGGCGCGATCGAGTCGTCGCTGTTGATCAGCAACGGGCAGGGGGTAAGAAGCGAATTCTCGGATCTGAGCGTCAGCAATACCCTCGTTGCCGGGTCGTCCCGCAGCACTGACGGTGACGGAGTGTACTCGAACGGCGGAAGCTTGACGCTACTGAACTCCACGATCGCCAACAACAGGCGTGGGCTGAGAATTGCGGCCGGTGATCATCTTGTCGCGAATTCGATCCTCTATGGGAACACGAGCGATGATATCTCCGGGGCGCAACAGACCTCATTTATTTCGAACCTCACCGGCAGCAGCGATTTCGCGGGGCTTAACGGGAACCTGCAGGGCAATCCTCTCTTTGTAAACTCCGCCGCCCTGAACTTCTCGCTGCAAGCAGGCTCACCGGCAATCGATGGCGCCCGCTTCGGCTATGACGTGGGGCTGCTTGACGGTTATTCCCATGAACGCACCGTCGATGGTAATGGTGACGGCACCGCACAGACAGACCTGGGCGCATTTGAATACGGGGCGGATAGCGGAAATCCAGTGATCCTTCCGGTTCTCTCGACCAAGGCCGGGGAGTTCGTGGGTTACGCTCTTGTGAACGCCTCCGCTGAAACCTGCGCGGTCAGGCTCCGGGGATTCGACGGCTCGGGTGCGCAATTCGGGAGTGTCGTCCAGAAGGAAATCGCCGCAGGCGCTCAGCTGAGCCTCCTGTTGACCGAGACGTTTCAACCATTGAAAGAGGGGTGGATCGAGATCCGGTCCGATAAGCCGGATCTCGTGAGCTTCTCGCTCCTTGGTGATGATTCCCTGACTCGAATGGATGGCGCTCAGCTGGCCGCTGCAATCTCCGCAGACCTTCTGCTTCCCGATGTACGTGCCACCGCAACCGAGAACACTGAAATCTTCATCGTGAACCCCAACCCGGAGAAGGTGGACATGACCGTCACGTGGATCTCCGACTCAGGGGCCTCAGTCCGTGACCTCAGTTTACCGGCCCACGGGTCTTCAGTTCTTTCGACTGCCCAGTTCTTTGGTCGTCAAGGTTCGGGATACGTAACGGTTCGTGCGAAGGACTCGGCAGACAAGGGAATCTTCGCTATGGAACTGCTCCGTAATAGGGACTCCTTCGCGGGACTTCTTTCCCTGGACATCTACCAGGCGAGCTCCGAGCTCCTGGGTGCTCAGCTGGCGGTCGGAAAGGACCTCGAGACAATCCTCAGCGTCGTCAACCTCGGGGCTACTGCCGACATCACCTTTCAGGCTTTCAACGAAGCGGGCCGGTTGCTGAAGACAGCCACGATCACACAGTTGAGTCCGAACTCGATTTTCACTGCTCCGGCGAGCGAGATTTTTGGATTTGAACAGGAGGTCGTCGGTTGGGTAAGGATCTCCGCCGGGACCGGCGCAAAGCTCCTCGGCAGTGTCAGCTTCAGTGACAACGGCGGAGGGTATCTCGCTGCTCTTCCTCTCCAAAGCCACGGGGCGCGCGAATCTGTTTTCGGGCATGTCGCCCAGACCCCCCAGGTTTTCAGCGGAATTGCGTTATTGAACCCTACCGACGAGTACGCCCAGATCAGTCTCGAAGTGTTTGATCGAGCCGGAAACCGTCGAGGAATAGCGCTGTTCGAGCTCTCGCCTAACGAAAAGCGTGCCCAACTGCTCTCCGAGTACATACCCGACGTTGGTCAACAGGAGGGTGGCTTTGTCCGCGTCCGCTCGAATGTGGCCGTCTTCGGATTTGAGCTTTTTGGAAACGCGGACCTTTCCTTCATGTCCGCTGTTCCGCAACAGGTCGTGGTAAGCTAGGGACCGGCGATTAGCAGGAACGTCGAGCCGCGGCATTGGACGTCGAGTCCTTCTCCCTTCGTTCTCGTCGGGCGGCTCGCTGGTTTAGCCGGGGCTCTGGAGCAGCGATTTTCCGGTGTCAGATGATTAGAGTCTGGTGCTCACCTCAAACGATAATGGAGGGCGACTTGGTTTTGGTTTCTTGCCTTAGAGGTCCGTTAGGACCTCAAAGGACTTTGGCGAAAATAAACAGATGTGTGAACGTTTTTTACGCCGAAGGCGTTAGGCA
>JBHGBF010000301.1:0-6675 GCA_041946865.1 Acidobacteriota bacterium | reverse complement strand
TACCCAGGGTAGCTGAAAAGCGCTACCCTGGGCTGCCATGCTTCACGCTTTCAGCGTGAAAGGACCGTCAGGTCCTGTTCGCCTGTTTTTCTTCCCGCCTTCTTCAGCTGGTCTATGATAAACAGACAATCATGACCAGTGATCGGCAGCCTTATCAGAGAATCATCCGAGTTTGCGAGGGACTTCCCGTCGATTCCACCCCTGTCTGGTTTATGCGTCAGGCGGGAAGATACATGGAAGAGTACCGGCGGCTGAGGGAGAGATACTCCCTGCTCGAGCTGTGCCGAACGCCGGAACTGGCTGCCGAAGTAACACTGCAGCCAGTCAGGCGGTTTGACCTGGACGCGGCCATCATCTTTGCCGACATCCTCCTGCCGCTCGATGCTTTGGGGGTCCCCTTTCACTTTGCGAAAGGCGAGGGGCCTGTTTTGGAGGAGCCGATTCGCCACCCCGGAGACGTCGAACGTTTGAATACCGTGGATGCGGAAGAGCGCCTTGCCTTTGTATATCGGGCGATCGAGCTGGTGAAGAGCAGGCTCGAACCGGATGTCGCCTTGATAGGCTTCGCCGGCGCCCCGTTTACCGTCGCCAGTTACCTGATCGAGGGAGGGCACTCCCGCCACTTCATCAGGACGAAGGTGTTCATGTACGAGCACCCCGAGGCCTGGCATGCCCTGATGAGCAAGCTCTCCGAGGTGACGCTGCGCTACTTGCTGAGACAGGCGGAGGCCGGGGCGCAGCTGATCCAGTTATTTGACAGCTGGGTCGGAATCCTGAGCCGCCAGGATTACGTCCAATACGTGATGCCTTACTCGGGACGGATTCTTCAAGGCTTGCAGCAAACCGGCATCCCCACCGTCCACTTCGGAACGGGCACAGGATGCATGCTGGACCTCATGAAGCGTGCGGGCGGAACCGTGATCGGAGTCGACTGGAGAGCGGATCTCTGTGACGTCTGGGAGCTGCTCGGCGACACCACGGTGCTCCAGGGGAATCTCGACCCGGTTGTCCTGCTTGGTTCGACGGCCTGCGTGGAGCAGGCGGTGCTGAGAATCCTCGAACAGGCCAAGGGTCGGCCTCACATCTTCAACCTCGGCCATGGCATCCTGCCCGAGACTCCAGTTGAAAACGTGGATCTCGCCATCCGGCAGGTCAGAAAATGGGCCGAAACGAACTAGGGAGAATAGACCGGATGCAGGCGGACCGTGCGACAAACGCAAAGCGGGCCGTTCTCCTCATGGCGTACGGCGGCCCCACTTCCCTTGAGGAGGTGGAGCCGTACGTGATGGACATCCGGGGTGGCCGGCCGCTCGCCCCCAAGATCCTCGAGGAGATCAAGGAGAGATACCGCAAAATCGGGGGCCGATCCCCTCTTTTGGCCATTACCCAAAGACAGGCAATGGCCTTGGAAGACGAATTGGCCCGCAATGGTCTGCCCGCGCAAATGTTTGTGGGCATGCGCCACTGGTTCCCTTACATACGGGATGCGGTGCAGGCCATTGCGGCAAGCGGGATTCGCCAGGTCATAGCAATCTGCATGACGCCCCAGTACTCAAAGCTGAGCGTGGGAGCGTACTTTTCCCAATACCGGGCGGCTGTCAAGGAATCAGGTGCGGCGCTGGAAACGGCCTACGTCGAGCAGTGGCACACGCGTCCGGAGTTGGTGCGCGCTTACGCGAACAAAGTGTCGGAAGCGATGCTTCGCTTTCCAGAGGCAGAGCGCCGCGAGACGGAAGTCGTTTTCACGGCGCACAGTCTTCCGGCAAGCCGCCTGGACGCTGACGATCCGTACGACAGCCAGCAACGCGAAACAGCTGCGCGGGTGGCCGAGAAGGTAGGCAACTTGAAGTGGAGCCTGGCCTACCAGAGTCAGGGCTACAGTAAGGACCGTTGGCTCGGCCCGCGGGTTGAGGACAGGCTTAGGGAGTTGGCCCAGGCAGGTGTGCGAAACGTCCTGATTGCGCCGACGGGGTTTGTCTGCGATCACGTAGAGATCCTCTACGACGTCGACATCGCCTTTCGGGAGCTGGCGACAAGCCTCGGCATGCGGGTGGAACGCTCGGCTTCGCTCAATGACGATCCTCTCTTGATAAAGAGTCTGGCGGCACTGGTGCGCGAAATTACTCAAGTTGCCGGCCAAGATCGATTATCATGAGTCACGGCTTTCAGAAAGGAAGGCCGGGACGCGGTGCGGGTGACGACCTCCCTAAACCTTTTGCGTCCTTTCTCCATCTAACAAGGGAAGGCATTTTATGCGGACGATATCGTTCTTCGTTCTAGTGTCGCTCCTGATCACCCCTTTTGCGGCCGGCCAGCAGACTGCCGCCCCGCCGAAAGGCTCATGTGAGGAATTGACATTCAAGTACAAGCTGCCAAAGGAAGTCGGCAAACGAAAGAGGCCCGACCGCCTGAAGTGGGAAGATGTGGACAAAATCCTGACAGGTATTCGGGAAGATCTGCAGGGGAGGGAGTGCGATTTCACTTTCAGCGCACTCTTCCGGGTCGAGCCGAAAAAGGATCAGGTTATTTATTTCCCACTGACCAATAATGTGCTTCGAACGGTGCCTGAAGGTGTGCTGCGAGGGCTCCAAGTCTTCAACATGGAGGCCAGGCCGCTCGGGCAGTATGACAGTCGGGTTCCGCATGAGCGAAGCGGGGGCGGGCTGGCCAAGAAGAGTTACACTCTGTTTTCGTTCCAGTTCAAGAATCCCGACGGGGAGTACGAATCGGTCGGCGGGCGGCTGCTCCTGGACGAGTTCCTCGTCAAATGGGACGATATCAAGGAAAAGGTCGCAATTACGACCAGGTAACAAAGTGAACACTTCGTATTGGGGCAAAAGGACGACGGGCATTTCACCGGAAAGGGCGGTGGCGGTCTGTCTGGTCGTCTGTTTGCTCCTCTCCTGGGGGCCGCTGGCCGTACTGGCTGATGCGTTTCAGGACGAGAAGCGAGTCGATGACAACGCCTCTGTCGCAATTCCGGCCGATACGAAGATCAAGATTCGGCTCGAAGAGAAACTGAGCACGCGGCGCAACCGAAACGGAGATGTTTTTTACGCCGAAATCCTGCATGATGTGCCCCTGGCTCACGGCCTGGCTATTCCGCAAGGCACCCAGGTCGTCGGCCGCGTCGCCCATTCGCGCAGGGCCGGACGGATTGCAGGCAAAGCTGAGCTTAAGCTGAGCTTTGAGGCATTGCAGTTCCGAAACGGCCTTAAAGCGCCTGTCCAAGGAGTCCTCGTCTCGGTGGCCTCCAAGCCGGCGCCGGTCAAGAAACCCGAGTCCATTGAGGCCGAGGGAGATCGCGCCCGCGATATGAGAGCGGTTGGGGTAGTAAGCGGCGTCGGGACGCTCATCGGCAGCATCAAGGGGGGCGCGAGAGGCGCCGTGATCGGGGCGGGCGCCGGCGCTGTTATCGGACTTGCCGGGATCCTGGCAGGACGCGGCCGCGACTTGGACCTCGACGCCGAGACCGAAATCACCATCCGCTTGACGAGCGCTGCCGTCGTCCCCAGCCATGCGCTCAAGGTCGTACCCTAGATTCCTTCCATAAAAGTTAGCTAAGTAGAATCGCATTTTTTCTTCTCTGACGCAGGCGTGCAAGCCACCAGACTTGCATTATTTACGAATTATTGACCGGCGGCCTTGTGGACTCGAGGATCAGTTTGTAGGATTTGTAAGATTAGTATATAAAGATGCACAACTGATACGCAGACAGTTCAGGAAGGAAGGTTTCATCATGGTTGTGAAACGGCGGAAGAGAAGAAGTTCCTTTGAGGTGAAGAAACTCCAACAGCATTTCCTGCAGGGGGTGCGGCAGGAAGGACGGATTTCCCTGTCCGGCCTCATCGAAAAATACGGGCCTGAAGTGGACGTCAGGAACACTCCGAGTGACAAGAATCTCGTGAAGCGGCAGATGGATCAGCTGGCGGCGGAAGGGGAGATCCAGTTCTACCGCGTAGGGAGGGAGCTGATTGCGCAGATCCCGCAAGCGAAGAGCGCGGGAGCGGAAGGACAGCCGCAGCCTGCAGCTTCGACCGGCAGCCCGAAGTCTCCGAATGATCTTGCCGTGATCCGAGCCTTTGCGCTTCAGCTCGAGGAGTTTTCGCGAACGCTTCAGGAGCAAATTTCCACGCTGGTGCGGATGGTTGAGAAGGCCTCCCGCTAATCGCACCTCATGTCGAAGACGTGGGCCCGATAACCATCGAGAATCACGTGGAGACCGGGTTCCTTCAGTTCGACGCTTGAACGGATGTATTTGACGCCGTTCAGTTCATCCGTCAGCTCGCACGTATCGCGGCCAAAGTCGGCCGGGAGCGGTATTCGCGCCTGGCTCCAGTCCGGGCTGAAGTTCACTATCACGACTTTGTCGCGGCCGGGGCCTCTCCACCGGTACGCGATGATATTCGAGTAAGTGCCATCGCCGCTGCTGCGAGGCTGGAGCAGCTCCCAGTGGCCGTCGGCGAATATCGGCTGGCGGGAAATCTTCAGCACTTTCTGGTAATAACGCTCCAGCTCGGCATCCGGCTCTTCCGGTTCGACCCTGGTCAGTTGGACCGCGATTTTGCGATGACGCCCCTCCATCTGGCCGTAGTGATACATCTTCATTCCCGGTAGCGTTGCCATCAGCAAGATTGCCGCTTCCAGCCGCTTCCGTTCAAAGACGTCCGCACTGCGGGGCTCATCATGATTTTCGAGGAACCGGATCAGCTTCGACTGAAAGCTGAGATCCCCGAGCAGATGTAGGGACAGCTCTTGCGCCGAGGAGTGGCGCAAACGATCGTACAGCCGTTTGTCATAGACAAAATCAAAGCCAAGCTGCTGGAGCTGCCACTCGGTTTCCCAGTAGGCCTCTGCAATCCATAGGAGGTTGCCTGTTCCCGAGATCAGGTCGCCCCAGAATTCCGTGACCGGCTCAGGGCATTTCAGCCCGTCTCCCCAGGTCTTACGGCAGATCTCGTTGAGCACCAGCATGGCCATGTCGCAACGTAATCCGTGGCAGCGAGTCGACAGATCCTTCACAATCCGTGTGAGCGCCGCCCGGGTTCCTGCGTTAAACAGGTTCAATTGCAGGGTATCGTGCCAGGGAGGGAAGAACGGATCACGGCCTTTGGCTATATAAGTGGTTCGTCCCTTGGTGGTTATGGGGACGTAAAGAGAAGGGTTCGCCTGGTATTCCTCCTCACTCGCTGTGACATACCGGTCGGGGTATTTTTTCGCCCAGGGAAAGTCGATGCCGGTATGATTCGGGACGAAATCGAGAACGAGGCCAAGCCCCCTTCGCTCTAGCTGCCCGCGCGCCTTTTCCAGGTCCTCCCATCCACCGATAAAAGCATCCGGCTGATAGGCGGCTACGGAATAAGGCGAACCGACGACGTCCTCCGGAGACCAGTCCGGGAGAGCCGCGGCATACGCCCGGTGAAGCTCCTCGGCTTGCCGGGCAACCGTGCGGCCGATTTTGCTGCGTCGCCAGATTCCCCACCGGCCTCTCTCCTCGTTGCTGCCACACTCCGAACAAAAAACTGAGGGGTTACGCTGGTTTTTGCAAGTACGCTATGACTTAGCTCTGAAATGCCCGCCTCAAGGCGGAACGACGAACGGGTCCTGAGGCCCCACCCCTCCACCCTTTTAACACCCCTCGGCGCGTGAGCGGCTCCGAAGAAGTCGCAGAAATAGCCGGCCGGACCAATTCTCTCAACCCGTTTAGTCTGCTAGAGTGAGATCAGGAAAAGGAGCGTGACATGCTGAAACGGACTGTAGCTTTGTGCTGGATTATCCTGCTGGTCAGCTTGGCCGTTGCGGCACAGAATGCCGACAAATTGAAAGACGAGCGTGAGCGGGCACTGAACGCCGCTGAGGTGCTGAACGAAATCATGAAGACGCCGGATCAGTCGATCCCTCAGGAGCTGCTCTCCCGGTCTTATGCCATGGCGATCATCCCCCACGTGGTCAAAGGCGCGCTGGGAGTTGGAGGCCGCCACGGTAAGGGGCTGATTGCGACCCGCCTCGCTTCCGGAAAATGGGGAACGCCGGCTTTCGTGGATCTTAGCGGCGGAAGTTTCGGCTTTCAAATCGGGGTCTCCGCGACGGATCTTATCCTGGTGTTCACCGATCGGTCTGGAGTCCAGGGTCTGCTGTCCGGCAAGCTCAAGTTCGGAGTCGATGCGGCCGCGGCTGCCGGACCGGTGGGAAGGACCGCCGAAGCGTCCACTGACGTGGAGATGAAATCGGCCATCTACTCGTACTCTCGCAGCAAGGGCCTTTTCGCGGGCGTCGCTCTTGATGGAGCTGTGCTGACCGTCGATGACAGCGCCAATCACAAGGTGTACGGAATCGGCACCACAGGGACAAACATCCTGATCGACAACAAAGTAAGACCGAACCGGGTCGTAACGCCGTTCATCACAGCACTGACCAGAAACGCCCCCCGGCGGACCAAGTAAACCGGCAAGGCAGTTCAGCGTAACCGTTGTGCTGCCGCTCGTTCCGTCGACGCACGCCATCGAACGGAGCCGCAAGCGCAGCGTGTTCTGCGGAGCGCGTCGGGTGCGAACCGTTTCCACGATTCGTCTGCTGGAGGTCCGCACCCCACGCGCGCTGCGGCTCTTTCACAGGTGGAAGACTGGACTTTGGCGAAAATAAACAGATGTGTGAACGTTTTTTACGCCGAAGGCG
>JBHGBF010000300.1:0-8515 GCA_041946865.1 Acidobacteriota bacterium | reverse complement strand
CAAGATCTTACCTTAGCTCGCTGACATCCCTCTCCCGAAAGAATCGCTCAACTTGGGTCTAATAAACCTGAGGAGTCGGGCCTCCGCAGATTTTTGGCTGCGACCTATGACAATCTCGGCAACCTGCGGAAGGAAGAAGGCAAGTTCGAAGAAGCTCTTGCAGATTACACCAGGGCAGTTGAACCGAATAGCCTCCTTCCCGAGGCGTACCAGAATAGGGCAGCATTAAGGAGCACCTTGGGTGACATGGATGGCGCCATCGCCGACAGCAACCGAGCCCTTCAAATAGAACCGAACCTTGCTGCACCGTACCAGACTCGCGGCTTCGCTCTCTTTGCGAAGGGGGAGTTGGACGCGGCTCTCACCGACTTGAACCGGGCAATAGAGCTCCGGCCGCTCTCGGCACAAGCGTTCGTGAGCCGAGGGATCATTCGATTGATTAAAGGTGATTGTGAAGAGGGTCTGAAGGACTTGGATCACGCGCTCGAGTTGAATCCCCGACTCGGGCCTGCTGTCCAGAGTCGTCTCGCCGTGGCCGACCTGACTCCAGAAGCGAAGACGATCATCGATCAATGGTCCAAGCGGCGATCGAGCGGACGACCGTACAGCCCTTCAGTTGAGTGACTCGCCTTTTTGCGTCAGTCTTCTAAATCCAAGCTTGTTTGTCCCTCCGTATATTGGGCAGAACCTCGCCCAAAGGAGAGATCAACAAGATGATGAGAAGGTTTAAGACAGCTATTACCGCAGTGTCTGTGCTGCTGTTGTCATTGCTTCCCATCCCCGCCTCGAATCACCGGGAAGCTCCGATCACAGCGCTCGATCACAAAGCCGATATTACGGACCTGTATGCTTTTGTCAGTTACGGGGCCGGCCAGGCCCCGGGGACTCCACCGAGCAAGGTCACGATAATCATGTGCGTGGATCCTCTGCTTGACCCGGCAAACGGTCCGACTTATTTCCCTTTTGATCCGGACATCCGTTACGAGATCAAAGTCGACAACAATCACGATGCGGTCGAGGATGTTGTTTTTCAATTCCGATTCAGTACCGAGTATCAGCTCCCTGGCGTTTACACCGCGTTGGCCGGAGTTGGCGATCAAGGTGCTAATCAACCGGGTACTCAGAACCTGGTCGTGCCTCCGCGAATTACTTCGTTTTCGGATCCCGGTCTGAATTTGAGGCAGACCTACAAAGTGACGATGATCAGAGGAGGTCGGACCGTGGAGCTGACAAACGCCGATGATGGCTCTTTCCTGTTCGTTGTTCCGGGTAACGCCGGGCCTCGAACCATGGACTACGAAGCGCTGTTCGCTCAAGGAACCTACCAGATGACCGAGGGTATATCGGTTTTTGCCGGGACGACCGACGACCCCTTCTGGATTGATCTTGGGGCGGCGTTTGATACCGCCAACTTTCGTACCCTTGGAAGTGGTGTCCCGGGTGTTTTGACGGCCTCGGAAGACCAGGCTTCGCAGAATTTCGCGAGCGACACGGTGTCCGGCTATGCTGTGAACGCCATTGCGATAGAAGTCCCCATCGAGCTACTGACAAGTACCGGCCGATTGGAGCCGGCGACTTCGCCGGCCGCCACGATTGGAGTATGGGGAACGACGTCGAGGCGACAGGAAACCGTGCGTCGATCGCCTTCTCCAGCCGTTCAGTCCGGGGCTTTTCGTCAGGTCCAAAGAATAGGGAATCCGCTCATCAATGAGCTCATCATCGGAATCGGGTCCAAGGACCGTTTCAGCATGGACCGTCCGAGACGGGATTCGCAGTTTGCAGATTTCTTCCTTGATCCCCCCATCGTGCGGATCGTGGAAGCGCTCTACGGGGGCGCGCTTGCAGTTCCCGCGGCGCCGCGCACAGATCTCCTGCCGCTGGTCACTTACGCGCCACCAATCGCGGCTTCAGACACCCCGGCCGGCCCGGTGGCCGATCTGCTCCGCCTGAATACCGGGGTTCCGGCGACTCCGCCTGAGTCGATCAATCGACTGGGACTGATCGGCGGGGACCCGGCCGGCTTCCCTAATGGCCGACGTCTGCAGGATGACGTAGTGGACATTGTTCTTCGTGTGGGTGTCGGAGGCGTCCTCGCGTCGTTTGCCGGGTTTGACCCGGACGTCAACGGGCGACTCGGCGACGGAGTAAACGTGAACGATGCCGAATACCGAACCCTGTTCCCTTACCTCGCCAGCTGTCCGGATGGCCGCAATCGCCGTCACGTCGATCCCGGCGAACCGGGCGGCGGGCCGGTGGATTAAAGAGCTTTAGTGTGCCGAGATGAGCCAGTGGCGCCGGACCAATCTGGAGTGCAGCGGCAGAAGGATCCTTAATAAAGCGTCGGAGTGCTTCTGCGCGGCACTCCATATTAGATCCCGGTTTGGCACGAAATCCGTGCTACCCGGCTCGACTCCGGCAACGCTCGACTGATTCGGGAGAAGAATTATGACATTCCTATTTACGTCAATTCTGATTGTCCTGACAGCTGCGCAGCTAAACGCACACGGACTGCCGGTCCCCAGCTCGCCGGCCGAGAAGAAGATAAACCGGTTGCAGCAGGCGATAGCCAAGAATCCTCCGAACGTCCAGCTTTATAATCAGCTCGCCTGGGCGTTTTGCAGCCGTGCACGTGAAACGTCCGACCCCTCGTTTTACGACAGAGCCGAAGAGGTTCTTCGCAAATCGCTTGCTCTAGATCCGGCCGATTTCGAAGCGCAGAAGATCCGGGTCTGGGCTCTGCTCGGAAAGCACCGGTTTTCCCAGGCGCTGGAGGAGGCAGAACGTCTTCGTAAGCGCGCGCCGGATGACGTCCTCGTCTATGGCTATCTCGTCGACGCGAATATTGAGCTAGGAAACTACGAGCAAGCCGAGGAAGCGGCCCAATGGATGCTGGACTTGCGTCCGGGTAACGTCCCAGGGCTCACGCGAGCGGCCTATCTTCGGGAGTTGTTCGGAGATATCGAAGGGGCGATCCAGTTCATGGAAGCCGCTTACCAGCGGACTCCTGGACAAGAAAGTGAGGATCTGGCCTGGATTCTGACTCAAGTCGCCCATCTGCATCTGCTGGCGGGAAGGCCGGGCGCAGCTGAAGCGGTCCTCGATCAGGCGCTCGAGCACTTCCCGGGGTATCACTATGCGCTCGCCCAGTTGGCCCGACTT
The DNA here is from genome assembly GCA_041946865.1 of Acidobacteriota bacterium. GTDB lineage: Bacteria > Acidobacteriota > UBA6911 > RPQK01 > RPQK01 > RPQK01. The sequence continues at coordinate 5,356 of JBHGBF010000300.1, read as the reverse complement.
CGAACCTGCCAAAACCGGCACGCAGATGCCGTAAAACTGCTGCGCGAACGCTATAAGACGGCGCCACATCCTGAGAACCTGTACGATCTGGCCAGGTCACTTGTCCGCGCTGGGTGTCCACGGGAGGCGCGGGCGCTGTTTCGGCAATTCGAGAAGAAGGCCCTCGCCGAGTCGGAAAAGGAGGACAATGCAAATCGAGAGCTGATCTTTTATTACGCCACACGGAACCCGCGAAAGGCGCTCAGAATCGCTGAACGGGAGTACCAACGACGTCGCGACGTCTACACTCTCGATGCTTACGCTTGGGCTCTCTATGTTAACGGCAGACATGCGGAGGCTCGCAGGCACAGCAACACCGCGCTGGCAGTCGGCGTCCGGGATCCGGAACTGCTGAAGAGGGCAGCTGTCATAGGCGGTGAAAAGGCAGCATTCTCACGTACATTTCGACCGGAGAATCAAGCGCATAGGCAGTTTGATTTTCAACCAGCTGAGTGATTGGATGTTACTGAGACGATGGCGGGAGAAGCTGAGCTTTTGGAGAGAGTTAAGACCGGGGACGCAGCGGCCCTTTCACAGGTTTACGACAACTATGCCGCTATCGTCTATTCGTTTGCAGAACGGATCGTCCGAGACACAGCCAGTGCCGAGTCCGTCGTTCAGGATGTCTTTCTGACCGTATGGCGCAAGGCCGCGCAGTACAATCCGGAACGCGGCTCACTCTGCACCTGGCTGTTGACCCTCACACGAAACAGGGCTATCGATCTCCTGCGCGGTTCCTCCCGAAGAGACTCCAGACACGTTTCAATCTCGACCGAGCCCGGCGCCTTCGAAGTCCCGAGCTCGGTCGTTGACCCGCTCTCGAGCACGATTCAAAACGAAAGAAGGGTATTGGTACTTCGCGCTCTCGCCGAGATTCCTGACGAGCAGAAGATCCCGATTTATCTCAACTTCTATGGGGGCCTTTCCCATCCGGAGATTTCAGACCGGCTGGGTGTGCCTCTGGGGACTGTCAAGACCCGGATACGCTCGGGTTTGGAGCGACTCCGCTTAGCATTGAGGCAAGCTTCTCAATGAGTAAGAGCGAATTCGAAGACATCTACGTCGATTACCTGCTTGAGCAGCTGGAAAATCCGAAGCGGCAGGAGTTCGAGTCGCATCTTGCACACTGTTCCGAGTGTCGCGGGGAGCTCACGGAGTTGCGCGAAACGGTGTTCAGCCTCCCTTTGAGTGTCCCGCTCTCCGCCCCACCGACGCGTCTCAAGGATCAAATTCTCGCTCAGGCCACTCAGGAGCGCCGTCCGGCTCGAGCTTCTTTTGGGGGATATGGCTGGCGGGCGTGGGCCATCGCGGCCTCTGTCCTGCTCGCAGTCCTCGGATTTTTCACCTGGCGCATATGGCAATCGAACTCGGTCATCAAGCAGCAGCTCAGTGGCCTTCAAGAAGAGAACCGTCGACTGCGGGAGTCTAGCCAGGGTCTGCGCGACCGAGTGGACCTGCTCACACATCCTGACACCAGATTCCTTAAAATGGCCGGGCTTGAGGAGTATCGCGGGGCAAGCGGGAGCGCTTTCCTGGAGCCGACACAGCGTACGGCCGTAGCTTTCCTGCATGATTTGCCCCCGGTTACCGGGCAGCAGGACCTGCAAATGTGGGTCATCCAGAATGGACGGCCCCCGATCCCCTCACAGACTTTCAAGCCCGCCGGGCAGACGACGGAAATCAGCTTCAGCGTTCCGATTGACGTTAGCCAGGTGGCTGTCCTCGCAGTGACTATTGAACCGGTCGGCGGCAGCCCCCAGCCGACCGGCCCAATGGTACTGGCGGGACGGTTTGAACAGTAGGACAGGCGTAAGTAGTTTAGATACGGCACGGGAGCACGAGCATGGACAGAAAGCCGAAACCGGTACGCCGAAGCCTCACAAGGCACATCAGGCGGCTCAGGGCCACTCCATGGCCGGCAACCAGGCGATGGGCAGCCAGCCGATGGACATGTCGGAAATGGGGACCCCGACGGGGATGTTTGCATCAGGCACCGCACTGGAGCCACACGCTTCAGTGAAGGCCAACCCGATGCTGCATATAACGCTCGGAAACTGGGACCTGGTGTTCCACGCCAAGGCCTTCCTTCTCACCACTCAACAGACGGGACCCCGTGGTCGGGACAAGTTCTTCTCCACCAATTGGTTCATGCCGGTGTTGACCCGACAAATCGGACCACATTCGGTTACTTTCCGAACGATGCTCAGTCTTGAGCCGGCAACGGTTGCAGATCGTCGTTATCCGGAGGTGTTCCAAACGGGAGAGACGGCCTTCGGCCTGCCGATCGTCGATGGGCAGCATCCTGCACCGGCCTCTCTCCTCGTTGCTGCCACACTCCGAACAAAAAACTGAGGGGTTACCGTTTGGCCCTCTGCAAATCGAGGCCTCAACGTTCCATGGACGCGAACCAAACGAGAACCGATGGATTATCGACGGAGGCGAGCCGGACTCGTTTGCCTCACGCCTATCGATCTCGCCATCAGAGAATTGGCTGGGACGATTCTCCCTGGCCCGGATCAACAGCCCGGAAGTCATATCACCCGACGAGGATGCTTTCCGGGTGACCTCCTCTCTGCATTACAATCGCTCATTCTACAGGGGCTACCTGGCCGGCAGCCTGATTTGGGGAAGGAACAAGGAACTCGGAGATCACTCCGTCGTTTTCAATATCATGACCTATGCGCTGGAGCTGACCGTTCGGCTCATGGGCAGGAACTGGCTTTGGACCAGGATCGAGAACGCTGACCGTGACAACAGCCTGCTGACCGGGGAAACGCCGGAGGCTCTTCAGATCGAGGAGGAGGTCATTGGCCGAGTTCAAGCTTATACCCTTGGCTACGAGCGGGAATTGCCTCGTATTCAATCATGGCTCAGTACCGGGCTGGGGGTGCAAGGGAAGTTTTACACGCTTCCGGATGTCCTCAACCCGATATACGGCGACAATCCGCGAAGTGTCCAGGTATTCCTCCGCTTTCGTCCCGAACCCACGGGAAGCTACGCGATGGCGACCCCTCCCTAAGTGACGACCGCCAGTTCTTGCTGAAGTGCGTTTGGTTAGCGGCAAAGTGGGCACAACGCCTCGAACCGTGTCATGATGAAGTAAAGGCTCGACGAAGGGTTTACCCGCATGAGCAGGTCGAAGATTCTCATCACACTTGCGCTCGTCCTGATAATTGCCCTCGGCGCCTGGCTCTACTGGTTCCTGGCCCTTCACGGGTTTAGCGCTCGGGATAGGCCGTCGGCAATCGAGGCGATCCTGGCGACACATGCCAGGCGAATTGCAACACCGAAGGGCGCGAAGGAGTTGGTTAATCCGCTCAAATTTAGTCCGCGTGCTATTGCTGAGGCTCGAGACCACTTCGCTGACCACTGCGCGATCTGCCATGCTAACAACGGAAGCGGTAAAACGGACATCAACGAAGGGCTATACCCCCCGGCTCCTGATATGAGGACGAGCCGCACGCAATCGCTTACGGACGGCGAGATCTTCTATATCATCAAGAACGGAGTCCGCTTCACCGGTATGCCGGGTTGGGGCGGTGAGGACGAAGAGAACTGGAAACTGGTGCTCTTTATCCGTCATCTACCTAAGATCACAGCCAAAGAACTGGATCTGATGAAGGAAATAAACGGCCTGGAAGCGGAAGGAGAACACGAACACTAAAGGCGAGCCCCTACGTCCCGCAAGGAACAAGTGGGCGATGTCGCCGCCCCTGTGACGAAGCTCGTTAGACTGGGGGCCGTGTCTAAAACATTTAATTCCTGGTCTTCCCGCCTTGAACCGAAAACTAAATTCTTATTCTTTAGACACGGCCCCAAGACACCCGCGGGATTCCTCCTCTTCTCAACGAACCGGAGTTACGATGGACACTATATATCTTGACTACAACGCCACTACTCCCATCGCGAAGGAGGTGGCTGCTGCCATGTTGCCGCATCTGCAGGACCAGTTCGGCAACCCATCGAGCAGTCATCCCTTCGGTACCGCCGCAAAACGCGCGGTAGAAACGGCCAGGGCGCAGGTAGCTGCCCTTCTAAGCTGCTCCCCTGACGAAGTGGTCTTCACAAGCGGCGGGACTGAGGGTAACAACCTGGCGATCAAGGGAATCGCCTTTGCCAACCGCGAGCGGAGGAACCACATTGTGACGTCAGCCGTCGAGCACCCGGCCGTGATGGAAGTGTGTCGATGGCTGGAGAGTCAGGGGTTCAGGGTGACTGTCCTGCCCGTCGACGGCAAGGGGAGGGTGGATCCGGCCGGCCTCGAGCGGGTCATGTCGGAAGAAACGCTTCTCGTCACAGTGATGCATGCCAACAACGAGGTAGGGACGATTGAGCCGATCCGCGAACTGGCCGCCATTGCTCATCGGTACGGCGCGGTTATGCACACGGACGCCGCCCAATCGGTCGGCAAGATCCCGGTTCTGGTCGACGAACTGGGAGTTGACCTTTTGAGCGTCGCCGGGCACAAGCTCTACGCGCCGACAGGAATCGGGGCGCTCTACATCCGAGGGGGAATCGGCCTGGCCCGGTTTCACCACGGGGCAGGTCACGAAGCAGGGCGCCGGCCGGGCACGGAAAATGTCCTGGGAATAGTGGGGTTGGGGAAGGCCTGCGAGATCGCCCGACGTGATCTGACCAACCACATGTCACACCTGAAGGCGATGCGCGATCGCCTTGATCGCGGGCTGCAATCGGTTCTCGGCAGCGACGCCGCACGTCTGAATGGCGATCCGGACAACCGCCTGCCGAACACGCTCAGCGTCAGTTTCCGGGATGTCGACGCCAACACTCTGTTATCGGAAATAGGTGATCGTGTAGCCGCGTCCGCAGGCGCGGCATGTCATGCCGAAGACATCCAGGTATCGCCGGTTCTCGCCGCGATGGGCGTGTCGGCTGACTGGGCAATGGGAACGGTCCGCTTTTCGGTCGGTCGGGAAACGACCTCCCAACAAGTCGATCGTGCTGTCGAGATTGTTTGCGCGGCCGTGCGCCGGCTCCAGCCCGCGCCTGACCGCTTTTCCCATCCTGGCCCGTCTGCAAAAGGTCAGTACCGGCTCACTCAATATACGCACGGCCTGGGTTGCGCCTGCAAGCTTCGGCCACAAGCTCTGGAAGAAGTGCTCCGAAATCTGCCGAGGCCCATTGATCCGGCGGTCCTCGTGGGCGCCGATACCGCGGATGACGCAGCGGTCTATCGTCTCAACGACGAACTGGCAGTCGTGCAGACTCTCGACTTCTTCACGCCGATCGTCGACGACCCCTACTGGTTTGGCGCCCTTGCCGCGGCCAACGCCCTGAGTGACATCTACGCCATGGG
>JBHGBF010000030.1:0-34117 GCA_041946865.1 Acidobacteriota bacterium | reverse complement strand
AGCCACACAGCAGCGGTTCCTGTTGATTCATCTGTATACTTTCGCCAAAGTCCAGGGCTCTCAGAGCCGGAAAACCAGTTTGGGTTACGACTTCCGTCAACATTGTCACCCTCAAATTATACCTACTTGCTGTCCCCCTATTTCCACGGTCGGGTGTGTGCTTCGAATGGCGCCGCTTCGAAAGGCGCGACGGAGCCGCAAGCGCAGCGTTTTGCAGCGGAGCGCGTCGGGTGTGTGCCCGGGACCATTGGATGAAATAGGGCGAACAGGGGGATTCGCTCATTTTCGACAGGCCGCCTGGAAGGGAAACCTCGAGCGTTTGCCGCCCGCTGACTCCTCGCAGGGCGGGTCGCAAACTCCGAACACGAGCGCGTCGCGAGGCGGGGTGCGCTGCACGTGTCTTAGGCGGCGTAACAGTGGTCGCAACACCGTGGCCGCTCCGCTGAAACGCGTTAGGCCGAAGGTCGGGACAGGAAGGTTTCGGGCGAGTCTGCCGTGTCGGGAAAAGACTGAAGAACCTCAGTGTCGAATGTGACCAGACGAACCCGCAGTTCCCGTGCCAAGACCACAAACTCACAGTCGTACGCGCTGCAACCAGCCGTCGCACCGGGCACGATGTCGCCTCGGGTGAGCATCTCTCCGAAATCCCCAACTCATCCCATGATGAATCAGCCACGCCTTGTCTTCTCCCCGGCGAAGCGCCAATCGTCGCCGGCATGCGGTCGTACACGGTCGCCGCTTTGCCGTCGCCGTCAAGGGGGTTCCAGGTCATGGGACCGGCAGAAGGCGAATACAAGGTGGATCTTACGCTATTGTAAGGCGCTTGAGGCGGATCCCCTCGAGGGCTCGACTTGTCCACCGGACCCAATTCCGTGATGCGTGGAGCACCGGCCTCTCTCCTCGTTGCTGCCACACTCCCAACAAAAAACTGAGGGGTTACCCCCTGACCGGACAGAGAGAGTGGCGCTCGCAAGGAACCAGTCGTGGTTGCGGGCAACCTCCGGGCAAACTAGGGTCCGAGTCGTCCAGGGAGTCTCGGATGAGATTTCACAACTCTCGCCCGGCCGCTACTCCGGACTGCTGAGCGACATCCAGTTGGCTGGCAATTACGCGTGTGAGTCACACAAGTCGTGATATCTTCATAACTCTTTGTAGTAAGGACACTTCCTCGCCGGTTAGTCAGGTAAGTCACACAAGTTCCGATAGCTCGACACCCCCGGTGGCTTTATCGTGATCATCGACATGAGAAAGTCAGGGCCCCAGTGTCAGCTTCTATTCGGACCAACGCCTGAGCGAGATCCTTGGCGTCCGCTTCCCTCACGAGCTCTCCGGGGCTCGGGACCAGCTGAGCGCGCGACCTCATTGCCTTTGAAAACGGGGTGTACCAGGTTCTTGACCTCCCGGCCAAACCTTTACCGGCGGGCCGGTACAGTCCGGCCTGGGAACGCGCGCTTCGGTTGTCCTCTGCGGAGACCGCGCTTAACCCCAATTCAGAGGATAAACTTTGCAAATAATCGACCCGATTGAGTTTGGCCGCATTCCGGATTTTGACTTGCGGCGCTGAATCACGCAGCTGCGGCCTGGACGCGATCATGAAGAAATTCAGGAGCGAAGTCGGCCCCGTCAGGCCAGACGATGGTATGAAGCTCGGGGTGGAGGTTGAATGAACGAAAGGTGTCTAGATCTCGCAAGGGTTCAAACACCTCCCCGTCCAGCTCCCTTTCGAGGTCCAGCTCGCCCTCGACGCCGTCGTTGAACCGAAGCCAGATCCCATACTCCGAGATGTAGCGACACTCGATTACACGAATCATACGACTTACTCCAACGGTGCGACCGGCCGAAGCGGCTTCCGTGCCTCGAAGTCGCTCCTGTAGCCGTGTCAGATTCGGCCTGACTATTACTTCGTTCCACAATCTTGCTTCATAACGGATAGTAGACACTATTTCAAGCAAGATCGCCGAGGGCGGTTTGGGGCGGTTATAGACTACGGCGGGCGGGGAGGTGGGAGTAGCGGGAAGCAAGATTGCTTCAGGAAATGTGGGCGGTCCTGCGGCGGAAACACATTACTACAGGCTAGTTCAGCCCGAAGAGTCGTTTGTCTTCCTGGAATCGGGTGGCGACAGCCTGGGTGGTCCTTGCGAGCGACGCGGGCTTCATCCCGAGGATCGAGGCCGCTGCCAGGGAAGACATGTCGATCTCGGGCCGTTGGGACGGCCCGATGCCCTCTCGGACACAGAGGCCGTCGGCGAAGCTCACGATGGCGCAAAGATAAGGGTCGAGGGTGGCAGAGGCGGGAGTGTGGTGCTCCCTGACGACCTCCTCCAGCACGGCCGGCAGGTTCCACTTTCGAGCAACCAAGGCTCCCACGGCCGCATGATCAAAGCCCAGAATCGCCCGTTCCGCCTCGATTGCCCAGATGTGCTCGTTATAGACACGGTCAAGCACTTGCTGATATTCGCTAGCCAGGCTCTTTTCCAGAACGGCTTTCCCGAGGTCATGGAGAAGACCGCAGACAAAGGCTTCCTGGCGGTCCGGATAATGAGTCTCCTCGGCCAATAGCTCTGAGGCGACCGCCACGGCAAGCGCGTGTTCCCACATGTGCCGGTTCTTCATCGCTCGCGACCGAACGACACCGTCAATCGAAGCGGCGAGAACCAGTGAGCGCAGGCGACGGGTGCCCAGGACCGTGATTGCCTGGCGCAGAGTCGACACGGGTTGTCGCCCGCCCAGCCAACGCGAGTTGGCGATGCGGAGAATCTTGGCGGTAAGCGGCTGATCGCGGCTGACCAGTCGTTCCAGATCCTGGACATCGGCAGGGCGGTCCGAGACCGTCTTCAGAACTTTCCACGCGACCTCATGAAGGGTGGGGATGTCCTCTGCTTCTGCTGCTATCCACTCAGCGCGGTCACGAAAGGAACCCATTCTCTAGCCTCCCACTTTTCCGTCCCGGGAAACCGGTTTCTCTTATATGCCACGGAAATGGCGTGATTTCTGGTGATTAGCGTGACAAAACCAGGAAGGGACAGTGCGGAGCCTCGCCGGACGAAGACTGAGGGGTTACCACTGGACGCGATTCCGGCGAGCCCTGCGGGTTCGTGCGCGGCGATAATGCGATCTCAGATCACCGGATCTCCAGATCATCCTTGTCCGGCAGCTTCGGGAAGGGGTTATGCGGCTCGGCCTGGTACCAGTAGGCGACCGAGGCAATATCATCGCGAAGCGGAAGATAGCGGCCGTCCGAACGCCAGCCGAGCGCCTGAATCGTGACCTTCAGATCCTTTTCAAAACGGATGGGATCGACGACATGCCAGCGATACAGGCCGAACCTCTGCTGGGAATTGTAGACGCCGTCAGGCCGGATCACCTGGGAGAGCCCCGAGTAAGGTGTCGTGAATTCCTGGTACTGTTTGGTGTCGCGGTTTTCGAAATTGTAGGAGCCGCAAAAATAGTCCTCGGTACCGGTCCCACAGATCGTGGGGAACTGCCCGTCGCCGTCGATGAAGAACTTGATCTCCCCTTCGCCCCACCAGCCGGAGTTGTTCACCCCCCAGGCCATGTAAGTGCCGACGTAATGGCCCCAGCCTTTCACCCCGTCCAGAATCACGTAATCCGTCTTGTAGGGTAAGGGATTGACCCTGTTAAAGCGGGCGTGGAAGTAGCCGGCGTCCTCTGGCACCGGCGTCAGCGTGTAGTCGACCTGATAGTACAGGGTCATGCGCTGACTGGCAATGTTCTCCATCGTAATCCTGCACGATTTGCGGAAGGGCATCTCCCAGTAGCAGTTGAAGGCGCTACCTGGATTGACGCACACGGCGAGCGAGGACAGCTGTGCGTACTTGCCCCAGCCGGAGGCGAAAAAGTCGCCGACCGGCGCTTCGACCGACGGCGCCGTCTCGCCATCCCAATAGATCCTCAAGATCGAGAAGCGCCAATCCCCGGTGGGGGTCATCCAGATGTGCTGGATCGCTCCCGGACCCTGGATTTCTGCAAGCGTAAAGGTTTGTTTGGGTTCAATGTGGATGGAGGGTGATACCTTCCATCCCTGCCCGAGGTCACGCGCCGCGTTCTTTCCTGTCCCCTCGATCGCCATTCCACCCTTTCCTTTCTCGCCGGTGAAATTTTCGGGGCTGATTGAACGGGTCTGAGCGTGAGAGAGTCGCGACAGATTGCCGAGGCTCATATGGAGGCCGTCGAATCCGGGCTTTTCCTGGGCATAAGAACCTGCCGCGAAGCCGGTCATAAGAACAAGAGCAGCAATCGAGTAATAGCGCATCTCAACCTCCGTTAATCATCAAGTAAGAGTGTGCCGTCCGCCATGACTTTGCGGTCGTCGAACCAGGCGGTCGGGTGGGTGACGAGGCCGTCCAGGTGGCTCGCCACACGGACGGTTCCGCCCATCGATTTGTTGTCGCCAAACGCGATGTGAATAGTCCCCTGGACCTTCTCGTCTTCCAGAATATTGCCGGACAGAATGGCCCTGTCGTTTGTCCCGATACCGAACTCGGCGACGTTGCGGCCAGGCCGGCCATGAGGCTCGAGGAGCTGTTTGAGCCGGTCGGCTTCTTCTCCGCCGCGGATTGTCTTTGCATATCCTGCTTCCACTTCGATGTGTATCGGGGTGCGGACCATCCCGATCCCGGCCATTGATCCGTCGACGACGACCACGCCGGCAGACTGGTCTTCGAGCGGCGCCAGGTAGGCTTCCCCGGTGGGCAGGTTTCCCCACTGCCCGCGCTCGGTGAAAAGGCCGGAGCTCGCATGGGCGGTCCGCCCCGCTATCGGCAGAACCACGTCCGTTCCGGCCGGAGCCGTCACCCTGATGGTCTGCGTGGCTTCCATGAGCCGGCACAGAGAGTGGGTGCGCCGGGCAATCGCGCGGTAATCGGCGTTCATGCAGCGGATCATGATGGCTTCAGTGACGCCCGGAAGCGTAGCAATGCGGACACCGGCCTCTGACGCGGCCCTCCGGGAATCGGTATGAGTCAGTGATTTCGAGGTGGGGCAGAAAGCGATGTCGAATTGCTGCATCAGTTGCGCCACCGGCTGAGGAGGTTCCTCGCCGTTCGTTCTCCGCGGGAGCATTTCGACGAGGAGGACTTCGTGGCCAAGTTGGCGGGCGGCCTGGTGCAGGGAGTTGGCTATCGAGCGCATCGGCTCGTCGGTGACAATCAGGATGCGTTCGCCCGGCTTTGCGCCCATGCAGTCACGGACGGCAATTAACGAGGCGGAAAGCAATTCCGGGTTTTCAGACATGTTCGCCTCCGATTCGTGTCCGGTTCCCCCCGATGCCTTTCAGGCGGTTAGAAGCGTATGGTCGATTCCGGTCGGGCTATGCTAACATGACTTCCCGTGATTTGTCCTCGGTGCGGAAAGGTCATGGTTACCCGCCGTTGTCCTTGCGGGTATGAGACCAGGGCGAGTTTTCGGACAGGGAGCAAACAGCCACCGGCGGAGGAGCCTGTCATTACCGCGGAGTTCTACAATTCGGCGAGTGAAAGCGAAACGGCGAGGTGGCGATACCAGCTGGAAAGGAAGTTTGAGCTGGCGCGCGAGAAACTGCCTGACATGGTAGAGGCTGAGCGCCTGGTTGATGACATCTTCCTACCCGATATTCCCGGCCTGGTGGCATCGGAAGCGACGAGGGTCAGCTCGCCGCCGGAAGCCGCCGCCCCTGATACAGCCGCGGGCACTGTCGATGCCGAAAGCCGAGATGTCGGCCCGGACTCTGCCTTCCTCAAGCGACCCGCACAGCAGGCGTTAAGCTTGGAGCCGCTGGTAGAACGTGTCGCGACGTCCAAGGCGCGACCCGAAAAGGAGGCCCGCCCAGCCGTATCCAAGGAAATCCTTTTTTCGAGGGTGCTGGCAGGGATTCTCGACCTGCTGCTTCCCGTCGCAACCGCTATGGTCTTTGTGTTTGCGGCCTGCTGGTTTCTGAATCTCGATTTCTTCTCGCCCTCGGCTACTCACTCTTGGTTTTTCCTGGCCCTGAGTTTTTATTTTTTGAACTCGCTATACTTTTTCTGGACGGCCGGCCGGACGCCCGGCATGTCGGCTACGGATCTTGAGCTGTCCGGAGAGGATTCCGAGGATCCGCCGTTCGTTTCGGTCGTCATCCGAATCGTGCTTTTCCTTCCCGTGGTTGCCACCGTACTCGGCCTGATTCCGGCGCTATTCGATTCGGAATGCCGGGCTCTCCACGACCGGTTGTCCAAGACGAAAATCGTTGCGAGCTAGGCCAAGGGGCGGAACTGCGAGCGGCCTGGCGTCAGCGTCCCCGCGTTAAGCGGGCGCCCAGCTTGTGGTGCTGGAGACTTCATCGAGAAATCTGTTGAGGAGTTCGGGCAGCTTCAGCCGGAGCTCGTACTCCACGTCCGGGTCATTGACGAAAGCGTTCACGACCACACACATGACGTTTGAAATCTCTCTGGGGTCTCCCCCTTTGAAGCTGGCCTCGCGAAGGAATGCCAGAGCCGAGCGGACTTCCTCCTGAGTGGTAAAGCGAGAGATCGGAAACCGTGAGATCACCAGGCTGAGGATGGCGATGAAGGAGGGGTAATCTCGTTCAAATACGAGCATCGGCATCAGGTATTCCGTGTAAAACTCATGCTCTCGCAACTGGTGGGTGTCTGGCGGGAACGGACATTCGGCGACCCTTACGGCCAGCTTATGGCGAAAGAAGACAACCAGGAGAATGATGACGCCCGCAGTCAGAGTAGCACCCAGGAGATACCCGTATGAGATGGGGATGTTCATGCGCCAACCTTAATGCTCGCCACCTCGGTCGCTGTCGGTTCCTGCCGCCAGAACCGGAGGCGGAAGCTCTTCGATCAGGTACACCCCTTCGGACAGAGTTCCAGCCAGCAGTTCGCCGGCGGGGCTGAAGGCGAGGCTCGAGATCCGCGATCGGGTGTTCAAGGCATTGAGGACATCCCAGGTGACACCTCCGTCGTGACTCATAAAGAGATAGCCCACCAGGAAATCCGCGGCAAAGACCTCGGAGTTGCGCGACGGATTTGTGCTGATTGTCATGATATCCAGCGGAAAGACCCCTTTTCCCGGCGCCCACAGCTCGCCGTAATCCTCCGTGTAGAAGAGACCCTGCCTGGTTCCGCACAGAATCCGACGTCCACTCTTTTCCAGCGAATGAACCGGAGTGTAGGGAAGTCCGCGGACTTTCATAGACCAGCTCTTGCCGGCGTCTTTCGAGCGAAAAAGCCCCGTCTCCCCGCCCGCAAAAAGCTGCCCCGAACTGCGATCAAAAAGCACCGTGTTGATCCTGCCTTTATAGACCGGGATTACCATTCGATGCAGAGTCTGAAGCCGGAGGTTCAGCTCATAGGCGCCTGATTCGGCGGCAATGTAAGTAATGTCTTCTCCCGGACCGGCGGCCAGGTCGAGGACTCGAAGCTGGCGTGTCAGCCCGATTCTCGTCCACGGTTTCTCCCCGGGAATTCCGATATAGACCCCCTGAGTCGTACCGAGGAGCACCGACTGGGTAACGGGCGAGGCCAGGATCGAAGTAATCGAGTCAACCGCCTCGCCGAGTCCCTCGTTGTAGCTTTCCCAAGTCCGCCCGCGGTCTGCCGAAAAGAAGAATCCACCATAGGTCCGGTCGGAGGCGATGGCGGCATAGACCTGGGCAGAAGCGTGTGAAGAGACGGCAAGGTCAGTGATCTGGCGATAGATGAAGCCGATGTTGGCAGGTTCGAAAGAGCGTCCTCCGTCCAGGCTCCGGATGACACCGGCATCGTCGGTCCCCACGAGGATGACCTGGTTATCCGAGGGATGAACTGCAATGGTGTTGACGACTACGCCGGGCACGAGGATTTTCCAGCTCGCCCCGCCGTCGTGGGTGACAAACAAGCCGACCGTGGTCCCCGCGTAAACGACTGTCGGATCAAGCGGGTCGATCAACAGCGTCCTGGTCCGGTTGGCATCTTTCGGAAGCCCGTTTTTCAGCTTTGTCCAGCTGGCTCCTCCATTGTCGGAGCGGTAAACACCGGTGCACGCGCTGGCGTAGAGGTTCTCCGGATTATGGGGGTTTACGAGCAGGGAAAACATGTCGCTGTCAGTGACCATCCCTTCGTGGATGGCCTCCCATTGCCGGCCCAGGTTGGTGGTTTTGAACCCTAAGTGCCAGGTTCCGACATAGAGCGTGTTAGAGTCCCGCGGGTTGAACGCCATAGACTCGACGTTATAAAGGCTGCGATATCCCCGGGAGATTCTTTCCCATCGATTTCCGCCATCCGTGCTGAGCAGAACTCCATCGGGGATGCCGATAGCCAGTACTTGGGGATCGGACGGCGCTATGGCGATTGCGCGAATGGAGCTGTGATGCGGCCCCAGCGGAATGCTCTCCCACTTTTGTCCGGCGTCCCTGCTCCGGAAAAGCCACCCCTGGCTGTTCTTCAGCTCCCAGGTGGCGGCATAGAGCACGTCTGCGTTATCCGGCTGGCAGACGATATTGTCGACGACGAGGTCCCTGCGGCCCAGCCCCGGGCTCAATCTCTTCCACTCGCCCCCTCGGTTTTCGGAAACGTAGATTTGTCCATCGGCGGTCCCGAGAAAGAAACGGTCCGGTTTATCCGGATGGACCGCCAGGGAGCGGACGTCGCCGCCAAACGGTCCGAGGGTCACAATGGCAGGCTCCGCGCAGACCGGGAGCAGTGATGCAACAACGACAAGGTGGCAAATGATGATCGATTGTCGGCGCATAAAAAAAGCAACGTCAGCGCATAAAAAAAAGGCGGTGGCAAAGACGCCATCGCCTTATTACAACATGATGAACACGTAAGCGAAAGCACATCCGAGGCCCGGCACTCGCCGATTCATCCCACGAAAGTGGAGATCAATCGGTCGGTGCCGGAACGTTGCCGGATATTCATTTCACCACTAGGGCACGAACAACTCGATCTCGACGCGGCGATTCTGCCTGCGGCCTTCCGCGGTCGCATTGTCGGCGATCGGGTTTGTCTTTCCGCCACTCTTCGTGTCAATCCGGGCGGCGTCGATCTTGTGCTGTCTGACGAGGTAGTCCTTGACGGCTTCCGCCCTGCGCAAGCCGTTTCTCTCGGCTATTCTGTCAGAGCTTCGGTCATCGTCGTACCCGGTGATCGACATTCTGAGACGGGGATCCTGCTGCAGTTTCAATGCGATCTCATCCAGTTTCGCCTTGGCCACATTGTCAGGCCTGATGCGGTTAATCTGGATGATCACCTTCTCTCTCAGCGAGAAGGACTGTGTGGCCGTCGCGGTGCCGTCGCGATCGTCACGCACGGTGACCGTGACGGTGTGGCTGCCGCCGGCCATACCGGCCGTATTGATGGTGATGGTATTGCCGGTCTCCGGCCGCTGCTGTCCGTCAACGGTCCAGCTGTAAGTCAGCGGGTCATTGTCCGGATCGCTGGCCTGCGCCGTACCGGTAATCGTGTCTCCCGCGTAGGCCTCTGACTTGTCGAGCGACAGGGTCACCGTTGGCGGACGATTCGGCCTGCGGTTAATTGTCACGGTGAAGGAACAGTTGGCCGTCATGCCGTCGACGTCGGTCACCGTCACTACGACCGTGTGAGTGCCGATCGTCCGGCCAGTCGCGCCGAACACGAACTCCGGCTGGTTGTTGGTGACGGGCTGGCCGTCGACCGTCCACGTGTACGTCAGAGGATCGTTGTTGGGATCTGAGGCGGTCGCCCGCAGGGTCGTCGACTCATTCTCGATGATAGTCACCGTCCCGGGCTGGCAGCTGATCGTCGGAGGCAGCTTGCGCTTTTCGACGGTGATGTCGGAAGTGCAACTGGCGGTGTTCTCGCCGTCGGTCACTTCAGCTGTCACCGTGTACTTCCCGGGCGCAACCCCTGTGGAATCGAAGACGGCGGCGTTTTCCTGTTGTGTCAACTTGCCGCCGCTCGTCCTCCAGTTAACCGTGAGGGTGTCGTCGTCTTCGTCGGTAACCGTCACCCTGACAGTGGCCTTGTCGCCTTCGATATTTCCGGCCGAACCGGTGATCGTGGGCTTGTCGACACTGCATACCACTGTCGGCGGCCGATTGATTTTGCGCTGGAGGGCCACTTGCGCGAAGAAGCCATGTCGGCCCGTGGCCTCGACCCCGTATCGACTTTCGTCGATGGTCCGCAAGTTGAGATTATAGGCGCCGGAAATGGCTATCCACTTGGACGGATGGACCCGAAGTCCGGCGTAAAGATCGAGCGGGGAAACAGGGTTTCCCAGGGGAGGATTATCGGTGCAGTAAAAAGTGCTGCCAACGAGCTCGCCGATCACGTGCGCCTTAAGAGTCCCCAAGGGGGCATCAAAGCCGACACCATAGTTGAACCGGTTCTGGCGGTCGAGGTTATGAACGTCCTGAGCGAGGAGGATACCGGCATTACCCGTAATGTATCCACCGCCTTTCAGGTTTTTAGAGAGGATGGCATCGGCGCCGTAATCAGTGGCCCCGGCAGTCAACCCCCGAGCCAGATGCTCGCGGCTGTCCGTCAAGTGAAAACGGGCGATGGGCTGCACGGCAAACCCCAGCGGGCCGCCCCTTCTTTCTGACAGAATGTTCAGTTTCAGGCCGGTCCACAGATCGCCCGTCCCGTCACCGAAACCCACGTCCATGAAAGGAGCGTCGTTGTACCATGCCTGTATCCCGCTGCTCAGACGGGCGGGTAATTGCGGGAAGTTCGGGTTGTTGACTTTATGTACCATGATCTGGTCGGCGTTGACCCTTTTGTAGGCCTCCCATGAGCCGAAGATCTCCAGGCGGTCGTGAAGCCCTAGTGTGAAGGAAACGGGGAAGATCGTGAAATCGATGTCCCCTGGTTCGCGATTGAACTTCATCCCGTTGACACCGATCGTCCATTCCCCCTGCCGAAGAGTGTCAGCGAGCGACAGATTGAATAAACCGGTTGAACCTTTCCAGGTGGGGGTGAGGTACTTGATTTTTTCCTTATCCTGCCCGAAAGCGAGTGTACCCACAAGAACTGCCAACATCACGGGCGCGGCGAAGTGTCTTGGCCGAAGCATAACTCTCTCCTCCTCAATAACGTGAATAAGTCCGCTGTGACGTTATACTCGTCCTGTCTTGACTGAAAGCCCGAAAATCCTCACCTTCATTATACAGGCCGACACACGATTGTAAACATAATTTCCGCCTAGGTTTGAGACTATGTCCAGCAGTTTGATGTGGTCTGCCGCCCCCGGAGAACACCCGAATGAGTCCCAAAAGGTCGCTTCCACACGCGTGGCCACTGAAGGCAGACTACGAACAAACGGCCTTGCGGTGGAAGCGCGGCGTGCAGGTCTGTAGAAAGACCGGACAGGGGGCAGCCGGCAACTGTTATTCGCTCAGCTGGAGTGGAGATCCGATGTCGTCGGGCTTTACAAATTCCCGCGGAGGGCAGGGAAATCAGTCTGTGGAAAGGTTATTACTGGTAGTAATCACTCTCGTCGTCTTCGTCCTCTTCGTCGTCTTCGTCCTCTTCGTCCTCAAAATCGTCCGTGTCCTCATCTTCCTCGAAATCCTCGAAATCCTCGTCCTCGAAATCCTCGTCTTCAAAATCCTCGTCTTCTAGATCCTCGTCTTCGAAGTCCTCGTCCTCATCGTAATCCTCAAAATCGTCCTCGTCTTCGTAGTCATCCCCGAAACGGACATCAAGACTCATAGACCCTCCTGAGGCGTCATATTACTGGAGTGAAGAAGCCAGTTCAACTGCTTTTTGTCCGGGCAAAAGGCCTAGTGCGCCTTGGTTTTCAGGCCCAAAACTTGCTTGCTTTTCTTTGTTTGCGGCTTTGAAGTTTCAGTCGGTTTAGGCCTACAATGAGCCACTCATGCTACCGTCGCCCGCTCCCCCTCCGCCTCCTTCGCCGCTGACTGGCTTCGGACGCACTATTGAACGGCTCGCTTCGGTTTCCGAAATCGTCCTGGTCGCCTTTGTCGGATCGCTCATGGTCCAGGCTGCCCTCGGGGGGGCCGGTCTTTCCCCCATGGCCGGCGCCCGGCAGCTCGCGGTCTTCATGTGGTCGGAAGCCGTTGTAACTCTGTTGATTTTGACGGTTCTGTTGCGGATTCGGGGTGAAGGGTGGTGGCACCTGGGCTGGACGTCGGACCGATGGCATGCCGACTCCCGAATCGGCCTGCTGATCCTGCCCGGTTTGTTCGCGGTGACCTTCCTGATCGGCGGCCTCTTTCATACCTTCTGGCCGGAGTACGCTTCTGAGAAGAATCCCCTGCTGGAGATGATCAGAACCAGGCAGGACCTGGCGCTTTTTCTGATCAGCAGTGTCTTTGTGGGTGGATTCAAGGAGGAAGTTCAGCGGGCGTTCATTCTAAAACGCTTTGAGCGCGATTTGGGCGGCATCTGGGTCGGGCTCTTGATCTGGACTCCCGTGTTTGCCGCGCTGCACTACGTGCAGGGCGTGGACAAGGCGATTGGAGCCGGGGTGCTCGGCCTGATTTTTGGGCTGCTTTACGCCTGGCGGCGGAGGCTGGCAGCGCCGATTGTGGCCCACGCGCTCTACGACATCACGACCCTGCTGCTCTTCTGGAGTTTCATACGGAATCGGTGACCTGCAAAGTGGACGACAGGGACGAAGTGGACAGGCCGACACTCACTTGTCCACTTCGTCCCTGTCGTCCACGACTTCCGGCTGCTGAAGGGCCGCCTCTACTTCTGCCAGTTGGTCCAAGGCCAGACGGGCGGCGCTTTGTTGCGCCTCCTTTTTGGAACGGCCGACGGCGCTGGCCAGGGATCGACCGTCGACCGAGACAGCCACCCGGAACTCCCGCCGGTGGGGCGGCCCGGCTTCGTTCACCACGCTGTATTCAGGCTCGCCAAAGCCCAGCTGGTGCAGGCGTTCCTGCAGCTGGGACTTGTTGTCTCGAAATTCCAGGTCTTTTTCAGCCAGGCGTGTGAGCGAGACATCGAACTGCGCCAATAGAAAATGCCGCGCTCTCTCCAGCCCAGCGTCCAGGTACAGGGCGGCTGTCAGGCTCTCGACCAGATCGGCGAGAATGGCTCTTTTACTTCGCCCCCCGGTCTTTTCTTCGCCGTGGCTCAGGCGCATGAATTCACCCAGCCCGAGGTTTTTGGAGAGCTTATAGAGATGAGCCGTGGAAACCAGGAAAGACTTCATCTTGGAGAGCTCGCCCTCGGAGTGCCCCGGGTAATTCCGGTACAGGTATTCACTGATGATCAGCCCCAGCACCGAGTCGCCGAGGAACTCAAGCGCTTCATAGTCCTGGACCTGCGACTTCTCTTCCTCGGAAAGGTGCTGTTCGTGAAGGAAGGACCGGTGGGTGAGGGCCGCGTTCAGGAGTGCCGGATTGCGAAACGTGTATCCGAGGCGTTCCTGAAGCTCGCGCAGTTTCTCCATCCGCTCCGCCGGGATCGGGGCATCGGCTTTCAGTTTTCTGACGACCCGCGCTCCCCAATCGCCGATCAGAGTTTCCAGAATGGATCGCATACAAAATCAGGGCTGAGGGGGCGGATTCTGTTGCCCTCCGGTTCCCGGCTGAGCGGGCGGCGCCGTCTGCGGCTGAAGGCTCTGAGCTCGAGCTCGCTTTTCCGCCACCTGCTTCTGGACATACTCCTTTTGGGTCGCAATGGTCTGCTCCAGGCCGTCAGTATTCTTGTACACAAACTGGTAAACCCTCTGCAACTGGTCCCGGGCCAGGCTCTGAGCGATTCCTCCCAGAGCAACGGCCCGCGCGTAACTCTCGATCGCCTTTTCCCCGTTGTTTTGCCTGGCAAAAGCGAAGCCCAAGTGGTAGTAGGCGCGATCGTGCGAAGGGTCCAACTCCACGGCTTTTGTCAGTTCCTCCGCTGCCTTTGTCAGGTTGGCGTCGGTCTGCCCAGCCGGGGCGGGAGCCTGCTGGTATTTGGTCACGTGTGCCACGCCAAGCGCGTAGTGGGCGTCGGCGGCAAGCTGGTCCTTCTGCAGCATCCAGTCGCCTTCTCCGAGTTGCGCGGGCTTAGGCATCTGATCCAGGGTCTGGAGACACTTCTGTGCCCGGTCGGTCGCCTTGTCTGCCTGCCCTTTTTGGGCGTAGGCGGCCGATAGGGCCGAAAGAAGGATCGGATTCTGAGGCAATTCCTCCAAAGCCTTCTCGGCGTGGAAGGCGAATTTGTCGAAGTTGTTGGCCTGCTGGTAACGGAAGGCCAGCAGCTGATGAGCAAAAGGCGTCAACCCGCTTTCCGGGTACTTCACGAGGAAGTCCTCGGCCAGCTTTCCTTTTTCTTCGAAAGTCGCGGCCTTTTCGATGGCCACCCAGGCGTTGAGCTCCTCCTGGGTTTGGGGCTGGCCGATCACCCGTGGAGGCTTCGCGGTGGGCGCCGGCGTGGTCTGCTCCGGCTGGGTCTCCTGCTGCTGGGTGGTGGGCTGCGGCGTTGATGGCGGTGACGTTTGAGGGGCCTGTTGCTGGTCTTGCGCCCAAACCGGGCATAGCAGGCTGAGCGCGAGAAGCAGGCCCGCACAACCTATACTTTTCATTGTCTCCTCCGTGTCGATTGACGATTCATAAAGGGAACCGTCGATCGTCTGTCTTTCATTCGGGCAGCTCGGCCAGCGAGCTTCGGGCCTGTTCGGGAGCTCCGTCCAGGTCGCCCTGCATTTGCGCCACCTCGGTGAAATAAGCGCGGGCCTGCGTGAAATCGCCTTGCGAAGCCAGGTACCGGGCCATCCGGAGCTTCGACCAGGCATGAATGACAGGGGGTGCCGATTTGGACTGGTCCGCCCGCTGATAGAGCTTAAAAGCGGCGGCGTGATCTTTCTGTTGAGAGGCGATCTGTGCCAGGTAGAAATAAGCAGTGGCGCTCTCAGGGTCCTGCTGCAGCACTTCCTCGAGCTTTGCCCGTGCCGCCTCGTACTGTTGCTGCTGCATGGAGTGCTGTGCGTCCAGGAGGAGCGTGTTGAGGCGAGTGGCTCGCAGCCGTCGCTGCTGTTCTTCGCGCTCTGCCTGTCGCTTGATCTGTTCCTGCTCGAAAAACTTGCTCTCCAATTGGGCGATAGCCGCTTCGTCTTCGCGAATGATCTTCTCGTTTACCCCGGCGAACAGGGTTTCGACGTAGGCTGGCATGGTCTGCGTCTGGTCGGCCTCGTAAGCGGCCAGGGCACGGTAGAAGCAAGGCGAGAAGATCAGACCGCGCCTGAAGAGCGCCACCAACTGGCGATCCGGTTCGGCCGTCGCGTTCATTCGCAGGATAAGGGTGTCAACCAGCGATTCGGCTACCACCATCATGTACCGATTCTGGTACTCAGAACGAACGTGCGGCTGGTTCTGAGCCATGTCCAGCAGCTTCTCGTACTTGAGCAAAGGCGTGCCGAACTTCTCGATCAACGGATCCAGCAGGAAATGAAGGTATTCGTGCTGGAGTTGCTCCCGGTTCTCGCCCGGCTGATTCACCGGCCCGGGAATAATGTAGTAAGTCTTCTCCAGGTTACGGGCGTTGACCAGCCGCGACGGGCCGATCAGTTCCGGAATAACGACGATCTGCCTGTCAAGTACGATCCTGGGAGGGATTCGGAAATACGAGAGGGTCTGACGGATCACGTCCACAAAAACCGGCCGGTACGCAGCCAACTCGGCCGTATAGTAGCGCTGGCAGGCAGTCCAGAGGCGGGTCAGATCGATCTGCTGGAAAAGATCTCGAACCAACTCCTCGAAGCCTGCCACCAGCAGCACGTCTTCGGGCAGGTCCTTCTTGCTGACCGCGAGCCGGAACTGGGGCGGACCTTCAATCAACAACGCCAGCGATATGAAGGCGGCCGCCTGGCGTACGGCATCCATGTTCTGGCGGTGCTCGATGTAGAAGGATTGCAGGCGTCCGAGCAGCTTCGGGTCTGCCTTTCTGACTTCCTGCCGGACCAGCTGGCGAGCCGGCGACAACTGCCGAGCGGATGTTTCATAGTCATAGCCGGCTGCATTGAGCGCGGCCATAACAGCAAAAACCCGTATGTCGGCGTTGAAACTCACATTCGCGAGGTTCTCAATGGTGGCAGGAGGAGTCTCCGCCTGCGCCGATCCGCGAGCCTGGACAGTCGCCAGAACGAGACCTGAAGCGAGGGCGACGGCGAGAGTCCAGACCTGACTCCCCCGTCGACGTTTGCCTAAAAAGCGCATAAGCCATCCCAACCCGGTCGGGGAGTGCTTATCTTAGCACTCGGGCAGACGCTCACGAAAGTCCAGGCAGGCAGTACACCCGGGCCACGTCTTGGAGCACGGCTTTGTAAGACGCATGCGAGCGCCCGCAAGACGTGCGACGTTCCGTCAACGCCTGCCTGGTGGCTTATTCCGCTGCTGCCATCGTGTGGCGCCGGCTGGACATCAGCTTCTGAAGAGCGTGCAGAGCGACTGGATAAGCGAGCAGGGCGAACAGGACCGCCAGAACCGTGGATCCGACTACCGCCGGGATGAGCAGATGGTACTGATCAAGCAGGTTCTGCCAGAACTCCCAGCCGAAAATCCGGCTGAAACTCAAATGCGGCAGGACTGTCCCCTCGGGCATCCCCGTGATCTTCACGCCGAACCAGGTGGCGAAGCCGTAGTAGGGGACAATCAGCCAGGGGCTATTCATGTAAACGCCAACCAGAATGCCCACTTTGCTGAGTCGGAGGGCATAAGCCAGGAAAAGGCCCAGCACGGTATGAATGCCGATCAGGGGCGAAAACCCCAGAAAGACCCCGAGCGAAAAAGCCATTGCGGTGCGGCGGGGACTGTCCTGAATTAAAGCGAGTAGCTGAAGGGTACGTCTTATGAGTCTCACCTGAAATGCTCAAATCCTTTGATCTGCGGGTACCTCCGGGTTCCGCCCTCTAAAAGGGATATGGAAGGGGGCCCCTCGAGGATGCGCCCGATTGCCAAGATATTCGGAAAATCAGGAGCACGTTTTTTCCTAACACCGGCGAACTGTTCCGGCGACAGGGTCAGCAGAAGACAGTAATCTTCCCCCCCGTTGAGAACCAGGTCAAGATCCAAGTGAGGTTTGACGGTCAACTGAAACGGCTGGAGGCTATCCACATCGATCTCGGCTGCGACTCCGCTTTCTTCCAGTATATGCTGAAGGTCGGCCAACAGCCCATCACTGACGTCGATCATCGAGTGGGCCAGGCCGTTTTCGCCAAGCCAGATGGCCTCGGCTACGTGTGGCATCGGCAGAAGATGGGCGCGAAGAGCCCGCGCCCGATCCGGTGTCTGCGCCCACTTCTCGAGATCCTCGCCGCTGCAAACCTGCCCGGCTATGGCCGGCTGTTCTTCTTCAAGAATCTGAAGTCCCCGGCGGGATAGCCCGAGCTCGCCCAGCACGGCGACGAGGTCGCCGGGACGGGCGCCGGAACGACAAACCGCCTTGCCCTTGCGCGTTGTCCCGAAAGCCGTCACCGTGATGCAGACCTTAGAGCTCGAGGAGATATCGCCGCCCGCCAAAGGCACCGCCCAGAAGTCACACGCCTGGACGAACCCTTCCACGAAATCGTCGAAATAGCGGCCGGTCAACTCCGGCGGAAGCGCGAGAGCCAGCAGGCAGGCGGTTGGAGTGGCTCCCATGGCGGCAACGTCGCTCAGCGACACCGCCAGCGATTTCCAGCCCAGGAAGGCAGGAGGCATCCATGCCCGCCTGAAATCGACGTCTTCGACCAGCATGTCCGTGGTAACGGCCATTTCGCTGCCGGAAGTGGTGCTCAAGAGGGCACAGTCGTCACCTATGCCCAGCCTGACTGCAGAGCTGTCAGGCGGCTTCCGGTTGCGGATTCTGCTGATCAGCTCGAGCTCACCCCTCCTGGCCATGGGCATTATTGTATGACAGCGCGGCAGCCTACCGGCGCGGTTTCATCGGCAGGGGGGAAACGGCCGAGTGAGCCGCGTCCTGTCTCAGGGCCGCGACCGCCCGGCGCCCGCTCAGGTTGTCGCGAAATGCGAGGCGAACGACCTCATCCATGTCCTCAACCAGCTGGAACTGAATCTTGGCCCGCACTGTTTCCGGGAGCTCCCGCAGATCCGGCTGATTGTCTTTAGGGATGACAACGAGGCGAGTTCGGCTCCTTTGGGCGGCCAGCACCTTCTCTTTGATTCCGCCGACCGGAAGAATGCGACCCCTCAGGGTGATTTCCCCGGTGAAGGCGACATCCTGGCGTACCGGCTTTCGAGTGCAGGTCGAGATGAGCGAGACGGCCAGCGCGACTCCGCCTGAAGGCCCATCTTTGGGGATCGCGCCTTCGGGAACGTGCACGTGGAAATCGGTATGGCCGAACATCAACAAGTCAATGCCCAGCTGGGGAGCGCGGCTCCGGGCGTAACTCATGGCGGCTTGCGCCGACTCCTTCATGACGTCGCCCAGCTGCCCGGTTATAATCAGCTTACCTCGCCCCTTCATTCCGATCGATTCGACAAAAAAGACTTCGCCGCCGGTCGGCGTCCAGGCGAGGGCGGTAGCGACACCGACAGTATCCTGGCGGAGAAGCCGTGTCCGGGTTTTGCGTGGGACGCCAAGGAAATCCTGAAGGTCCCTGGTCGCCACCTGCAGCTGGCACGCCGACTCCCCTTCCGCGACCCGCCGAGCCGTCTTTCGGCAGATCGAGGCGATCGCCCGCTCGAGATTCCTCACGCCTGCTTCATTGGTATAGCCGTCAATAATCGTTCTGACAGCGGCATCCGTGATCCTCAGGTGCCCGGCCGACAGGCCGTGGGCCGACAGTTGCCTTGGAATAAGGTAGCGGCGGGCGATCTTGAGTTTCTCGTGCTCAGTGTATCCGGGAAGAGTCAGGATCTCCATGCGATCGCGAAAAGCGGGCCGGATGGTATCGAGCAAATTGGCCGTAGCGATAAACAACACACGCGACAGGTCAAACGGGACTCCCAGAAAGTTGTCGCGAAAAGAGGAGTTCTGTTCTGGGTCAAGCACCTCGAGAAGAGCGGCTGCCGGATCGCCGCGTGACTCGGTCCCGGTCTTGTCGACCTCGTCCAGCATGAAGACCGGGTTGTCGCTTTCCGCGTAGCGCAGGGTCTGGATGATCTTGCCCGGCATGGCCCCGACATAGGTGCGCCGATGGCCGCGAATCTCGGCCTCATCATGGACGCCTCCGAGGGAGATGCGGGCGAATTTTCGACCGAGCGCGGTGGCGATGGCTCGACCAAGGGACGTCTTGCCCACCCCAGGCGGTCCTACGAAGCACAGGATCGGGCCTTTGAGGTTCTGCTTCAGTTTCAGCACCGCCAGGTACTCCAAAATCCGCGTTTTGACATCCTCCAGGTCGTAATGTTCCCGGTCCAAAATGGCTCTGGCCTTGCGCAGGTCCAGCGTGTCGATCGTGCTCTTTGACCAGGGAAGAGAGAACATCCAGTCGAGGTAGTTGCGGACTATGGCGGCTTCGGCCGAATCGCCGGGCATCCGCTCCAGCCGCTTGATCTGCCGCAGTGTCTCCTGGCGTGCCTCTGCCGACAACGGGGTGGCTTCGACCAGGTCGCTGTACTGGCTGATTTCTTCCGAGAGCTCATCGGTTTCGCCCAGCTCGTTGTGAATAGCCTTCAGCTGTTGCCGCAGAAAGTATTCCCTCTGGCTCTTGTCGATCTCGACTTTGGCCCGGGAATTGATTCTTTCCCTGACGTTCAGCATTTCCACCTGGTTGGTCAGGATTTGATGGATGCGTGAAAGACGTTTGACCGGGTGGACAATGTCCAGCACGGACTGGCTGTCCGGGACGTCGAGATCCAGGTTGGAGGCGACCAGATCGGCCAGGCGACCCGGATCTTCCAGATTCTCCAGGACCACCAGAACCTCCGGCGGGAAGGACCGGCCCAGTTCGCTCGCGGATTTGACCTTGTCCTTGACCTCGCGGACCAGGGCGCCGATTTCAGGGTCGTCTTCATTGGTCTCGGGTTCCTCGATCGGCTCGATTTGAGCGAAGAGGAAATTCCCTTTCTTCTCGCACGTCTTTACCCGGGCGCGGCTCAAACCCTGGACCAGAATCCGGATTCGCTGGTCGGGCAGCTTGAACATGCGCATCAGGACGCCGACCGTCCCGATCTCGTGCAGGTCGTCTCTCGCCGGATCTTCAATATCCGCCCGCTTCTGTGCGACCAGCAGAACGGTCCGGTCGCGGTCAATGGCTTCTTCGATTGCCGCGATGGAGCTGTCCCGAGTCACGAACAGCGGCGCTATCATGAAGGGAAAAGCGACCAGGTCTTTCAGAGCAAGGACCGGCAGAACATGGGGAATCGGCGAATCGTCGGAACCTTCCGCAGAGTAGTCGAGTACTGTCCGATCTTGCACGGTCGTCTTGCTCCTTCGCCGACTTTCGGAAACTGTTTCGAAGGCTGGAGGAAACTGCCCCGATATCCCTTATCTGAAATAGTAATAAAAAAACGACAAACTGTTAATAACACGAAAGGCCAGAGAGCGGGCGAACAGACTAAGGGTTGAGCGCGTCGACCTGATCGCTGAATTGCTTGACATCCTGAAAGTCGAGGTAAACAGAGGCGAAACGAACGTAAGCCACCTTGTCGATCTTCTTCAGCTCGGCCATGACCAGTCGCCCGATTTCATGTGAATGCACTTCGCGATTTTCGGCTGTGGAGACTTTCTGTTCAACCAATTCAACCAGGTCTTCCAACTGCTGGCTGGAGACCGGTCGTTTCTCACAGGCCTTGAGCAATCCCCCCAGCACCTTGGCGCGGTCAAATGGCTCCCGGTACCCACGCTTCTTCACGACCATGAAAGGGATGTCTTCAATTCGCTCGTAACTGGTGAAGCGACGATGGCATTTGAGACATTCGCGCCGCCGCCGGATGACCCGGCCCTCCTTGCCCTCTCGCGAGTCGATGACCCGGTCCTCTGTGAAAGTGCAATACGGACAGCGCATGATAGATAGATACCATTCAGGCTGTGAATGATGCTATAAAAATGTTCGTTTTGGGGCAGTGGCGGGGGTGACAAGGTGACAGGGTGACAGGGCGACAGGGTGACGTAGGGCGTCCCTGCAGGTGAGTCCGGTGTCAATGGCGCCGAAGACATCCTGCCATCGACCTCATCCTGTACCCCGCCACCTTGTCACCCTGTCACCATTTGTCATGGCGGCGGATTGAACTTTTTGTACAGACTTTCCGTTTGAACCTACAGGCGGGAAATGTTGTAGAGGAAGCGAATTGCAGCATTCAGACGCCAAGCTGGTGGAACGATGCCTGGGCGGGGACCCACGGTCCTGGGAAACGCTCGTCCAGCTTTACACCAGGAGAATATTGAATCTCGCCTATCACTACACGGGGCGTTTGGATGTCGCCGAGGAGCTGACTCAGGAGATATTCCTGAAAGTGTATCAGAATCTGAGGAGTTACAGCCCCTCGACCGGATCGCTTCAGAACTGGATTATGCGAGTGGCGAGGAACCTGATCATCGATCACTATCGGGCGACACGCCATGAGAAGCAGGTCGCTGGAAGCGAGGAGCTGGAGGTCCTCGACTTCGAGCAAGACAGCCAGGCGGCGAACCCGTTTGAGAACCTGTACCTGAAGGAGCAGGCGCACTACCTGATGCGGGGGCTGTCCAGGCTGACTCCCGAGCTGAAGGAGGCGGTCCTGCTAAGGGACATTCAAGGCCTCTCCTATCAGGAGATAGCGGACATGCTCGAAATACCGGAAGGAACGGTAAAATCGCGGATAAACCGCGGGCGGATCGAGCTGGCCAAGGTGTTGCGCAAAGGCAGCAACCCGGAAGGATTTGCGGTTTCGTAAGGAAAGGTCCGGCAGTATATGAACTGCTCTAGATTCGAGACCCTGCTGAGCGATTATGTGGACGGGACGCTTGACCCGCGGGTACGTGCCGCTCTCGAGCAGCATCGTGAGATCTGCTCCAGCTGTACGTCCCTGGTTCAGGAGGTGCAATCGATCCGTGCGCAGCTGGCTGATTTTCCGACGCTGGAACCCTCCGAGCAGCTGATCGAAGCGATCATCGAGAAAACCACCGGCCGCTTCCGGGTCCGCTCATTGTGGGACGACTTGATAGTTCCCACACTGCGACCGTTCTTGACTCAAAGATTTGCGTTCGCCACCCTGATCATGTTTGTCTTTCTGTCACTCGTTGCCAATGTCATCGGGCCCGATTTCTCCGCCCTTAGCTTTTCAGACTTCAGGCCGTCGGCTCTGGTAGAGCAAGCGGATCGCTTCTCGAGCCAGGTGCAAAAGGCCTGGTTCCAGGTCAGAAACACCCAGTCGCGTATCGTGGGCGAGGTGTGGAGGCTGAAGGAGGATCTGTATGGCCGACTGGACTACCATCTGATCAACATGCTGTTCCGCAGCTATCAGCATTCAGTCGAAGAACAGGGAGCTAAGAAACAGGCCAAGGGAGATAAGAAGAGATGAGATGCTATTACCACGCGGATGTGGAATCGATTCACACTTGTTCAACCTGTCGCAAGTTCCTGTGCGCAGCCTGTGCCCACTCGATCAAGGGCAAGATTTTCTGCCAGGACTGTCTGGTAGCAGGCGCTGAGCTTGCCGGGATTGCGGTGACACCCCGCTTGGCCACTTATTCGCCGGCCCGTGCGGCCCTGTTCGCCATTATCCCCGGCATCGGGGCTGTCTATAACCGTCAATACGTGAAAGCCGTGCTTCATTTTGCGATCTTCGCAGGCCTCAGCATCATTGCCGGTAGCGGCCCCGACATCTTTGGAGTCGCAGCGTTTGCCTTCTATATCTTCACGATCATAGATGCTTACCGGTCTGCCCAGGTCATACTCCGGAACGTAGTGGCCGACCCCCGGATGTTGGAAGAGGAATCAGAGGACATTAACGTGCCTATCTGGGGAGGCGTGCTCGTGCTTCTGGGCGTGCTTTTCTTCCTCAACAACCTGGGTGTGTTCAGTCTGGCGGAGATGACCCGCTTCCTCTGGCCGCTTTTCTTTGTCGGCCTGGGAATCTACCTGGTAGTCGATTACTACCTGTCCGGGCGGCGCCGGCAGCAGACGGGTGAACTGCAGCTGCCTCCGGCACGGGCTGCCGCACGGATAGAGGACGATTCGACAAATCGTGAGGAGAGACTGTAATGTCGAACCATCGAAGCGTAGTTTCCCTGGTGCTCGGAATCGTCCTGGTCCTCCTTGGCGGACTTTTTCTCGCGATCAACGTTTTCCGGGTTGACCTCAACTGGTTGCAGGTCATCCGGATGGCCATTCCGGTCCTACTTCTCTTCATTGGCCTGCTAAAGCTGATCCGTCACTTCACCTGGGACGCGGCCAGACTCCAGGAGAACTTCGGGAAGTCGAGCCTGCTGGGCGGGATCTTCTGGACCGCCGTTGGCGCCGTTGGACTGCTGGATTTTCTTGGGGTGGTGGTTTTCTTTTCATTTTTCGGGTCCTACTGGCCCGGTCTTCTCATACTTTTCGGCATCGGCAAAATTGTCGATTTTTATCGCTTCTCGGGAGGACTGCAATTCCGCGCGAGTGAAGTGGTCGGCGTTTTGGCTCTTATGCTCCTCGGATTCGTGGCGGGCAAGATCGGGGGACTGGAACCCGGTTTCAGGGCTTTTGCCGACTGGCCTCGCGGCTGGGTCTGGCACGAACAGGATCGTGACAGGGCGCGCATCGAGAGCCATCAGGAAACCTCTGCGGCCGGGGTTGAAGCGGTCCAGATCGAGAACCGCTATGGCGACATCCAGGTGGAACCGGGCCTCGAGGACAAAATTGATGTGGGGCTGACCGCCGTCGTCAGGGGCGAATCCGAGCGGCGGGCCAACGAGATCGGCCGGAAAGTCGAGATCACGTTGCAGCGGGAAGGAAAGCTGGTCAAGATCGGGACCAATCGCTCCGAGGCTCAGAATCGCGATTATCCCTTGTCGACTCATATGCGGGTGTTGGTCCCCAAACAGACCCAGCTGAACGTCAAGAACGAAAACGGGAGCGTGACCGTGCAGGGGATCAGCGCTGCGGTTCAAGTCGCTAATTCCTACGGGCCAGTGACGATCGAGTTGATCACGGGTTCCGTCGAGGCGAAGAACCGCTATGCCACCACTACGGTCCGTAACGTCAAAGGTGACGTGACAGTTGAAAATCGGAGGGGGCATATCCGTGTCGAGGAGGTGACAGGCAACGTCACAGCAGGCACCGACTATGAAACGATCGACGCCGAGCAGGTTAACGGACAACTGGATGTCGTGAACCATTTCGGTGACGTCCGGGTGCGGATGGCGGAAGGTCCACTAACGATCAAGAGCCCTGGCTCGGGCGTGGACGTGAGCAACGTTAAGAAAGCTGTCTACATAGAAAACTCGCATAAAGGTGTTCGCGCCACCGAACTGGCTAATACCCTGGAGCTTGACACTTCTTATGGCGGCGCCAGCTTGTCGCGCATTGACGGCGCGGTGACCGTCCGGGCGTCGCACTCCGACATCAGCGCCAAGGATATCCGGAAGGGGATTAGCGTCCAGGGAAGCGGGTCAAAGGTGGCGCTCGAAGGGGTCGAGGGGCCGGTCAAGATCGCTACCTCGCTGCAACGGGTGGCGCTGGAGAAGTTCACCGGCCCGGCCGTGGTGCAGAACGAGTACGGTGAGATCGTGCTGACTCCCGAGGGGCCACTGACCGGTTCCCTGGTAGCGAGCAACCGTAACGGGGAGATCACCCTCTCGCTGCCTCCCGATGCCAGTTGTCGCTTATCTGCTCAGGCCCCCGGTGGGGAGGTTGACTCTGAGTTCGGCATGGCCGAACGCGCCGAAAAATCGCAGATGTTCGAGCAGACGATTGGAGGTGGAAAAAGCGAAGTCCGGCTCCAGACAACCTATTCCCGGATTCGGATCAGGAAATCCGACTGATTGAGAGATGACACCATGTATCGAGCAGCTATCTGCTTAGCCTTTTTGAGTCTGTTCGTCTCGTCCTGCGATATAGCCGAGCTCGAAGGGCAGACGACCAGCCTGCATAAGTCAGTCCCGGTTGCGGGCGAAGAGCTGTTGGAAGTCGATGTCGATGTGCCCGTCGGCAAACTCGAGATCGAAGCAGGGAGCTCGGCCGATCTCTATGAGTTTGACCTGGACTATAACGAACGCGCCTTCACGCCTGAGGTCAGCTTCCAGAAGCGCGGCACGACCGGAGTGTTGACGTTCCGCCTGAGCGGCGAAGGGAAGCACGTCAGGCGGATGGGAAAGAACCGCTTGAATCTGCGGCTGAACCCGGATGTTCCCATCGTCCTGCACGCCAAAAACGGCGTGGGAGAGAGTGAAATCGACCTGGGCGGGCTGCAGATTCGCGAGCTGAACCTGGAAAACGGAGTCGGAGAGACGAGTATTTCCATGCTCACTCCGAACAAGATCAGCTGTGACCGGGTCGACATCCAGAACGGGGTGGGCGCCCTGAAGATGACGGGCCTGGGAAATCTGGCCTGCAAGCAGTTGCGGTTCCAGGGGGGTGTGGGCGGCTCGGAGCTCGATTTCTCCGGTGATTGGCGAGAGGAAGGAGACATCGAGATCGAAGTCGGCGTTGGAGGTGTCGAGCTGCGCGTACCCCGTTCCATCGGCGCGGAAGTCAAGGCCAGCAAGAGTTTCATGTCCGGCGTCGACTTACCCGAGTTCGAAAAACGGGGCGATACCTATGTCAGCTACAACGTCGACCGGGTGAGCAAGGTGCTCCGTTTGCGCATTAAGGCGGGGATCGGGGGCGTAGAGCTGAAGTGGCTTTAAAACCCGTTGCCCCAGCACAGCCGGCTGAAAGGATCGCCGCCCGTATCCTGGTCGCCTGTGCGCTGCGACGTGAAACCGATTCCGTACGGGCGGTTCTGCCTGGTTCCCTTGATTTTGTGACCACGGGGATAGGAAACCGTCAGGCCGGCAAGGTGCTGGCCCGCCGCCTGCCGCACTTGCGCCCCTCGGTGCTCGTCTTCACCGGGACTGCGGGGCAACTCGATCCGTCCTGCCCCATGGGGACTGTCGTCTGCCCCGAGACCTGGATGATCGAGGAGCGCGGGAGTACGCGAGTTTCCGAACAGTTGCTCGGCCCCTTGCGCGCTCGAGGATGGGAAATCAAAGGCTCGGGCCTCACTCTCTCTCTCCCGGTGCTTAGATCAGCCTCCCGATTGGAGCTGTTTCAGCGCACCGGAGCGCCGATCTGCGATATGGAAGCAGGAGTTGCGCTGCAGGTGGCCGAGTCTCTCGGCATTCCCGCCCTGGCCGCCAAGGTGGTTTCCGACACCGGGGACTGCACCTTCATCGATTTTTACCGGAATCTGAACCGCAATCTGCAGGCGTTAGGAGTGTATCTGCAGCGACTGGTGAAGGATCTGGAAGAGATCATCACAGGGGAAAGAGACCTGAGTCGTTGCGAGGGCAGTTCGCGAACTACTTAGCTTTCTTTCCCTGCCACGAATCACGCCGTTCCAACTCGGCTTGGATGTCACGCAGGATCTCCCCTTTGCTTCTGTCCCACCTGGGCGCGATCAGATCCTCGTCAGGCGCCCAACCGTAGAGCCGCTGCACCACGATGTCCGGTGAGAGCCGCTCGAGGAAGTCGCTTGCAAGCTCGATCCATTCGCGATAACTCAAGGTTTTGAAGGGCTTCGCCAGGTATTCCCGCCCGAGTGCGGTGTGCCGGACGATGTGCAGATGATGGATCTTCAGGAAGCTTGTGGAAACGCGATTCAGGTAGTCGGCATACGCCAGCATCTCCTCCCGGGTCTCCCAGGGAAAACCGAGAATCACGTGGGTGCAGATGGGCAAACCGCGCTGTCGGGTCCGCCTGACCGCGTCCTCATAACGGGCTCGATCATGGCCGCGGTTCAGCCTCTCGAGGGTTGAGTCATAGATCGACTCGAGCCCGTACTCGACGGCGATGTAATGCGCCCGGGCCAGCTCCTGCAGCATGTCCAGTTTCTCGTCCTCGACGCAGTCGGCCCGCGTCCCGATCGACAGGCCGGCCACCCGGGGGTCTGCCTGGAGGGAGCGCGTAAACAGGGCGCGCAAGCGCTCGACCGGGGCATAGGTATTGGTGTAGTGCTGCCAGTAGACGAGGAATTTCTCCGCCCGGTAACGCCGGGAAAGAAAGGCAATTCCCTTCTGAACCTGCTTCTCAATCGAGTCCCGGGCGCTGACTCCAGCTGCCCTGAAACTGTCGTTGTTGCAGTAAGTGCAGCCGGCGCGGGCCACCAAACCGTCGCGGTTGGGGCAAGTGAAGCCGCCGTCTACGGAGACCTTGCAGACTCGCGTGCCGAAATGCTGCTTCAGCCAGGGGCCATAGGCGTTGTAGCGCGGGGGCATGAGGTCATTGTAGCGTAGCGGTGTTGCAGACGTGGACGACATGGACACATGGAACGATATGCCGCCTTCTCCTCTTATCCACTTCGTCCGTGTCGTCCGCTGCTCCTACTCAAGCTTTGAGCCTCAGCAGAAACTCGCGATTGCCCTTCTGCCCGGGGATCGGCGAGGGGGTTTCGCCCAGAAGCTCAAAACCGGCGCCGGCAGCGAAACTCTTTACCCGGCCCACGATTTCGGCCTGAAGCTCAGGCGACCGGATGATCCCGCCGGGGCCTACTTCCTCGCGTCTGGCCTCGAACTGAGGCTTAACGAGAGCCACAATCTCGACCGCGCTGAAGGCTCGGAGCGCAGGCAGAACTCTGGTCAGCGAAATGAAGGACAAGTCCAGGGTCATCAGATCGACCGGCTCTCCCACGTCGCTCGGCGTCAGGTTGCGGACATTGAAGTCGTCGTGGACGACGACGCGGGGATCCTGGCGCAAGCGCCAATCGAGCTGGCCCTTCCCGACGTCAAAAGCGTGAACCCGAGCAGCGCCGTGCTTGAGCAGGCAGTCAGTGAAGCCCCCCGTTGAAGCTCCCAAGTCCGCGCAGATCTTTCCGTTTACCTGTATCTGAAACTCGCGCAGCGCAGCTTCCAGCTTTAAGCCTCCCCGCGAGACATAGGCCTGGTGTTCACCCTTGATCTTGATTTCCACTTCCTGGTCGACCAGGGCTCCCGCGGTCTCGGCACGCTGTGCGCCGATCAGGATCTGTCCGCTTAAGATCAACGCTAGGGCTTCTTTACGATCTTGAGCAAACCCTTTTTGGACGAGGAGGTCGTCGAGCCTCGCTTTCGCCATCGGGTCTCCTTCATGAACTGTTTGATCCGCGTGTAGAGCCCGTCGACGTCAAGCCCATACTTGGCGAGCAGAAGGGAGGGAGCGCCGTGAGGAATCGGAACATCGGGGAGCCCTATTCGAAGAAACGTATTCCCAAAAACCCGGTTCCTTTCGAGCACTTCCCAGCACGCACTCGCGAACCCTCCCAGCTCGGCGGCTTCCTCGACAAAGACCAGGAAGTGAAACTGCTTCGCCGTCTGGCACAGAAGGGCTTCATCGACAGGCTTGACAAAGCGCGCGTTGATGACTTGAGCAGAGAGGCCGTCTCGAGCTAACAGTTCGGCCGCCTGGAGGCTCGGGTGCACCATCGATCCAACGGCGATTATCGCAAAGTCGGCGCCTTCCCGCAGGACTTCCCCCTTGCCGATCGGCAGGCAGTGCGGTTCGGGATCCATAGGGACTCCCACGGCTTCGCCCCGAGGGTAACGGACGGCGGTCGGGTGCGGATGCTCCACCGCGGTCTTCACCATGTGCTGAAGCTCGTTTTCATCCTTGGGCGCCATCACGCACATGTTCGGCACACAGCGCAGGTAGGCATAGTCGAGCAGGCCGTGGTGAGTCGGTCCGTCAGCGCCCGCCAGGCCACCGCGGTCCAGGCAGAAAGTCACGGGCAGGTCCATGAGGCAGGTGTCGTGGACCACCTGGTCGTAAGCTCGCTGGAGAAACGTGGAGTAGATGGCGCAAACCGGCTTGAAGCCTTCGGCTGCCAGCCCGGCTCCGAACGTGACGGCATGCTGTTCGGCGATACCGACGTCAAAAAAGCGGTTGGGGAAGGCGGCAGCGAACTTGTCAAGACCCGTCCCCGACGCCATGGCGGCCGTGATGGCGACGATCTTCTCGTCCTGCTGCGCCAGCCGCAGCAGGGTCTGACCGAACACCGAGGTGTAAGTCGGCGTCTTGGCCGGGGTTGCGACAAACGTGGCGGTCCTGGGGTCAAAGGCGCTTGGACCGTGCCACTTGACCTGATCTTTCTCAGCCGCCTCGAATCCCTTGCCTTTGGTCGTCAGGACGTGGACGAGGATCGGACCTTTCTTTTTCTTGATTTCCCGCAGCTCGGTCACGAGCGCCTGGACGTCATGGCCGTGAAATGGGCCGCAATACTGGAACCCCAACTCCTCGAGCAAGAGGCCGGGTATGGCGTATGTCTTGATCGCGTCCACGACCTCCTTGGTGGCCCGGAACAGGCGGTCGCCCACGCCGGGGATGTGATGCAGGAAGGATTCGATGTCTTTTTTGACCCGTAGATACGCCTGGCCGGACACGATGCGCTTCAGATACCCGGAAAGCGCCCCCACGTTGGGCGAGATCGACATCTCGTTATCGTTCAGGACGATAATCAGGTCTCGCTTCTCATAGCCGGTCAGGTTGAAGCCTTCCAACGCCATTCCGCCGGTAAGGCCGGCATCTCCGATGACCGCAACGACCTGAAAACTCTCTTTCTTCAAGTCGCGTGCGGTAGCGAAGCCGAGCGCTGCGGAGATGGAGGTGCAGGCGTGCCCGGCGTTGAAAGTGTCGTAGACACTTTCTTCGCGTTTCAGGAAGGGCGCCAGCCCTCCGTACTGCCTGATGCTGTGGAATCGGTCCCGGCGGCCGGTCAGTATCTTGTGCGCGTAAGCCTGGTGCCCGACATCAAAGATCAGCTTGTCGCGTGGAGTGTCAAAGACATAGTGCAAAGCTATACACAGCTCCACCATGCCCAAACTTGCCCCTAAATGCCCGCCGGTCTTGCTGATACAGGTGATGATATGCGTCCGGATCTCCTCCGCCACGTGACTCAGCTGCTCAACCGGGAGCTTTCTCAGGTCTTCAGGACTATTGATGTCGCTCAGAAAGCGATAACTCATCGGGCAATCTCTCCTCCAGACTCGCGCTAGAACCTTCGAATCGAAATGAAACGCGCCAACTCCTTTAGAACCTCGGCCTTTTCGCCCAAAAAGTCAAGCTCATCGGCGCCTTCGGCCACCAGCTTCCTGGCGATTTCCTTACTGGCTTCAAGTCCGAGCAGCGCCGGATAAGTCGCCTTTCCCCCGGCTCGGTCTTTGCCGGCCGTCTTGCCCAGTTCGGCTGATGACGCTTCCACATCCAGAATGTCGTCGACGACTTGAAAAGCAAGGCCGATCCTCGCGCCGAAGCGGGCGATCCTCTCGATTGTATCCGGAGGGGAATCAGAGATCAGGGCAGCGGACTCTACCGAAGCCTGAATGAGAGCACCGGTCTTGGAGGAGTGGATATAGTCGAGCTCTTCGCGGGTGAAGTTCTTCCCCTCGGTTGTCAGATCCACGACCTGACCTCCCAGCATGCCGCAGGACGTGCCGATAGCCCGGGCGATCCGCTCGATGACCTTGACTTTGATCTCTGCCTGCCCGGCGGGCATCGGGATCTCGGTGAGCACCTGGAACGCCAGCGTGAGGAGCCCGTCTCCTGCCAGAATAGCAAGACCTTCTCCAAACTTCTTGTGGGCAGTCGGCTGGCCGCGCCGGAAGTCGTCGTTGTCCATGGCGGGCAGGTCGTCGTGGATCAGCGAGTAGGTATGAATCATCTCCAACGCGCACGCCAGCGTCAGCACACGCCTGTGGTCACCGCCGAGAGCCTCTCCTGTAGCGAGAGCCAGCAGCGGCCGGAGTCGCTTCCCGCCGGCGAATACGCTGTAGCGCATCGCCTCGTGGATGATTTCGGGATAAGCACCCGCGCGCGGCAGTATTTCGTCCAGATGAGCATCAACCAGCTCTTTCTGCCGACGCATGTACTGCTCGATGTTGAAAGCCGGGTGTTCGGATGACTGCATAAGTGAATGTCTGAAAACCGAGAAACGAACAGAAGGACAGCCGGACAGACGGTTTTGACAGACTGCTTGACACCTCACATGGGTAACACCGCCGCCGCGGAGAACCTGACGATGTCGGCGAGCCAGTCTGTCAGCTCGTTAGTTACTCCCCTCCGGCGGTTGGAACGGCTGTTCGACCAGACGGCCTTCCTTGTTCTTCATCAGGATCTCGACCTTGCGCTCGGCTTCCGACAGCTTGTCATTGCAGAAACGAGAAATGTTCATCCCCTCTTCAAAGAGCTGAAGCGCCTGCTCCAGCGGCAGTTCCCCCTTTTCGAGCTGCCCGACAATAGCCTCCAGCCGCGACAGCGCGTTTTCAAAGTCCTTATATTCCATTACCGGGCTCCTTCCTGGCTTTGAACTCCCCCTTGGCCACTCGGACCTGAAGGCGCTCATTATCGGCCAACTGAACCGGATCGCGAACTACAGATCCGTTTTCGGCGGTGACGATCGCATACCCCCGCTCGAGCACCGCGAGAGGCGAATAGGCCTGCAGCTGCTGTTCCTTCCCCTGAATTCGATTTCCTAGATTCTGCAAGTACCTCTGCATCTGACGGGCCAGCTCCCTGTCGTTGGTCAAAAGCTTGTGATGTAGCGGCTCCAGCCGCGACGGCAGGACCCGAACCAACCGCCCACTCAGGTCGTCCAGCCGCTGAAGGTAAAAACGCAGGCGGCTGTGGGCATCGACAAACGCCCGGTTCGACGCCAGCTGCTGGAGGCGATGCCGCTTCTCTCGCAAAAGCGAGCGCATCGCCTGCGTCGCACGGCCTGCAAGTGAGTCCACGCGCTTGCATAATTCGTCCCGCGCGGCCGAGACGATTTCAGCCGCCGCCGAGGGAGTCGGGGCGCGCAAATCAGCGACAAAATCGGCGATAGT
The DNA here is from genome assembly GCA_041946865.1 of Acidobacteriota bacterium. Classification (GTDB taxonomy): domain Bacteria; phylum Acidobacteriota; class UBA6911; order RPQK01; family RPQK01; genus RPQK01. The sequence continues at coordinate 2,324 of JBHGBF010000030.1, read as the reverse complement.
GAAGTCGATTTCGTGGCCGACAGCTGAGATGACCGGCAGACGCGACGCATAGATGGCACGGGCCACCACTTCTTCATTGAACGCCCAGAGATCCTCGAGCGAGCCGCCCCCCCGCGCCACAATGATGACATCCAAATCGCTTCTTGTATTCAGATATTGAACGCCGCGGGCCACCTCCTCGGCCGCCCCGGCGCCCTGCACTTTCGCCGGGAAGATCAAGACGTCAAGGGTGTTGTTACGTCGCTTCAGAATCCGCAGGATATCCTGAATGGCCGCGCCTGAAGGAGAAGTGACAATCCCTATCTTTGCAGGCAACAAGGGCAGCGGTTTCTTGCGCGCCGGGTCGAACCATCCCAGACCCTGAAGTTTGACCTTCAGCTGCTCGAAAGCAAGCTGAAGGGCGCCCCGGCCGGCCGGCTCGAGCACTTCGACAACCAGTTGAAACTCGCCTCGCGGCGGATAGACCGACAACGAGCCTCTCGCAATCACATCCATCCCGTCTTCCGGCTGAAACTTCAGGTAGCGGTTCTGCATCCGGAAACAGACCGCCTTCAACTGCGCGTCACTGTCTTTCAAGGTGAAATAGATGTGGCCGGACGGAGGGATTTTGAGGTTGCTGATCTCCCCCTTGACCCAGATGTCCCGAAAACGGACTTCGAGCTCCCGTTTGACCTCGTTAACGAGCTGAGAGACGGATAGTATGCGCCGCTCTTCAAAAAGTCGGAGTTCCTGTTGCTGCATGATTTGGCTCGAACCCTTTTTCAGACAGGTGTGATTATAGCCCAATTGCCAGACCCCGGTCCGGCCCGGTCCCTATTTTACGTAGATGGGGTTGCTGATGATCCAGGGGTTGTGCTCGAGCTCGGGAGGCGGATCGGGAAGGTAAACCTCGAGCCGGTAAAAGCCGGTCTGGTCGGTGGTCAGCCGGCACTGTGAGCCGCTCACAGTTTTCCACGGCTTCCCATTCTGAAAGAAACGAAAGACGGCCTCATGCGGTGCCTGCGCGACCAGTGTTGCTCCCGGTTTGACCGTCGAACCCATGGGCCGGGCCTTACCGTCCTCGAGAGCATGGAACGAAAAACCAGTCGGGTCCGCGACTTTCTCGAAGGCAATATAGGCTGACCCGCGTACCAGGCCGGCGAGGACGTTTTCAGAAGAGACGACCTCAGTAGGCAGCAGGACGACGTGGTTTGTCACCGCTCGGAAGCTCTCCTGGTAAGGGTCGAGCATCAGGGTAAAGAGTTTGTCCCCCGACGTCGTCTGAAGGACCAGGCCGATGTTCTGGTGCGCGTCGCTACCGCCGATCCCCGTCAAATGCCTGTTTCTCAGCTCACGGTCCCAGGTGGCGAGGTAGGAACGGTCGACTGTCCACAATTTGAAAAAGAACAATTCGGGATAAAGCAGCCGGTGGTAGAAAAAGCTGATTCGAACAAACCAGGAATCATTCGTGCTGGCACTCTGGTCGAGATTAAAGACTTCCAGGCCTTTCGCGTGAGAGGCGACGGGACGGTCGTCACCGGACTGGAAGCAGATAGAACGATCTTCCGTGCAGAGCATTTCCCCGGCCTCGCCCTGCCGCTCATCCCATCCGTAAATCATGGCCAACCCCGGGTCGGACCATTTCTGAAAAAGCTGGCGAGACTTAGGATGCTCGGTGATGAAAACATATCTGTAGCCGACGTCCTTGGCCGCCTGGGCAATCTCGGCATAAGTCCCGAGGCTGTGCCCACCTGCCGCACTGTGGACATGGATCCCGCCCCGGATATCCTCAAAAGGCCGTTTCGGAACACTGACCACGGCGAGTGAAGCCAGGTATTTGTGGAGGCGGTAGGTCCTGTAGAGTGAAAACACGAAGGGAAGCTGGAGCAGGACCAGAAGCAGTAACACGAAGAGCAACAGACGTTTCCGGCGCGCCATCGCGTCATTATAGGACAACTGGCGGGCGACAAACGGGCCAACGCCTGTTGAGCGTGTTAAGCCCCTTCAGAACTTGTCGTGGAGACGACCCTGGAACTCAGGCCTCCGCAAAAAGCGCTGCGGCCTGGGCTAATAACTTTCGGCCTTTCAGGCCGAGGAGTCCGGGGTTGGCCGGGGTTGGCCGCCGGTCAGCCACGGGTAATGCCTCAGTCTTGTTTGTAGTGCCGCCTTTAGGCGGGCTCTTTCGAACCGTAACCGCTCTCAATGGTCAACTGCGGTTCGAAAGAGCACGCCTAAAGGCCGCCTAAAGGCGGCACTACAAACAAGACTGAGGGATTACGTTCACGGAATGTCTGCATCGTCGGAAAAGATTCGCGCTATCATTCGGAACAAATCAACCCTGGCCG
>JBHGBF010000003.1:0-60602 GCA_041946865.1 Acidobacteriota bacterium | reverse complement strand
GCAGAACAAGCCTTTCTGCCCTGAAGGGGCAGCGCAACAGGGCGACGCCGCTTTGCTGTCCGTTCGAACTGGGACAGCCGGGAAGGCCCGCCACCCGTCCGGACCCTCTGAGCCTTGCGGGAGCAGTCAGAAAGGAGGTCCGGGCTGCTTGTCCGGACCAGCCGATTGGCCGCGTCCGAACCATGAATCAGGTCCTGGGTGAAGACGTGGCCTCACCTCGGCTCGTTATGTCGCTCATGGCCGGATTCTCAGCCCTGGCGACGTGCCTGGCGGCCATCGGCGTCTTTGGCGTGATTGCAAGGTCAGTGTCGGAGCGACGACAGGAAATCTGCGTTCGCGTTGCGCTCGGCGCTCGACCGGCAGATGTGATGCGGTTGGTCATCGGACGCGTTGCTCGACTGATGCTCGCCGGCCTGCTCATTGGGCTTGCACTCGCACTGCCCGCCACGCGGCTGTTGTCCGCCCTTCTGTTCGGCGTCACTCCCACTGATCCCGCGACGTTTTCGGCCATGATCGCGCTCCTTGTCTCCGTCACACTGGCCGCCGGGTTATATCCCAGCGCGGCGTGCCGCGCGTACCGATCCGCTGGTGGGGCTGCGAAGCGTATAGAAAACAGGTAGTTGCTCAGATCAGCCTTATTATTCACTCGTGGCGGATGGCCAGAAGCGGGTCGATATGACAGGCCCTGTGGGCCGGGACGAACCCTGCGACCGCAGCTGTTGCCAACAGGGTCCCCACCGTCACGGCTATAGTCAGAGTGTCATGCAACCCGACACCAAAGAGCCGGCTTGCCGTCAGCCCTCCCAAGGCGAGGGCCGCAGGAAGCCCTGCCAGCACACCGCACCCCGCCAGCACCAGGGACTCCCGGAGGACCATCCATAGAACCCGGAGACGTGTCGCCCCCAACGCTATGCGAATCCCGATCTCGACTGTGCGCCGCGCTACGGCGTATGCCAAGGTCCCGTAAAGGCCCAGGGCGACCAGAAGCAGGGCCAATATCCCGAACAGGCTCGACAACCCGGCGAAGACTCGCTCGTGTTCAAGCGCCCTGTTAATCTGCGAACTCTGTGTTCTAATGTCCATCATCGGCAAGGCCGGGTCGATACTTCGCATCGTTTCGCGGATGACTGGCACAAGCGACAGCGGATCACCGGTTGAGCGAACCGCGAAACACATCCGAGCGATTCTGCTGTTCCCTACCGCTCCGTAAGGCAGGTACGCGGTCGGTGGCGGCTCGGACCGCATGCCGTCGTACTTGGCGTTTCCCACCACTCCCACGATTTGAAAAGAGCTTTGAGGGTTGAAGGGCACTTCGAAGCTGATGCGACGACCCAAAGGATCCTGATTCCCGAAAAACTTGCGCGCCATCGCCTCATTGACCACGGCGACACTTCGGGGCTCGCGGACGTCCCGCCAGTCGATCCCCCGGCCACGTAACACCCGAATCCCCATCGTCTCCGTGAAGCCTGGACCCATTACGTTGAGGCAGGCTTCGTTTGCCCGGGGGGCCGGAGGCCCGTCCGTGGCCACTGGGCCGCCGTCGGTGTTGCCTGAAAGCAACGCCGTAGCGGAAACAGAAACCGATCGGACGCCAGGCGAGGTTTGAATCTCCTGGAGTGCTTGATGGTAGATATCGACAGTCCGGTCCGGGGTCACGCCCGCCCGCCGGGGATCGATTTCGAACAACAGGAGGTTGTTCCGATCGAAGCCCAAATCCTGGTTATCCAGGTTTTGGAGGGTACGCACGAACAGGCCCGCGTTGAACAGCAACACTACGGCGAGGGTGGCCTGGCAGACCACGAGGAACCTGGACAGTGTAAGCCGGGGTGAGCTGCAACCCGTAGCGTTGAGTTGGGGCGCCAGATTCACGCGCGTCGCCCGAACGGCGGGGGCCAGGCCGATGAGACTTCCCGTCAAGAGGGAAACGATGGCGACGAAAGCGAGAACCGTAATATCTGGACGGACATCCAGCAGGTTCGTCTGCCCGCCACCGAACAGGCGCACCAAAGCGTCGCTTGTCAGCCACGCCAGCAACAGTCCGGCCGCCCCTCCGCACAAGGAGAGAAGTATGCTTTCCGTAAGCAACTGACTGACCAGGCGGCACCGCCCCGCACCGAGCCCGAGCCGAACCAGGATCTCCCTCTCGCGGGACTTGCTCCGTGCCAGGAGTAGTGTTGCCACGTTGGAGCAAGCTACCAAGAGCACCAGTGAGACCGCTGTCATCAGAATCCAGATCGGCTCGGCGAGATTCTGGCGCAGGTTGTCCAAGCCCCGGCGCGCTGACGCAAGCGACAACTGCGGGAGCCGGTCGGCCGGAACCGAATCTCCCAAGCCCGAGGTAAGGCCCTCCCTGAATCGAATGTTCACTTCCGACAACACCCGTTCGCTCGGGATTCCCGGCTTAAGCCTGCCGACGATATGGCACCACCAATAGCCTTTGTCGGCAAACGGCGACAAGCCGCCAGGGCCGGGACGCAATCTGCCCCACGGTTTGATACCCTTGAGGTCACGAAGCGAGATCCAGATGTCGGGGGGCATGGCGGGATTGATTCCGAAAAACCCCGGCGGCGCCACGCCGACTACCGTGAAAGGCAGTTTATTCACGGTAATGCTTCGGCCGATGGCAGACGGTTCTCCCCCCAGTTCTCGCAACCAGAAGTCGTGACTGACGACGGCTACGTTCGGCGCACCCGATTCCATATCCTCGTCGTGGATAGCTCGTCCCAGAATCGGCGAAACGCCAAGGACCCGGAAATAGTTGCCGCTGACCATCTCGCCGCCGGCCACTGTTGTCTGGCCTCCGACCTGCATTGTCAAACTCTGCTGGTTCATCCCGAGAGGCACGAATGCGATTACATCGGACAGTGTTTCCGTACCCGGTCTAAACGCCTCGTAAACCCGATAGGGAAAGGTATCTTGATGGTCGCCGACCTGCGTCCTTCTAACCACGGCAGGAATCTCGCTCTTATCCTCGTAGCGGAACAACACGAGTTCCCCTGGGTCTCTAACTGGTAATGCCCGGAGAATCACGGCGTTCGCCACACTGAAAACGGCCGTGTTCGCTCCTATGCCGAGAGCCAGAGATGCGACGGCCACGGCTGTGAACCCGGGACTCCGGCGCAGGCCACGAAGGGCGTAACGAATGTCGCGCTGCAGGTTCTCCAACCAGGGAAGTCCGTGCTGGTCGCGGTAGCTCTCCTTGGCCGCAGTCAGACCACCGAAGGTCAATGCCGCCTCCCGTCGGGCCAGCTCGAGCCGCATACCCTGGCGCAGGTTCTCGTCGGTCAGCATCTGGATGTGTGTTTCAAATTCCTCGGCGACCTCCGCCTCGTGACGATGCCCGGTCCACACACCGACAATCCGACTCCATGTCCGGCGAAGTTTTCTGATCATGATTCCTCCCCGAAGGCGAAGAAACGAGCAAGGATTTCCGTGGTCTGTTCCCAGTGGGCCTGCTCCGAAGCCAGAAAGCGTTTCCCGGCCTCGGTGATCTTGTAGAATCGAGCCCTCCGGTTGTTGTCGGATGTACCCCAAGCTGACTCGATGGATCCTTCCTGCTCCAACTTCAGCAGGACCGGGTATAGAGTGCCGTGGTTAACGCTGAGGAGATTGCTGCTGATCTGCTCAATGCGGCATGCGATTCCGTAACCGTGTTGAGGGCCGATCGTCTCGAGCGTTCTCAGCACCATGATCGCCAGCGTTCCCTGCCAAATCTCGCGTTTCTCTTTCATAGCGACGTTCCTTTGGGAACCCCACAAGGACCGATGCTGACGAAGCAAATCGCGTGCCATCGCTGGTAAGTACTCGGCTTAGCGTTTTCAACAGAGGAATCCAGGCCGGGCAGTCGACCGAATCAGTCTCCCAGCGCCGCGAAGCATGCGTTCAAGAGGCGCTTTGCGATTCCCATTTATGGGACAAGCTCGTTCACAAATGCAACACTGACTGGACCACTCGGACTTCCTTGCTGTTTCCGGGAAAGGATTCAGGCGGTACCGTGCTCCCAGGCTTAGTGTGGGAAGTCCCGGAGCTCCCGAAGAAACAATGAACTGCCGCTCGGCTCTGCCGGTTCGAGTGTCGCTCGCGGGAACTGACTGATGAGTGGACTGCGCAAACCAAACCGGGGAGGGTCTTCCCTTGGATGATCCAGTGACGGGGAACATGCGAACGGCTGTAGTCGGGCTCGACATACTGCAAAGTGCATGCCGCCTGGCCCATCGCAGGATGAACGTATCCCGGAAATCCGCGGAACTTCGGCTGCAAGTCGGATCGGAAGCTGCGCTAAAACACCCGGCGCCTGGCCAACCGGGTGCCGTGCAGGTACCCATGCTGGTGCAGTCTGTTGTGAAGATCGCGGTGCACCCCTGTCAACAGCAGTCGCATACGTTTGCAGGCGGCCCTCTCGGCGCGCGTCCCCAACACATCGAGGTAAACTAGGGCGCCCTCGATTTGCTCGAGAATGGTGAGGGCATCGGCTGGCGCGAAAAATTGCGATCCTTTCACCTCGAGCGTGACAGGAGAAGAGTGGGCAGCGATGATTTCGGGTTTGTCCGGGTAGTGGCCGCGTACGAGCAGCGCCACCCACGAGCTCTTGTCGATCTTCACTGCCCAATGTCCCTGGTCTTGGCCGGCATCTACCTGACGGCTCTCCCGGACCACGCCGTTAACTATCACGTCGACCCGCGACATAGGCACGGTGACGCTGGCCACCTGCCACTCCACATCCACGGTCCCGCTTCCGGGCGGCATCACAATCCGGGAACCCGCAGGTCGGCCTTCCACCGAAAACTCGAGCAGCGGTCCATACGTCACGAACGTGTTCCCTGCTCGAACCGCTCTTTTCCAGGCTTCGTAGTCGAAGCCTTGGCCGTTCGGCAGCTTGGCATAGGTGCGGACAGTTCCCACCGCAGTGGTAGTCGCCATCTTGTCCGTGCCTCCCACGGCAGCCACGAAACGACCGTTGTTCAGGTAACGGTACCAGTCCGCAAGGGAATAGGGACTGATACCGCCGTAGAGGTTCCGCCATGAGGTCATCTCCACGGCGTCGACGTCACCGCTCAGGATTGCGGCCGCATGTTCAGCTCTGGGATGTGGAAAATGTGGAAGGACCACCAAGCCTCCCTGCTTGTGACATTGCCTCGCCCACTCGGTCAACAGGATGTCCACTGGATCGGCGAGCGCAGCCTCATCGGGCCCGCCGGCTGCCATCGGCGAAATGATCCGGCCGGTGTAGCCCAGCAGGGAGATAGTGGCGATTCTTGAGTCGAAACACCATGGCAAATTGCTGAACTTGACGCACACAACTTCCTTCAAAATCAGTGCCGTTGTTACGGTCTCCGTCGGGTAGAGCCGGGTGTGGTATTCGATCACATTGCCGACTCAGAGCCCACGGGGCCGTCGTGGCGCGGCCGACTGCTTGGGCTTGCTGGAACGAGCAAGGGCACCGATTACGGGCTTTGGCGGGGCCCGATTTACTGTCGACTACGGGGTTGGTCAGCGATGGTGAACCCCCTGGCACGCTGAGCGCGCTGCCCGGTGATTGCATCTACTACTTCCACGACGGCCCGGTACGATCCTGCCTGCAAACCGGCAAGGTCAATCCCCTTGATGAAGATAGATCGGTCGGGCAGGTGGTGAAGTTCCTGGGCGGGGAGAAGGGATTCGTATACAATCTCTTCTCCGCGCCTGACCTGGACAACCACTTCGAGCTGTGAAGATCGGCTCGCCTGGTCGGTGGCAGCCCCGTAAATCTCCGAATAAAGAGGCAGGATCCCCTTGACTGGATAGGGGTGGCCGAAGTTCGGATACACTTTCAGTCCTAGTGGAGTCACGAACGGTTCAGTAAGGGAGGAATCCTCGTGAACTGGGGCGATCTGCTGGGCCAGCACGAGATCGCTCATGCTCAGATGGCCGTCGCCGGGTTTCGAAACATCAATGGCCAGATCGCAGACCCCAATCTTTCCGCTGTTCAGTTCCTGCAAGACCAGCGTGAGTTTGTATCGGCCTGGGGCGAGCAGCATCTTCTTCTGATAGACCGAAGCGGACGTCTTGCCGCCACCCGGAGGGGAAACGAAGACCTCGTCCTCGAATTCCTGAACGACTTCGCGTTGAATCGTCTGCACACGTCCGTAGACACGCACGGCTGAAAGCAACTGACCTCCCGGGCCCGGCCTGAAAGTCAGGTCGCCGCTAGGGAACTCTAACGAAACTGCCACTATGCTATCTTCGCCAAGGACAGACTGCTGAGTGTCCACGAGAAAGGCGAAATTGTGATAGGTGACCCTGGTTTCGACCACCTGCTGCAGGTCCTTGTACTGGATCGGAGGGTTTTTCAGGAGATCAAAATACTGCTTGATATTGCGCAGCGAGGAGAGCTTATCCGTAAAAAGCCCTGACCCGGCTCGACCGAGCGCAATGTCGTCCAGACGCTGTGCACGGCTGTACAAACCCAGCTGCTCCAGCGTTGTGGGGTCTGCATCGGGCGTCAGCAACAGGGCTTCCTTCTCGGCTGGACTCTTCACCAGTTCGTACTTGCCGCTGAGGCCCTTATCCACGAAGGTGAGATAGATGTTTTCCCCGACCCCGTTGATGTGGCGATAGTACCAGCGCTCAAAAGGGTAAACCCGCGCCGAGCCTCCCCCCTCCTCGGGTGTCCGTTGATATGAACCGCCGCTGGGACGACGCTCGCGGTCGTTGGGCGGGCCATACGTTATGTAGATTCGCCCCCGATCGGTTCGATAGCCCGGAACTCCGGAGGTGAAGAAGTCGTTGGCATATGCGATGCGACGATAGTGCTCCTCCTTGAATTCGTTTACCGCCGTGCCTGGATCCGGGTCACGGCGTTTCCAGAATTGCTCGATGAACACTTCCTTTTCATCGTCTGAAGTCAGTCTCTGGAAGACCTCCTTTTCCTCCGGTGCGATGATGTACACGACGTCTTCTTCGAGCCATTTCCTGTAATAATCGGCCTTTTCCTCGCTCTTTGAAGTCTGTTGGCGGAAGGAGGACGCGAGGTCGCCCGTGCCTGCAGCGAGCGGACTGGCGAGGGCCAGACAGAAGAAAGCGCAGAATATGAGCCGGTATTTACTCATAGGATCATTTTAGCCTGACGACGTAGGTTACGCCCGCTTCAGGGGCCCACTCAACGGTATGCGCATCCTCCCCTGTCGCTGCCACGAGCCGTCCATTTGACCTTATTTCGACGGGTTGTGCGGCGCGGAGCACACACCGCCTGTTATACTTTGAGCGTACGATGGCCTGATCCAATCGGCCGCCGCGCCACAGAATGTCCAGCAGGTATCCCCCGCGGGCTCTCAGCCCCTCGACCCGACCGTCCGGCCAAGCCTGGGGTAACGCCGGCAGCAGGTGAATCTCATCGTACCCCTTGCTGTCACTGACCGTTCCCGCTCTGTCCAGGGCGGCCCCGACGTGACTTTGCACCATCATTTCGGCGATTCCTGAAGTCAGGCCCTGAATGCCCTGATTGGCATCCATCAGCGGCAGCATATCGCTTTGTAACACGCCGCTGAACGGCTCACTTCGAAGCCACTCATAGAGAATGTCATGGCTCTTATTACCTTCTTCGAACCGTGTCCACAGGTTGAGCGCCCAGGCGGCAAAAAGTCCGCGAGCCACGAACCCTCGCCGTTCTATCACCTTCCGGACTGCCTGAGCGAGGGCAGGCGTCCCACGCCGGGTTATCTGAGAGCTTGGGAAGAAAGCGTAAAGCTGCGAATAATGGCGATGGTGAGGTTCGACTTCTTCGAAATCTTCCAGCCATTCCATTAACTGGCCATGCTTGCCGATCTGATGAGGCGGCAGTTTCGCCTGGGCCTGCAGCAGAGTGTCTCGGAATTCGGTGTCGACGCCCAGAACTCGTCCTGCCTCCACGCAAACCGAGAACAAATCACGCAGAACCTGGGCATCCAGAGCAGTGCCGGCGGAGAGCGCTGAGACCTGGCCATCAGACGCGCGGAAGCTGTTTTCCGGGGAATGAGACGGACACACGACAAGCCAGCCGGTGCGGGGATCTTCCGTCATGAAATCCAGAAAGAAAAGTGCTGCGCCCTTCAGTAGGGGGTAGATTCGCTTCAGATACGAAGGATCGGGGTCGAAGAAGTAGTGCTCCCAAAGCGGTTGACACATCCAGGCCCCGCAGATGGGGCTCATTCCCCATCGGGGACCGTCAGTTGGGGCTGTGTTGAGCCATATGTCCGTGCCATGATGTGCCACCCATCCTCTGCATCCGTACAGTTCGCGGGCCGTGCGCGCCCCGGCCTCCGACAGTTCTTCCATGAAGCGTAGCAGAGACATCACGGTTTCCGGCATGTCACAGGTTTCAGCGGGCCAATAGCAGGCTTGCAAGTTGATGTTCAGGGTCCAGCGTCCGGACCAACCCGGTTCCAGTGCATCGTTCCACAGGTTGTGATTATTGATAGGAAGCGTATCCTGGCGGCATTGGGCCAGCATGAGATAGCGCCCGTACTGAAAGTGCTGGACAATCAGCTCATTGTCCAGCCCTCCGTTGCGCATCCGCGCCAAACGCCAGCTCGTAGACAGGTTGGACAACTGTGTGTCGCTCCTGAGAGCAAGCCGAACCCGTCGAAACAAGCGGCCGTAGTCGTCTAAGTGTCGCTTATAGAGCCTCGGGTACCGGATCTCAGCCGCTTTAATTCGCTGCCGGCACAAGCGGTCGGGGTCGCCGTCGGCGTCATTCCAATTGACATAGCTGGTAGCCGCAGCCAGGACCAGGGTTATGTTGTCGGCTTTGTCGATCCGGAGTGCGTCGCTGGCGCCTTGGCCGCTCCGGCGTCTTATTGCCTCGATAGAGCCGCCCTGGTTCAGGACGCGCAGGCGGGCTTGCCAGCGCAGGGACGCAGGGATCTCGATGGTTTCAGGCACCTTCAAGCCCAGAGCCCGGGCTCGCTCATCCTCCCGCTTGGTCGATTTCATCGGTGTGTTCCGGCCCTGCATGATGAGTTCGGTCGGGAGACCCAGGTATGTCCGTGCAGTGACATGAACACTACTCAAAGACACAGTCAGGGAGAGTCCTCCGGGCGTGTCGCAGGAAAATCGGAAGACCAGAACTTGGTCCGGGTAGCTGGCAAAGATTTCGCGAGTGTACTTGACGGATCCGATTCGGTAGGAAACGCGCACGACGCCGGCGTTCAGGTCAAGTTCTCTGCGGTAGTCGCGGACCGGCCCACGGACGTCGAAACGAAGCTGGAGCTCGCCTAACGGCTGATAGTTCTGCACAGAAAGCGGGCGGCTGAACAGCGCCCAACACAGGTCCTGAGCTTCACGATACCGTCCGGAGAAGAGCAACCGGCGGATCAGCGGCAGTTTCTCTCGTGCTCCGCGGGGGTTGGGATTGTAAGGACTACCGGCCCAAAGGGTCTGGTCGTTTATGACGATCACCTCATCCGAGACCTGTCCGGGGATCATAGCGCCCAGTCTGCCGTTGCCGATCGGCAGGCAATCCCCAAACCGGGCGGCTGGTTCTGTCGTCCAGATCAGCATGGAATTGGCGGTTGCCGACCCGGCACCGCGGACGCCCGGCGGCACTGCGGCGCAGAGGCACAGGCCAAGGAGTACTGAACTCGATTTCGATAGAACTCGTGCTTTTCGTCTTTGCGACTGGCCGGCTTTCACCTGCACTTCTGAAAAAGAGACAGACGCCATCTACACACCCTCGACGTACTGCGTGAATACACGCCTGTGTGGCGTTCGGTATCCAAGCCCGTCTCCAGAACCTCGCGATAAGTGAACTGCGGGTTGGCAAGAGCAGGGGAAGGTGTGGCTTCCCCTGCACGACGTGCGCTAGAACTCCAAGCCCAGGCTGAAGTAGACGTTACGCATGTACCCGGTGGATTTCCGCGAAGACTCCTCATAGGATTGCCGCGCAAACGAGAGTCGCGCGGGATTCGGCCCGTTGAATGCCTGCGTAGCGGCATAGTAGTTCGGGTGGTTGAGGGCGTTGTCGCTGGTCCCGGAGAAGACGATTCGGAAGCGCTCACCGATCGGGAAGAACTTATACAAACCCAGCTGCAGGTAGTAGAAGCCCGGGCCGTCGATGAGGTTGTAGCCCGCATTTCCATACCTCCCGGCATTGCTGGGAGGAACGGCAAAGGCTGCGATGTTGTACCAGCGATCCGGACCGCGCTGATCGTCCGGAAGACGCCAATCACCGACCAAATCGGGCAGTCCGCCGAAATTGTTTGTATTGGAGGGATCGGAGCCCGTAAAGCTTGGTGTGAAGCCCAGACCTGTGCGGAATCGGAAATTGCTCACCAATAGCCAGTTGCCGAGAACCTGGTCTTGCCATCCGGGTATGTCGCTCCCGAATTGCCTGCCCTTTCCATACGGGATCTCCCAATGGAGTTGGGTGTACAACTGGTTCTGCGGCACATTCCCAGACCGATAACGTTCACACCACTGGCAATAAGGATCCCGGCCGCCGGCTATCATTTGCTTGGCATAGGAGAACCCGACGTCAGCGCTGAGTCCGAATACTTTTCGCAGCTTAAAAGCCGCTTCCAGGCCATGGTACTGGGTGCGCCCTCCGTTACCGGTCACGGTGGCGTTGCGGTAGTTCTGGATTTTGGCTTGCTCCCAGTAGCGGTCCCAGCTGAAAGGGATCGTACTTGGCCTTAACGCATTCAAATTAAACGAATAGGGAAGCTTGTTGTCCTTCGTGCCGATGTAAGAAACTCGGAAGCCGTGGCCGAAGATCTCTCGTTCCAGAGAGAGTTGCCACTGCTGGTTGTAAGGGAACACGAAGTCCTTGGCGATACCGCTGATACTCATGGTCTGCCGCGTCCCCGTATACTGCCCACCCTGTGCCGGCCAGCCGACCGGCCACTGCATCAGGGGTGCCCCGTCAACGAACTGGTTCTGAAAAGAGGTGTACAGGGCGAAGGGTCCGCCGCTGTTCAGGTACCCTCCCCACACTCCGGCAGCGGGGGTAATGTAGATTCCGTAGCCGCCCCGAACGACCGTCGTCTGATCGTCAAAAGGACGATACGCAAAACCGACACGAGGATAAATGTTGTTTGTGTCCGTCTCCACCAGCCTCGTGGGAAACCCCACCGCATCGGCCGTCACGATGGGGTGAGTGGCAATGGGCCAGGCAGGGTCAATGTATCCCAGGACGTCGCTGGAGGGCACCACGATATTGCCGGTTCGAGGATCCCAGTTGTAGTGCAGCCCTCGCTCATCGTATTCGGGAGTGATCAGATCGTAACGCACACCGAGATTGAGGGTCAGCCTGCTGGTGACTTTGAAATCATCCTGCAGATACAGTCCGATCTCGTTGTGACGTTGGGCAACGACGGGTCGCAGGTTGCCGCGGCTCGTGCCGGTCGGCAGTCCTAAGAGGAAATCGGCAAAACTGTGGCCGGTGAAACGCCCGTCGAAGCCATAGGTTGGATAGTTGTCCGGTCCGGCGTATTCCCGGTTGGTCGCAGATCTCTTATAGTCGATCCCGGTCTGAAAGGTGTGTTGCCCGACGCTCCAGGACAGGTTATCCGCTACGTGCCAGTGGTAATCCTCGTTGATGTTGCTGCCGCGGCCGGTAAAACTCAGGAACCCGGGAACGTCGATGGCAATGCCGGCTACGGGGATGTTGCTGATCAAAGGTGGAATGCCGGTCAGGCCCAACTCCTGGATCTGCTTGGGCGCCAGGTTCTCGGTCAGGTAACCTGTGGGCCCTTCGTGATTCAGCCCGATGCGGGCCTCGTTTACGAGATGTGGCGAAAAGGTGTGAACGTTTCCGATCGTCTGGACATAAGAGCGCCACTTGCCTTCCGCCATACCTATCCAGCCGGGGACTGTACGTCCCGCAAAATCCGACGAGGCGTCCTCCATGTACCTGGTTATGGAGTAACTGATCTGATTGCTGTCGGCGAGATTGTGGTCCACGCGGGCCGCCCACGTGCGCCACACATCTTTGTCGAAACGCTGGACCCCCTGAGCCAGCGTTCCTCCCGGCGTCACCGGGCTGGGGTACTTGGCGAGGAGTTTCTTGGTGACCGGATTGATCATGTCTGCCGGGATCCTATTGCCCGGGAAGGGCGCCCCGGTGAACGGGTCGACGATCGTAGCGCTGATGCTGGACAGATCCCCCTGCCGCCAGGACTCGCTGGGTACCAGATAAGTCACAGGCTCATCGACACCGCGGTCCTTCTGGTTGGTGAAGGTTGCCATCCAGAAAGTCCGGTCCCGGCCATCATAAAGTCCGGGCAGGAACACCGGGCCCGAGAGGTTCAAACCGCTTGTCCAGTAACCCGTGCAAGGGTTTCCGGGCTTGCACTTGTTCTTGACTATCGCTCTCGGATCCTGCACGGCGAAGAGTGCCGTGTTGTACAGGGTGGCTTCCAGCTTGCCGTGGAGCTCGTTCGTTCCCCGCTTGGTTACCAGATTGACGGTGACCGGCGTCTGGTATTTCGCCGGCGAGGTCAGAACGTTCGTTTTGACCTCTTGAATCGTGTACCCGAGCACGTAGTTATTAGCGGAATTGTATTCGACTCCGTCCTGGGTAGTCGAGAACTGCTGGGTATTCGACCCATAGAAACTGAACCGGGAGACGGTGTGCGCCACAGTGGCCATGGAAGACCAGTCAGAGGGGGTGTACACAAGAGCCGGGTGGTGTTGAATCTTCTCCAGATCCTGGGTGGCGCTGAGTTCCGCCGTGTCGGTCGTGATGACCGCAGCCCTTCCCTCCACAAGCACCTCCTCCGCCAGCTCACCGACTTCCATCAAGATGTCGACTCGAAGGGTCTGATTGGTCTCCAGGTGAACGTCCCGGTTCACAGACTTTTTGAAGCCGATCAGTTCCGCTGAAATAGTGTAGTCCCCGATAGGAACCAGTGCGAATCGATAACTTCCGTCATCTTCCGAGATAACACTTCGCGTCACGCCCGTTTGCTGCAGGACCGCTTGCACGGTCACTCCGGGTATGGCGGCGCCGGAAGTGTCCCTGATGGTGCCCACGATGTTTCCGTTCTGGGTCTGAGCCAGAACCGGAGCGAAGAACATCGCCGGGATGACTATCGCTGCCATGACTCTGCTTTTCATAGTGACACCTCATTTCGCCACGCTGAGCGTGTGATTGGTGAATCAGCATCCGAGTGACTTTCGCGGCACCACGCTTCCGCGCCACCGGCCTTGCCTTGGGTCACGTCCCAGTAAGGTCCAGGTTGCCACTCTTTTCGTTTCCCGGGCGGTACCCTAAACCGGTCAATCCCACCCGTTCTATCGTCGCCGCACAGACAGGTTCGAAAGCTTCTGCGCCCAAGCGGCGGTGATCGCTCGTCAACAATCGCCGTGAGATAAATCGTTTCACGTGGCGTGCCGCTCCCAGGGCTCTCCATCGGCGTGCTGCCTCCGTTTCACCCAGCCGCAACCGACAGGGCTGACTCGCCGCCTAGACTGCGACTGAACGACCAACCTGGGATGCCACTTGCTTGTCAGGTTCCGGTTCGATCAGAGGACCACCTTCCGGAACGTAGGCGCGCGCAATCCGCAATTCGAGCGGCGCCGCCGACGCTTCCTCCGGCCCACCGGTTCCACCAAGATGGTAACGCGAATGCGTGCACGAGTCAACCGATAAAAGCGTAACTTTGCCGATTTTAATCGACACTTCTCAACGGGACATGTGGGGGGCGGTACCGCAAGTGATCCAGTTAATCGCAGAGAAATAACTGGTTTCTGGGGCAGAGCCAAACCCGAAAGGGGGTGTGGCGTTGACTTGTGTGTGCAAGGGTTTTCTGTTTTCATTGCAATACCAGGCGGGTTATGGACAATAGTGTGCAGAAACACGCGACGGCTTCAGGTCAAGTCAGGACCCTGGGTATACGCCGGGAGGTTTCGGCAAGAGAAAGCAAGGTATGCAGGTGAATCAGAAATTGAGGTCGGTTTCGGTGTGGGCCGCTCCGGCCATGTTGGTTGTGGTTGTTTTGTCCACTATTCCGATGCTGCCGTACAACTGGTTGCCGGTTCTGTTCAACATTTTCGAAAGAGAGTTCAGCGCCAATCTGGAACAGCAAGGGACGACCCAGCAGTATTTCTTCATCAGCGGCCTGCTGCTCGTCGTGCTTGGCGGGCGGCTCACGGACAGGCTGGGCCCGAATTTCACGGCGGCGTTCGCCATCATGACCTGCGCTGCGGGACTGTTCCTGCTCGGGTCGGCGCCCAGCTTCGGGGTTGTTCTGGCCGGCTGCTTCGTTTACGGGTTTGGAATGGCCTGGTTGTACCTTTTCTTCGGCGTGTATGTGACCCGCGCTTTTCCTCAGCAACGCCAGAAGGCTTTTTTGATCAATAACATGATCCTCTCCGTGGCAGGCGGATCGGGGCCCCTGTTCCTGGGGTTCTGGGTCTCGTCAGGCCATCACTGGCGGACCGCATTTCTGGCGGTAGCCTGCGCCAACGCGTTGCTGTTTACCTTCTTTCTTTTGGGGCATCGTCGACTGCCGCAACCGGATTCCGAGGTGCAGAACGAGGCGGCCCCGCGCGCCGCGACGGATTCCTTGAGCCATGTGCTTCTGTCGCGTGCACTTTGGATCACGGGGTTGCTGTATGTCTTGCACGGAATTGCCGAAATAGGAATCATCTCCTGGGCTCCGAAGCTGTATTCGCTGCGCCTGGGTCTGCCCGAAAGCAGGATGGCCGTGTTCATGTCCGCAAACATCATTGCTTTCGCCACGGGCAGGTTCCTTCTCAGCTTCCTGGCCGGACGGTTCACCGACCGCATCCTGCTTGCCCTTTGTGCCTTGGGCGGCACACTGTTTTTTGTTCTGGTTTTTCTGGCGCCCGGCTATTATTCAGGACTGTTGTTCATGGCAGCGTCAGGAGTCTGCATGTCCGGCAACTATCCCGCCATGAGCGCTTATCTTGGAAGTCGTTTCACGACCTCTCTGTCGGTTGCTTTCGCAGTCTTTCAAGGGTTCGGAGCCGTGGGATCGGCGGTGGCGTCCCGGCTGATCGGCTACCTGGGGGATCGAGCAGGTCTGGAGCTGGCGGTGTGGGTGGTCCCGTTAGCCAGTGGCTTGTTGGCGCTTATTGCGCTGCTCTTTGAAGTCTCTGACCGGCGCACGGGGCGTGCACCGGCATAGCTGTCAGCTGGAGCCCTGGTCGACGTCTCAGTGGCGGTCTGCCTGACCGGGTTCATCTCCCGCGGGTGTGTTTCTCAGGCTCATGGTCTTGGCACGCAACGGGAAGTAGACGTAATGGTTGAGAATGGCCAGGGCGCCCTTGTCCGACTGATTGTGTGCCACCCGGGCGTAGGCCTGCAACGCCCGGCGAGCGTGATTCAAGGCGGTTTCGGCGCACCGCTGGGCTTGCTGCAGGTTGTGCTCCGCTTCAAACTTGGCGGCTTGCCGTGCGGCTTGCACCAGATGCAGGTACTCCGTGCCGAAGGTCAGTCGCCCCACCCAGTACTCTACGAAGCCGCGACCGGATGGGTGGGCCTTCCGGCGCGCCCGCTCGGCCGCTTGCAGCGCAGCCCCGTATCGTTCACGGATCCTCAGAAACTCTTTCGGAGTGGGTGACGTGGTCCACTGCCGCATGATCATTCCCGGAACGGGGAACGTCAGACCCATGGCGTAAAGCTCGAGATCAGCCGTAGCCGCCTCGAGTTGACGAAACGCTTCGGCCATGTCCTCCACACAGCCTTCGCCGCACACCGCCCGCAACTGATCCCGGTAAACCTCGTCCGGCGTGACATGGGGATCCCAAGCCGCCTCAGCCAGGTAAGCCACGCATGGATCCTGATCGCCGATCAGCCAGTGACGCGTCGAGAATCCCGCCCAACCATGGCGCACCAGTTCCTGAGTCAGCCGGTGGAGCGATCCGGTGGTCAGCTGGGGCAGTAAGCCGACGTTGTCGTCATGGAGCGTGTATATGAGGACGGCGGGCATCTGCGCCGCGCCTAAGGCGCTGAGCGCTTCCTTGCGCTCCACGACACGTAAGGGGGTGTAATCTATGAAATTGAGCGTCTCCGATCCGGGAGGCAGTATCCGTGAAAGGAGCGGAAGAAGTTCTTCGGCCGTACCGTCTGGAATCCACCCGTTCTTCCAGCCCAGATCGGACCTGCGGAGCAGGCGGTCGTAAAAGCACAGCGCCACGAGGTCTCCCTTAACCTCCTCGACGGCTCGTTCCGGGCGGTGACGATAGTTCGGGCGGTTCCTCGCTCGCTCCAGAAGCGCCTCCAGTGAGATGATCTCGTCCAGGTTATACCTCTCATTGAGCGTATCCCACGCCTTGGCGTACTCATCCAGCCATTGCCGGTGTTCTGACATGCTCACGGACACGAGCCTGGTCCGAGGATAGTCGCGGATGGCGGAACGGATGACTGCGGCCGCCAGATCCTCCAGCACGGGGTCATCCCAAGCCGTGCCCGGGCCGGGAACGATCGAAAGCTTACCCACCTGCTCGACTCTCTTGGAATCCTGCAGAAGTGGAGCGAATTCAGGCGGAAACTCCAACGGCATCAGGCCGAGGACACAATCCATGCCTCTTTGTTCGGCGTACTCCATGACGGCGCGCAAATGGCGTCGACCGGCATCGGCCAGCTGCGGGTAAGGCGCCTCAATAGGCAGATCCGGGTTCCAGAATTCCGTGGCCTTACCGAATAGCTCACGGCCTATCATGTCGGCGCAGATCGGAAAGCGGTGGCCAAAGAAATTGGTGGCTGAACGACGCTGGATCCCCCGTACTTCGTAGTCGAGGAAAGGCTGATGGGGCCAAATATAGAGGATCAACCGGTTGAATTTCAGTTTCGCAAGCTGGTCCAGGACGGGCCGGTAATCGGCTAGTCCCCACGAGGCGGGCCCCATCGCGAATTCATTCAGCCCCCTCCATTGGCGGATCTTGAGAGTCGGCTCCAGATGTTCCGATGATGTCGGAATCCGCAGCGCCCCGCGCGGCGGTAATGCGTCTCGCTGCAGCAGATACCGAACGCCCCACCGTTCCACGAGTTCGTAGACAGCCCACAGGGCCGCCTTCGGACTTCCCCCGCAGGCGATCACGAGCGGTTTGGCATCGAGTTGAGTCGTGTGCAGATAGATCCCCTGGTCACTGAGTCGGGGAAAGGTCAAGTGGGCCAGAACAGGATGTTTGAAATGCTCGCCTCCAACGTCTCCCGTCAGGAAAGCCAGATCCGTGTCTGTCGCCGGATCACTGGTCAGCCGGGCTCGTATCCCGAACAGCCGCTCCAGGTAAGCGGCCAGTTCCGCGGCCGCGTGCCGCTCGAGTTGACTCGCCTCGGCACTGAGAAGCACGGACACCCGGTCAACCGGAACTTGATCAAAAGTGCGGGCGGCAGACAGAACGTCGCAGAGCGCCGCCAGCAACGCCGCGGACTGCGCGAATCGCACCACAACGGGCGGCAACCACGCTCTGCCTTGTCTGGTTGGGCTCGGACCTCCTGGAGTCACAGCATCTCCTCAGATCAACTGCAATGCGTAGATCTCGGCGTCCTGCAGGAAAAACCGGAACTTCCGAAACCGCTCTTTTTCCGGATGCGGGTAGGTTGCTCGTCCATGAACCGCCGGAATTGAGGTTCGTCCGCGCCAGCTCGTTTTGTGGTTGATCGAGTCGCCGGTGAACACGTCGCAGTCCTGGCGGCTGAACCCTGGCAAGACCTGGTCGGCCAGATCGACCACCTCTGCCTGGATAAAACCACGGCTGCCGCAGCGGGCGTTCAAGACCAGTTCCGTACCCGAAGAGAGGAGCGGGCGGGTGATGATGATACCGGGCCGCACCTCTCCCGCACGGAGACTGACGATGCCTTCCTGACGCATCCGCAGCAGTCCAATGGCATAGCGGGCGAGGTTGATGTCTCTAGCCTCGGGGACATCCAGATTTTCGGCCATTCCGACCAGCCACCAGTCATGGTGGCAGCTGGCGCCTCCATAGTAGATGAACCATTCGTCTCCGACTGGAATGGGTGGATTCTCGATGGCCACCATGACTGAATCCCAGGCCTGTTCCGGGCCACGGTCAAACCAGGTCTGGCCTTTGTTGAACCGAATCCATTTCTTGCCGTTGCGGCTGTACACAAGCTGTACCGTCAGCCGGTTTTCTACGTATTGAAAGACGTTAAGGAATCCGACTCGCACGTCTCCCAGGTCGAACTGCGGCATGCCGTAAAAGCAATGATCCAGTCCGTCAAAGCCATCCTGAGGACTGAGAACCAGGTAAGGTTCGGTCCAGTGGATGAAATCGGCGCTCTCCGATTGCCAGATGCGCCGCTTGTTGCGACGGTGGTAGTCGTGTGGGTAGTAAGGCGGCGCAAAGCCGCCCACGCGCGGGTTGTTCAGATTCAGAGCGCCGGCGTACATCTCATAGTGCCGCGAGGTCATAATGAAAATCCGGCCGTATGGATCGAAAAACAGCTTGTGGACGTCGTCCAGACGATTACCGTGTTTGCCGAAGGAGGGCAGCTCGGGGAAAGTCGTCCAGTGAACGCCGTCACCGGAGTACGCGGCGACATCCTGCATCCCGCTCCCATCCTCTGGGAGCAGCGTATAAATCGCCTTGAACCTGCGCCCCGGATCCGGCTCCACCGGATCGATGATGGGGGTCATGTTATAAACAGACCCGTAACCTTGACCGCCGAGAATGATATTCGTATCCAGGCCGTTGTGCTTGCGTAGGCCCAGTGCCGGCTTCTCCCAGCTCACTCCGTCGCAGGACTGGGCGTAACAAATTGTCATTTGTAGACTGGCCGAATCTTCCAGGAAGTGTCGCTTGTGTTTCCGCGAGGCCCTGGCAATTGTCGCCGGATTCGGGAACTCATTCAGATACCAGCACTTGAACAGGCCATCCCGGGGATCTCTGAGGACGGCCACCGCCGAGACGGTGCATTCGAATATACCCTCCCAGGGATGATCCGGCCGTATGACCGGATCGGCGCCGTGGCGCTCCGGAGCATGGACCGCCCGTTCGATGTTCTCGACAGACTCGAGGATAAGGTCGTCGAAAAAATGCTGGCGGACACTTCCAATGCTGAGCATGCTCGCGTCAAAAACCATAGCGCTCCTTCCTGCCTCGCGGCAACACGGGGAACCGCCGCGTCGGGTTCTTCCATCCCCGGTTGCCCTCAGATGTGCCGCATTCCTGGGTTCTCGCGAAGCCGACGTCCCGCAAAGCAGCTGACCAGTCGCGCGGCGCCTTCGGCTATGAAGCCCACCTCTCCTTGCGTTTCGAAAAAGCGGACTCCTCTTTCGATCCAGGGCTTTGCCAGTTCATAATCCGGAACCCAGATCCCGGCTGTTTTGGCGTGCCTGACGGATGCCTTCACCAGGCGGTCGATGGCGTCCAGGAGCCTGGGATCCCGGTACTGTCCCGGACAACCCAGACTCACGCTGAGGTCGAACATCCCCACAAACATCACGTCGACGCCCGGGACCTCCAGGATTTCGTCCACCCGGTTGAGTCCTTCAACCGTTTCGATGTGGGCGATGACCGCCGTTTCCTGGTCGGACTCTTTCAGCCAACTGGCGCAGTCCACGTCCCTGTACAGAGTATTGCCGGTGCCTGGCGACGCGGCTCTTACACCCCACGGCGGAAACTTCGTGTAGCGGACCACTTCCGCTATCTGGGAAGCCGTCTCGGTCATGGGCAACTGAATTCCGGTGACGCCCGCGTCCAGGAGTTTAGTGACGGCACCGCGGTTCACATAAGGGATTTTCGCTACAACCGGAAGGCCGCACAGCCGGCAGGCAAGGATGAACTCGGCCAGATTTGCTCCGTTGAAGAGCATGTGCTCGTTTTCGAGAAACACAAAGTCAGCGCCGGCATCCGCGTACAGTTTGGCAATCCAGGATGAACAGACATGGTGTATGGTCAAGCCCACCAGCACACCTTCCGTCTCCGTCTTGCGCAACAAAGCCCGCATAGGGTCTCTTCGCCTTTCTGGACAAGCGCCGCTCACAATTCCGGCAGGCGCCACCGAACGACCTCGACGCGAGTCCTGTCGTCGGCGGCCCGGTACGAATAACTGGTGAGCAAGGTCCCGTCTTTCAGCCTGACGGTTGGGCCGAATCCCCCGCCTGATCGTTTCCCGTAAGGCGTTTGGACATCCAACATGATCAAGTCGTGTTCAAAGTCGACCGTCAACCCGTCGTCCTCTTCAGTGCCCAGGGTCGCGCGAACTCCCAGCGGGTAGCTCAGAGCCCTCACGGTATAGGTCATCAACACCAGCCGGTTTCCGAGGCGCAGTAAAGAGGGATACATCTGGCCGCATCCGCCCAGATTGCGCACGCGTGTCCAATTGCGGCCGCAGTCGTCGGACGCATACAAAACCATGCGGTCGTAGTTGTCGTTGTAGCCATCGGCTGGAGGCTTCTCCTCAGAAGACGGTTCCGCGTATCGGTAATCAATCCTCTTGATGGCGAACAACCGTGAAGAGTGTGCCTGCCAAAGCACTGCTTCTCCAAAGAAGGTATACGGATAATCGGATCTGATGCCTGTTATGACGGGCTGATATTTCTCCGGCCATGACTTGCCGCCATCGTAACTCCGCCAGATTCGACTCCTGTCGAGCCCGCCGGACGCCGAGACGGCCAGCAGGAGCGACCCGTCCTGCAGCTCGAGAACATTCCTGCTGCTGACTGTTTCAGCGCCGGTCGGGATTCCATCGATCTCGATGCTCTGGGTCGTCCATGTTCCTCCGGCATCCTCGGAGCGGTGCAGGAAGCTCTGGACATAACCAGCCGGGTTTCGTGTGTCCTGAGGAAGCAGGTGGACTGTCATGAGGGCCACGCCCGATCTGAGCACCGTCAGGTAAGGCTCACGCCCGACCAATTCCGGTTTGTCGGGTCCGGACCATTTGAGTCCGCCGTCTCGAGAGCGGAACAAGATAATCTCCTCGCGTACCCTGTCACCCGCCGGAATGTCTGGACGAAATGCGCTGAGCAGGAGTTCCCCCGTCGGCAATACGGCCACACAAGGTTTGTAGTCATCTGCAGACCCGACCCGCACTCTTTCCGCGGGCAGTCGTTCCACGGGGATCCGGCGCGGGTTGCGAATCGCCACTGAGTCCGTTCGCACGCCTTTTTCGACATCGAAGTAGATTCGATACTCCTCGTCAGTCACCTGGCACAGAGGCTTGAACTTGATGCGCTGGTTCGCAAGGGTGAAAGCAGACGGGTCGTCCGGGTCACGTGTCAGCCACTGCCCCGAGCTGCGGGCCGTAACGTCGAGTTCAGGAGAGATGAGACCCGCCAGAACCTGAGGGCCGTTGAGGAAGGCCAGACAATCCGGATCGTCGTTGATGGCCTGGGTATGCACATGCATGGGTAAATCGATCTCAATCCTGTCTCCCGCCTGCCAAGCGCGTCGTAGCGAAACCCAACTGCCGGGACGCATGTCCGTCATCCCTTCCGGCGGGATCCCGTTGACGGTGATCCGGGCATCGAATCGAACCCACCGTGGCAGGCGCAGCGAGATCGTAAAAGGCAGAGCAGAGCCTTGGGTGACCAATAGCCTCACTCCCTCTTCGAACGGATAGCTGGTACGCTGTTCCAGGGTCACCAACTCTTCCCGGATAGGGGCAGTGACCCTGGATGCCATGAATTGACTGACCCAGAGGTTTTCACCGTTGGAGTAATAAACGGCTGCTGAGGGACTCGTGAAGAACTGCGAACCCGTTCCGTAGCAGCACCAGAAGCAACGGAGAGGACGCCCCCAGTGTTTGGAGCCTCCTTCGGGCGGATCCGGATCGAATGCGTCGGGGCTCGGTTCGCGCGGCCCCGGCCGCATGGGCATGTAGTAGCAGAACTGACCGGTCACGGGGTGTTGCGCCGCGAGCATTCCGTTGATGAGGGTTCGCTCGTAGGCATCGGCGTAAGACGCCTCTCCCGTCCAACGCAGCAAGTATTCGGTCAGCCTGAGCCAGTTGTACGATACGCAGGTCTCCTGAGTGCTGGCGCTCAAGGTTGATTTCAACTGGTTCGGTTCGCCCCACTTCTCGCGTACCGACGTTCCACCGGTCGCGTAGGAACGGGTTTCGGCTACGATGCGCCAGAAATTCTCTACGGCATCCCGATAGCTCCTTTCCCCTGTCAATTCATACGCTCTGGCGGTGCCTTGCAGGACGGGAATGGTTGTGTTGCAGTGCCTTCCTGTGAGAATGTCTTCGCCCCTGGCCAAAGGTTCTATGATCGAGGCCTGCAACAGTTTCCGGGCGAGCTCCAGATGCTCTTCCTTCTGATCAACGGCGGCGATTTCGAAGATAATCTCCGCGATACCCCCGTGCTCCGCCTCGAGCATGGCCGAAATCTGCTCCCGGCCCATGCGCGCCACGTTCCGTGCAAGGCTGTCGGTCCACTTGACCGCCATATCCAGAGCCAGACTATCTCCCAGGTAAAGGTGCTGCTCGTGCAACCCCATAAGCAGCTTATGGATGACATAGAGGGGGATGCTCGTGGGTGTCCCTTGGAACAAGGCGGCGAGTTCTTCCTGGTTGACCCTTCCCACATAGATCATGCCATCCGGCAACTGGTATTCAGCCAGAGCGTCAATCAGACTACGGCTCTTGTCTCTGAATCGCGCATCCTGGCCCAGCACTGCGGCCCGAGCGCAAGCGGACAGGTAATGACCCTGGAATTCACCGTCATGCTTTCTCCAGTTGTGTTTGGGGCCTACCCACCCTCCCCAGGAAACCGTCGGTCTGGGCTCGCGCATCCGGGGCCGTGGATGTGCCCTGTAAAAGGCCTCAAGGAAGGCGTCGTTTTCGAGCGACAGCAGATAGTCCGACGTCAGTCGGAAATGATGTTGCCAAGGTCCCTCCAGCAGAGCAGTCCGCTGGAGAGGAACACGCCGCAGTGGAAACCCATCCGGCACATCCGAACCCCTCTTCCAGACAGTCGCCGGTTTCAATGGAAGGAGGGAACCGTACAACATGCTCGTCCTGATGAAATCTCGCCGGTGCATATGGCCCTGGCCCCCGTTTGACTGACGGTGGCTTCCTTCCCGAGTGACGCAAACATCTCCCGAGCGGATCGCATGTGCTATGGTAGTCGTTAACGCCAAGCACGGTCAAGTAAAAAACGGAATACTTCGGCATCCGGATCCGCTAGTCCTGACGATCACCGTATCTGGTTGTATAATATTAAGTTAGTCCATTTAATCCGGTACGCCTTGGGCCGCCAGGCTGGCAGGATGGGCGAAGCAACCCAATGTACGTATAAATACGAAGATTTCGATTGACTCAGGCAATATCGTTGTGTAACATTCCACCCGGCCGCTTTGTTGGGCATACATCATTTGCGACGAAGGTGTCTTCTATGGCGACAAGCAGCGACAGCAGCCTGTTTAAGGAGGAGCGGCGCAGCCGCATCCTCGCTATCCTGGAGAGCGAGCACCGGGTGGAGGTGCCGGACCTGGCGAAACGCTTCAATGTCAGCGAGGACACGGTCAGACGGGACTTGCGGGAACTGGAAGGGAGGGGTGCCATCCGCAAGACGCACGGTGGCGCGTTGCGCCTGACTCCTACAGTTCCTTACGAAAACCGTCTCACTCAGGCGTCGGAGTACAAGGCTGCCATTGGGCGCGCAGCGGCGGAGCTGGTGGAAGAGGGAGATTCGGTGATCATCGACAGCGGAACAACCGCTCTCAATGTCGCGCGCTCCATCAAAGTGAACAAGTGCAGGATTGTGACCAACAGTCTGGAAGTGGCCAATGTGATCGCCGAACACCCGAACTATGAACTGATTCTTCTGGGAGGGAAATGGGACCTGCTTCATCAGTTCATCGGGCTCGCGACCATAGAACAGTTATCGCACTACGGTGTGGACAAGCTTTTCTTGGGTATGACTGCTTTGGACCGCAGACGCGGAATCACCGTACCCACGGAAGAGGAGGCCTCCGTCAAGCGCGCGATGATCGAGGCTGCGCAACAGGTGATTGCGCTCGTGGATCACACCAAGCTGGGGAAAGTGGCCTTCGCCAAAGTGGCAAGTGTTTCTCTGATTGATGTGTTGGTGACCGACGATCGGGCGGATTGTTCGAGTTTCAGCGATCTGCCCTGGCGGTTAATAAAGGTTCCCATAGAATCCGGCTCGAAATAATGGACAGGGTGAGAATCGGCCTGTTAGGCTGTGGAACGATTTCTCAGTATGCTCACATTTTCGCTTTGAAGAAGGCGGACGTGGTAGAGCTGACCGCCGTCTGCGAGATTGCCGACGATTTGCTCCGAGAGGTGTCCCGGCGCTTCGACATTCCTCAAGCCTTTTCGGACTTCGAGATGTTCCTGTGTGAGGCCGAGATCGACGCGGTGCTGATCGCCAGCGCCGATCACGACCATGTCCCTCAGGCCATTCGAAGCCTGCAAAACGGTAAGCACGTCCTAGTGGAGAAGCCTTTGGGGCTTAACCTGGAAGAGTGCCGGCAGCTGGCCCGGGTCGTTGAGGAAACCGGCCTGAAACTGCAGGTGGGCAACATGAAGCGTTTCGATCCCGGAATCGAGTTCGTCCACCGCTTCATCTCGGAAGATATGGGGTGCCGGCTTTCCGTGAGCGGCTGGTATTGTGACACCTTCTATAAGGACGAAATCCAGAGGAGTCTCCGTTTGCCGGTTGTTCGAAGTGCCAAACAGCAGGGGTTCGACCCGGCTTTCAAGAATGACAGGAAGTCCTACAAGCTGATCACTCATGGGATTCACCTGATCGACACTCTCCGATACTTCGGAGGGGAAATCGTGGGTCTGCAGGCACGGTTCGCAAGCAAGTACGATGCCTTGACGTGGCATGGGGTCCTGGAATTTGCCGATGGAGCCACCGGGCACTTCGAGCTGACGACGTCCGTAAAAATGGACTGGCTGGAAGGTTTCCACGTCCATGGCGAATCAGGCAGCGTTGAGGTGAAGTCGTTTCTGCCCATTTTCAACCGTCCCAGCGAGGTCAGGGTATTTGACGCCAAGCGGAGAGCATATCGCGCGCCTCTGTGCGCCGACAGCGACGCCTATGAACGGCAGGTGGAGGCCTTCGCGCGTTCGATAATCAATTGCCAACCTGCCTCGCCTTCCGTCTACGATGGAATCGCCGACCTGGCTGTGATCCAGGCCATCCAAAAGTCGATACTTACAGGCCGGTGGACCGAAGTAGAGTTGGAATCACGAGCGAAGCCGATACCGCAGTGACTGTCCATAGCCCGCTCTTCGATATTGTAACGGCACCCCCGGCGGCTTCACGGAAGTGGTTCGTCGTTTTCCTGCTGAGCGCGGGGCTGGCGGCTGATTATCTGGCGCGCCTCGGCTTGTATTCGATCCTGCCGGTCTTGCGCCGGGAACTGATCGCCACGGACCTGGCTTTAGGCCTGTTTACGGCTTCCTTTCCATGGACCTATGGAATTCTTTCGCCGGCGGCGGGGTATCTGGGAGACCGCGTGCCGCGACGCGCGGTGCTGATTCTCAGCATCGTGGGATGGAGCGTCGCCACCATGCTGTGTGCCCTGGCCGGCAGTGCGTGGCAGTTGGTGGCGGCGAGGGTTCTTATGGCGACGGCCCAGGTTGCATATATGCCTGCAGCCCAGGCCGCAGTTGCGGACCTTCATTCAACTGCGAGCCGCGCCAGGGCTTCGGGCTTGTACCAGATGGGCTCCTACGTGGGGATTCTCATGGCGGGATTTCCTGCCGCCTACGTCTCCACCTGGCTTGGCTGGCGGACTATGTTGTTGTTGTCGGGGATCGTCGGGCTGGTCTTGGTCCCGCCGCTTTGGCGCCACCTCCCGCATCAGACGGTAGGGCCAGTCGCCGGCCCGGCTGATAACGGGTGCATTTCCACCCGGCAGGCATTCTCCCTGTTGCGCAAACCGTCCCTGCAGGCTCTGATGCTGGTCTTCTCACTGGCGTCGATGACTTACTGGGTGCTCTTTACTTATCTGCCGCTATTCATCTATGAACACTACCGGCTCAGTCTTGAATCCGCCGCTTTCCAGTCCACGTTCTACCTGCAGTTTTCGGCGATGGTTCTGATGCCCTTGTTTGGCACCTTCTCGGACAGATGGGCTCGTCGGGGCGCTCGCTTTCGTTTCCTGGCTTTCGCACTCACAAGTCTGAGCGGGATACCGGCGTTGCTCGCGATCGGAGTGGGCCACGATATCGCCCTCCTCATCGCCGGCTTGATCATTTTCGGCCTGGTTATGGCCGCAGGTGATGCGAGCTGGCTGCCGATGCTGTGCCACGTCGTGCTTCCGCATCAAAGGGCGACGACCTATGGAATCCTCAACGCTTGCGGCACCCTTGCCGGGGGGCTTGCCGCCATGGCAACGGCATTGGTCATGAAGTCCGTCGGCCTCGGTCTGCTGATTGCATCACTCGCAGCGTTCTTCCTGCTTATAGCCGTCGTCCTTTTGGGGATCGCCCGCTGGTTTCTGCCGCGGGATCTGGTGGTCACAGGGGCCGATACATAGAGAATCCGGAGAAGAGAGTCATGAAAAAGATCCTGCTTACAGGTACTTCAGGACGGTTGGGTCGGCAGCTTGTCCCGATGCTGTTGGAACGTGGCTACGGCGTCCACGCCATGGTGCACAGACGCGAGCTGCCCTCTGCATGGGGGAGCCAGGTCACGGAAATCCGCTGCAGCTTGACCGATCAACAGGCAGTTGCGGAAGCCGTCGCGGGTGTCGACGTCGTCTGTCATCTCGGTGCTCTTATGCCTCCCACTCCGGATGACGAGATCTTCGAAACGAACATCCGCGGTACGTATCACCTTCTCCAGGCGGTTTGCGGGCGCAAGCCCTGGTTCGTGTTCGCGAGTTCGGACGCCGTGTACTGCACCGGCTGGAGCTTGGACCGGTACACGACACCGGTCAGCGAGGACCTGTGTTGGCGGCCCGTGCTCTTCTACGGGATCTCCAAGGTGCTCGGAGAGCAGATGTGCATCAACTACCAGGATGCCATGAAGGTGCGCTGTGTACGACTGCGGTTTCCGACCATCGTCGAGCCCCGCGACGCGCTCGCTCTCTTTCTTGAGGCGCCGTACCGTGACTTGCTCATCCCGGACGACGCCGGGAAATGGGATGATCCATCCACGGTCAAAGTCGCGCTCGAGGAGGACGGTCGTCCTTTCCTGGAGCATGTGGTTGACGTGCGGGACGCGGCCCAAGGGACGCTGCTGGCCATCGAAAAAGAATCCGCAGCTGGACACGCGTTCAACATCGCCGGCCCCGCCGCGTTCACTTACCGCGAGGTCGGACCGTGGGTGGCCGAGCGACTAGGTGCTGAAGCCGTGCCGGGACGCTGCCGGGGTCTTCATTCGTTCGAACTTTCTATCGAAAAGGCCCGGCGCGTTCTCGGCTACCGACCTCAGTTCAGAATCATGGATTCGCTCAAGGATGTCCTTTGATCATTTCGTAGAGGAGCCAGAGACATGGAAGAACAAGAATTGCTGCAAAAGAATCTCAAGGCCGAGATCTTCACGGCTCCGGTCGTAGCGGATGAACTGGAGCGTATGTGGAATACCCGGCGCGACGCCGTGCGCTCGATTGCCGCAGAAATTGCCGCGCAGCGCCCGACCACTGCGCTATTCTTTGGCAGCGGCGGATCTGCAGCCGCGTTGTACACGGGTTATTACTGTATGCTGCGGTACCTGACTCTGCCTGTGAGCTACTTCGTCAGTGCCGAGCTGGTGGCCAGCAAAGCCCGTATCATGGGTGCAAAAGCCGTGGCGATCGGCGCAAGTTACTCAGGCAAAACGGTCGATACGATGGCGGCCAAACGCGTGCTGGGAGAGCGCGGAGTACCTCTTCTGGCAATTACACGAGATGCCCGCGGTGAGCTGGCGCTGGGTGCCCGCTGGGCGCTGAACTACGACGCCCCTACCTTGTACAGCTCTCCAGCCTATCTGACCGCACTGCTTACCGTCGAACTGGGGCGTGCCTTGAAAGAGTGGTCGGCCGAGTTGGAGAGTTTCGAGGAGGCTCTGCATACCCTTCCCGGCCTGTTGCGGTCCGTTGCCGAACCTGCTCGGGAGCTGGCGCAAACCCTGGCCCCACAACTGGATCATGAGAAAATCCTGGTGCTTTCAGGTGGCGGGAGTGCTGCGTTGGGCCACATGATCGCCTACGACATCTTCGGGGAGTATCTGAAAAGATACTGTGCTTTCATAAATTACGGAGAATTCCGGCACGGTCCGCTGGAGATCATCCGGCCGGGGGAGCCGGCCATGATGTTCCTTCTCACCAATGACAGCTCACGTCCCTTCGGCGAGGCCACGGTGGCTTTCGCTCGGAGGCACGGTGCTCGAGTGGTAGTGTTCGACAGCACGGAGCTGGCTCCCGGCGCCCACCCGCTGCTGGCTCCATTTGTCTTGTATCTGTCGCAGTTGTGGCTACTCTATTACCTGGCTTGCTCGCAAAAGCGCGACTTGAGTCGCTACTACTACATGCACGTAGTCCCCTACGCCGAAGGCGATACGTTCTATTGACCTTCGCTCCTCAGCACCGAGGAAAGAATGATCGGAGTGTACGGCGACAACTGCATCGATCGGTATGTGCGGCCACTGCCCACTGAATTCATAGGGGGAAACGCCGTCAACGTGGCAGTGCATTTGGCACGTCTCGGCGCCCAGGTCGGCTATTTCGGAGTTCTCGGCAATGATTTCGAGGGACGCACGATTCGCCGCGTCCTCTCCGCTTGCGGGGTGTGTTGCTCCAACCTGGAAATCCGTGAGGGTCCGACCGCCGTCACTTGGATCGAAGTTCGCGACGGCGAGCGGATTGTTCTGGATGACGACGTAGGCGTCCAGTGTCCGCTGTTTTTGTCCGAACAGTCGAGGCAAGTTCTGGCCGCCTGCTCGCATGTTCACTGCACGGCCTTCACCTCGTGGCACATCGACTGGTCCGCGGCCTGCCCGCGCATTGTCGACGAAATTCAATATCTCGCCGCGCGTGGGAAGTTCGTGAGTGTCGACTTCAGTGAATTGACGCAACCGGGTCTGGCCCGGATTCTGGGCCCGAACTTGAGTCTCGCTTTTGTATCGCGTGGCTCATCCTGCACGACGAGCGAACTTGAGCAAACGTTCCGCTTCTTCCACGATTGCGGTATCCCGCGTGTCGTCGTTACTCTGGGTGCCCGAGGAGCAGCCTACAGGGGACCCGACGTGCAGATGGAAGCGCCGGCGGCTCCAATCAAGCCGGTGGATACTCTGGGTGCCGGGGATGCTTTCATAGCAGGCTGGCTGTTCGGCGCAGCCCAAGGTTGGGACACCCGGACGACGCTGCGGCAAGCGACTACGGAGGCGGCGCAGACATGCCTGTACCAAGGCGCCTGGCCGGGAGCCTTTATAGGAAAGGAGACCTGAACGATGTTGGCTCTGGAAATCGCCCAGCTGGAAACACTTCGTCTTATTCAGACCGAACCGCGGCAGATGGGGCCGCACGATCTGCTCCTGCGGGTAGCCGCCAGCGGAATTTGCGGAACCGATCCTCACATCCTCCACGGCGTTTATCCCGCGAGCCTGCCGGTCATTCCGGGGCATGAATACGCCGGCATAGTCGAAGCCTTTGGCTCCGAGGTGGACGGATTTCAGATCGGCACGCCGGTTGCGGTGGATCCGAATATTGTCTGTAACGAGTGCTATTTCTGCCGACGCGGCAAGAGTCATCTTTGCAGCCGTCTAGTTGCGTTGGGCGTCAGCATTCCTGGAGGGTGCGCCGAGTACTCGGTGGTTCCCGCCAGCCAGGCGTACCCTCTGCCGCCCGGCTTCCCCCTCGCCTACGCCGCCCTGACGGAACCACTCGCCTGCTGTATTCGAGGCGTGGACCTGTGCGGCGTGTCTTCCGGTGACCGCTGCGTGATTTTCGGCGCGGGTCCTATGGGAGCGATGATCCTTCAGTTGCTTGCCATGCAGGGAGCTTCGCATCTGACTGTGGTGGAGCCCCAGGCAGGCCGTCGCCGCAAAGCGCAGGAACTTGGGGCAACCTTGGTCGTGGATCCGCACCGGGATGACCCGGTGTCTGCCATACGGGATGTGTTCCCGGAGGGCGTGGAGGTGGTTTTCGACTGCTCAGGAGACCCTACCGCGATACGCCACGCTCTGCAGCTGGTTATGCGCGGCGGCACCGTCATGCTCTTTGCAGTCTGCGCCAAGCGTCACAACATCGACCTGAACCCTTTCTGGGTCAATGACAACGAAATCACGATCCGGGGGTCGTACAACAACCCTTACACCCATTCCCGGGCAATCCAGCTGCTGGTAAGCGGTCGCCTGAACGCCGGGAAGATTGTGACTCATCGTTTCCCGCTAAGTCAGGCGCAGGACGCTTTTGCGTGCGCAGGCTCCTCGGAATCGCTGAAAGTGGTTATCGAGCCTTGAGGGGGGATGGTCGTGCTCCTAGGCATTATGACCAGGGTCTTCCTCCGGACGCATCTCGACGAGGTGATCCAAGCCGTGTGTTCGGCGGGACTCGCGTCGGTCCAACTCAATCTTTCGAGCGCCGGGCTGGAGACCCTGCCTGCCGAGCTCAGTCAGGATCAGGCCAGACGCATCGGCGACGCCTTTTCGCACCGAGGCCTGACGGTCGCTGCGGTTTCGGGCAGCTTCAACACGATCCATCCTGACCGCTCGGTGCGAAGCGAAGGCATCCGGCGCTTCAAGCTCCTGGCGAGTCGTAGCCGGGCGTTGGGCACCCGTGTCATTACGGTTTGTACAGGGACCAGAGATCCTACCAACCCCTGGAAGCCCCACCCAGCCAACCGGGATCCTCAAGCCTGGCGTGACCTTGTCGAGACTATCCGGCAGTTGTTGGATTTCGCAGAGCAGCAGGATGTTACTCTCGCCTTCGAACCTGAGACCGCAAATGTAGTGGACAGTTCGAGGAAAGCACGAATGTTGATTGAGGAAATGAAGTCCGATCGCCTGCGGGTCTTGTTGGATCCGGCGAATCTTGTCACTGCGAAAGACTTGAAAGACACTCGGCCGGTCTTGGAGTCTGCTTTTGCCGACTTGGGCCCCTATATCGTTATGGTCCATGCCAAAGACGTAGTGCCCGAGGACCACGGATGGGGCGGTTGCCGGCGGGTCGCCGCCGGCAGGGGACTCCTGGATTACCGTCTCTTCTTTGCACTGCTGAAGGCGGTCGATTTCCGCGGTTCCGTTATCTTGCACGACCTTCGCGAAGAAGAAGTCGCCGAGACGCAAACCTGGTTGCGAACGGTGGCAGGAGGGGCATTTTAGATGGCCAGTTTCCGACACGACGGCCTCGATTTCTATTATGAAGAGCATGGCGTCGGTTTTCCCTTCATCTTCAGCCACGGACTAAGGGGAAACTCCGAACGCGTCCGAGACCAGTTGCGCTTTCTGCCTGATGTCCGGGTTCTGTTGTACGACAATAGAGGTCACGGGCGAACGCGTCCCTTGGGTGACCCACGGCGACTCAATTTCGAAGATATGGCCGAGGACATGGCCGCATTGGCTGATTACCTGGGAATTGACTCCGCCTGTGTGGGCGGCGTTTCCATGGGCGCCGGAATCGCGCTGGCTTGCGCTCTCAGGCACCGCACACGAGTCCGAGCCCTGGTGCTGAGCCGGCCTGCCTGGCTGGACGCGCCTTTTCCACCGAATCTCGCGCATACTCAGGCAATTGCCGGCCTGATAGAGAAGTTTGGACTGGAACGTGCCCGCCAGGAGTTCGAGAAGACGGATTATTTCCAGGACATGGCGAGACACTGTCCGGAGGCGGTAAAGTCTATGCAAGAAATCTTCCTTGACCAGGATCCGCAAGCCCTCGTCGCCTGTTTTCGGCATATTCCAGCCTCCGTGCCGGTTGATTCGCTGAGCCGACTGCGAGAATTGGAGGCTCCCGCCCTGGTGCTGGGTTGCAGAGCGGACCCGATTCATCCCTGGGCCTTGGCTGAGTCGTGGGCGCAGGCTCTGCCCAATGCGACCTTGCGCGAGATCCCTTCCAGACTGGCGGACCCTTCCGCGCATGACCGTCATTTTCGACACAATGTCGGCGAGTTTCTCAAACGGGTGCTCTCCGGGAAAGGAGCCTGAATGTCTTTCTTCTCTGGTGTTTTTGTGGCGGTTCTGACCCCCTTCAACGCACAGTCGGAGTTCAAGGCGGATTCTTACGAGAAATTCATAGGTCACCTGTTCGACCGAGGAGTTCATGGGCTTTATGTGTGCGGCGTCGCGGGGGAAGGCCTGCTGATGAGCCCTGAAGAACGGGAGGAGGTCGCCGAGGTGGCAATCACCGCTTCACGGGGACGAGGCAAGGTCATCATCCACGTCGGTTCGGGCAACACCCGTGACTCGGTTCGACTCGCGAAACATGCGTCTTCGATAGGCGCCGCTGCGGTTGGATGCCTGCCGCCTCACATCGGCAATTACGGCATCGCTTCCCTGATCGAACACTACCGACGAGTAGCAGAGGCGGCATGTCCTCTGCCACTGTTTGTTTACTATTCACCCCAGGTCGCGCCCTCGCTCGGCAACTTCGGACTGCTCGAACGCCTCCTGGACATGAAAGAGATCAGCGGTTTGAAGTTCACCGGGACCGACGCCTCGGAACTGGCTTACGCGATTTATGAGAGGTCCCGCCGACAGACTGTTTTGATCGGTGTCGACGAGATGTTTATGGCCTCTTTGCTGATGGGCGCGCAGGGCGCGATAGCAGCTCTTGCCAACATCGTCCCGGGACTCTTCGTTCAGATTTACGAGGCCGCAAAGTCCCAGTGTTGGAGCGAGGCCAACGAACTGCAACGCCGTCTCGTGCAGGTGGGCCGGATTGTAGAACGCTATCCCTTTCTTTCGGGGCTCAAGACCGTGGCCGGCTGGCAAGGATACGAACTGGGCGAGCCAAGACCTCCGAACCTGGTACTCTCGTCCTCTGAGCGACTGGCGCTGCGCGAGGCCTTGGAACCTCTTGGCGTAATCAGTTGAGCGGCCGGATCCCGACCCGAGGCAAACATGGTGTGTTCGGTATGCCCGGCAGTACCGCTCGTGCCGTTTGCCCCGACCGTTGCGCCGGCGCTTCCCCCTTTAAAGGCATCGAGAAGCTGCTGGCCGAAACAGACCCGAATCTCCAAGAAATGAAAGGGCCCTAAACTCTTACGGCCCTTATTGTTATCTGTGGCGCACCCGGCCCGATTCGAACGGGCGACCTTCGGTTTCGTAGACCGGCGCTCTATCCAGCTGAGCTACGGGTGCGCTCTTGGTCGAAGACTGCGCTCTACAGTCTAGCAAAAGAATTTTGGCGAGTCGATGTCCCCGTTTGCCTGGGGTGCCTGCTTTGCCTGCTTTGGTAATCCCTCGTCTTCCAGTCTGTTGGCACCGGCCACAAAGTGGGCCATTTTCACCGCAATGATGTGATCCACCCCCGTCTTCTCGCGCCATCGGCCAGGAGGCGGTAACAGACTCTATAGGAACCAGTTCTATATATAGACGCACAGACCAATACTCTCACCGAGGTGTGCTGGTGTACACTGCCTTTCCCGATCTTGGACTGTCATAATTCTGCGCGAAACGATCTTGTTGCCGAAAGCAGAAGGAAGCTTGTCTGAGGTTGTCCGAGGGGAGAAGCTGCTGACGGTCGGACGTGAAAACTCTGCATCCGACGATATGCCTGGACCGATATCGGTAGACCACAGGCAGATTGGATGACTCCGATACAGCCCTCAGGACGAAGCCCGCAGCCAAGCTCCAGAGCGGAACCTGATGAAGAACGCGCAGGGAGGTGTTCGTGAAGTAAGTGGAGTGTGAGACTGGCTTCCGCAATGGAACGTGTGGATGCTCGCCATCGATGCCGAGGTGTGTCTGCGGGGAGAAGTGGCCGACGCTCAGACCGGCGTTTTTGGCCCAAAAACAAACCGGCGTCTACACCAGTCTTCGCACAGAAAGGCTTCGAAAGCGCCGCAGAGAGCAAACACTGCTCTCGGAGCCGCGCGCAAATCGGCGGGGAATCGCGCCTCAGGCGGCGACAGCGTAGGCGAGTCTCAGGGCCTCCAGAGACAGGGCGGCGCGGGCGCACACCCGGCAGAAGGCATTGAAATCCAGGCCCAGGCGGATATAGCACCCGGAATCAATCTGGAAGTTCATTCCCTCACGGCCCAAGCCGATGCCGATCGTCTTGGCGACGAGGTTAGCCAAAGCCACGGTATCCATCATGGCCGTTGGGTCCGGAAGCGGCGCTTCGTGGTGATTAGCAATGGCTTCCGCCACGCTTTCAGGAAATCCCCAATGGACAGCGATGGCGGCGCCAACCTCGGCATGATTGCAGCCGAACCTGCGGCGCTCGGCATCGGCAAAAGTGATTTCCTGGCGCTGGCACAAGATATCAAGCTCCTCGGAACGTGCGTCGAAGTGCTTCACCATCAGCATCTTGCCGATGTCGTGTATGAGCGCCGCGACCGAGGCAATGCGGGGAATCTCCTTCCGGGGGTTTTCACGGATCACTTCGATGACGGCGAGCGAGGCAATACTGCCATGGAGCCAGACCTCATCCCCCTTCAGGCCATACAGAGGAGCATCCAAACGGTACCGGCGCAGGTAGTCGGTGAGAACAACGTCAAGAATCGGGGCCACACCGAATCGCAGGGCCGCTTCTTCCAGCGTCTCCATCGGGTAGCGACCGGCATAAAGAGGGGAGTTCAGGACGGCCATAATTCGAGACGAGAGTACCCCATCCTGCTGAAGCAGTCTGGCGAGCTCGACGGCCGGAGTCGCTTCCTCTCCATGAACAGCGGCCAGCAGAGCCTTCGCAAGTGGAGGCAACGGCTGCAGCTGGGGGATACCCGCCAGCACACTATCCGGAATCATCGCTCGATCTCCGTTCAGGGCCCCATCCCGACCTTCGAGAGCGGATCGTCCGAAAAGGACGGCTGAAGAATAAGTGAGGGCGGGCTGCCTGTCAAGGAAAGCACGCAGCCCGTGTAACCGCTGTTCCGGCGATAAGAGATCGTGGAGCAGGCAAAGCGGCTCGCGGCTGTGTGGGACCTCGCTGCGCTCGCGCACGGGAGACCGGAGGAACGGTCTCTTCACGGTCCGCCGCTAAGCTCGCTCTGTTTGGTGCTAAACTGCGCGACTATGCACCGTTCCGACTGGCTGTTGAACCTGATCCTTGTGGCCGCGGTCACCGTCGGCCTGGGCTTCTATGCCGGTTGGACCTTTGCTTTGCTGCTCGCGCTGTTTCTCTGGGGGTATATCGGCCAGGCCGACTCCCGCCTTGTCGGCTTCCTGCGAGACTGGACGGGGAGATCGCTGCTGCGCAGCGCCGCCCCTCTGGCCGGCCTTTTGGGACTCTTCGCGGTCAGTCTGGCTCTGGCGGGAAGCCTGTCCAGTAGACCGCTCCTGGTCGTTCTTGTCTACCTGTTCGCGCCCTGGGCCCTGGTTCAATTCCATGCCCGCTTGTCGAAAGGCCAGGAATCACGCCCCCTGACGCCGCTCCTGCTGGCCGTTTTGTGTCTCTGGCTTCCCATCGAGACCGGGCTGCTGCCGGGGTTGAAGCTGCCGTCGGACCGAGGAGTCCCGGTGTCTCACCTGCTCGGGCTGGTGGCGGCGCTTTACCTGTTTCAAGTGACTGCAAGGCTGGAAGGGATGGGATACACCTATCGCCTGTCGAGGCGCGACTGGTCGCTCAGCACGATCTATTTCGGCCTCTTTGCGGCTGTGATCGGCGTGCCGGTGGCGGTCTCCCTGCACTTCATCGCCTCCTCGGCTGAGGTTCCCCCGATCTGGAGCTGGCCGCTGCGCGGGTTGTTTATTTTCTTCTTTATCGCTGTCCCGGAGGAGATCCTGTTTCGAGGCATCCTCCAGAACCTTTTGCAGAAGCGTTTGAGGGGCCGAATGTGGCCGGCCCTCGTCGTTGCCTCGGTCATTTTCGGTTTGGCCCACTCCAATAATTCGAATCCGCCCTACGCGCCGATTCACCTGCCGCTGGTCGGCGAGATCCTCCTGCCCTGGGTCTACGTGCTTCTGGCTTCGATTGCCGGCGTTTTCTATGGCCTGGCTTACGTCAAGCGCGGCAAACTGACGGCCGCCGCCATTGTTCACGCTATGGTTGATCTCTGGTGGTCGCTCTTTTTCCATGGATAGTGAAGGATGCAGCTGAAGGAAAGACACCCGTCCGGCTCGACAAGAAGCACACGGCTCGCGGCTCTGGTGGCGGTGTTTGTTTGCCTGGTGGTCATTCCTGCGCCGGCGGTGTCGGATACCCCCGCAGAGCTGTTCGGGAGGATCGAGAAGGTGCTGCTGGCGCACCGGCTGGAAAGAGCGTTTTTCGGGGCGAAAGTCGTTTCGCTCGAAAGCCACCAGGTTGTGTACGAGAGAAACTCCTCGAGCTTCTTTATGCCGGCCTCCAACATGAAGCTTGTGACAGCTGTGGCGGCTGCTGAGATTCTGGGTCTTGACTACCGTTTTCGGACCACACTGGCGACGGACGGCGGAATCACGGGCGGTCGTCTCGAAGGCGACCTGGTTGTCATGGGAAGCGGAGACCCGACGCTGGGCGCCCGGTTGGCGAGTCCTGACCAGGAAACGATGGCGGAAGGCGATCCGTTCGCGATCTTCAGAGAGTGGGCCGCCCGCCTCAAGAGCCTCGGGATCGAGCGGGTGACGGGCGATCTGGTGGGGGATCCGACAGTCTTCGGCGGCCCGGAGCGCGGCGCCGGCTGGGCTTGGGATGACTTTGCCTGGGGCTTTTGTGCTCCCATCGGCGGTCTCCAGTTCAACGAGAACTCAGCCTTGCTCCGCGTCCCGGAACAGGCTCCATCGGTTTCCACCCCGGTTGTCGAATTGACCCCTCCGGGCGCCCTGCAGCTCATCAATCGCCTGACGTTTGCCGGCAGGCAGGACGAGCCGGAGGTGGAGGCGTCGGTCCTGGTCCCTGGTCTCATCGAGTTGAAAGGGAAGGTGAGGACCGATCGCAGGTCGTCTTACAGTCTGGCCGTCCCCGCTCCCGCCGACTATTTCCTGGCCACGCTCCGGCAGGTCCTCGTCGAGTCCGGGATATCGGTCGAAGGCAAAAACCGCGTCAGGCCGGCAGCGGAAGCGCTGCCGCAGGAGCTGAAGACACTTTTCGCATTCGATTCCCCTGATCTGCGCTACCTTCTTAGAGTCATGCTGAAGGTCAGCCAGAACCTTTATGCCGAGACGCTTTTGAAAGTGCTTTCACCCTATCGAACCGGGAAGACCTTCGAGGACGGAAAGGATCAGGTCCGGCAATTCCTCCGGCAAATCGGTGTCCCCGAGGAGGGAATGGTGCTGGCGGACGGCTCGGGTGTCTCGCGTTACAATCTCCTGACTCCGGACACCCTTGTGACCTTGCTCGAACATGCGTACCGGGCTCCGTACGGCCCGGAACTGGTCGAATGCCTGCCGATCGGAGGAGTCGACGGCACGCTCCGGGAACGGATGAAAATGTCGGCGGCTGCGGGCGTGACGAGGGCTAAAACCGGGTCGCTTATGTACGTGCGATGCCTTTCCGGGTATCTGAGTACGAAGGATGGGGAGATGCTGGCCTTCTCTCTTATGCTGAATCACGTGGCGCCTCAGCTGGATGAAACACCCGAGAGGGCTCTCGATGAGATTGCCGCGCTGCTGGCCGAGTCCCGTCGGCGGCAGGAGTAATAAAGCGCCGGGACGAGAGAGAATCCCGGCTATCTCGCCCATGCGGCCTGCGCCGTCCGCAGGCTAAGGCTGCTTCTTAGCTGCCTTTGCCTTCAGCCGGCGGATGGTTTCTATCCTCTCGCGGATGGTCTTTTCGAAGCCCTCATCGCCGGGGTAGTAGTAGCGCCGGCCGGCCAGTGACGGAGGAAGGCACTCCATGTCCGCCACGTGGTCTTCCTCGTCGTGGGCGTAACGATAGCCCTTCGAGTAGCCGAGTTCTTTCATCAGGCGGGTGGGGGCATTCCTGATGTGCAGTGGAACTGGTTCGTTCCTTGTGTTCTTGACGTCATCCTGGACGCGGCCGTACGCCACGTAGACGGAATTTGACTTAGGCGCCTGAGCCAGATAGACGGCAAGTTGGGCCAGCGCGAGGTTGCCTTCCGGCTGTCCAATGAAATCGACCGCTTGCATGGCCGCGATGGCGCGGGTGAGCGCCGACGGATCAGCGAGGCCCACGTCTTCGGAGGCAAAGCGGACCATGCGACGGGCAATGTACAGCGGTTCCTCACCTGCCTCCAGCATTCTCACCAGCCAGTACAGGGAGGCGTCCACGTCGCTGTTCCGCAGCGACTTGTGGAGGGCCGAAATCAGATTGAAGTGTTCTTCGCCCGCCCGGTCGTAAAGCAGAGTGCGCCGCTGCAGCGCTTCTTCGGCCATTTCGCGGGTGACGGTTGGCGGCCCGCCCTTCTCGCCGCCCTGGTTGGCTGCTTCAACGGCCAACTGGGCGGCGACTTCCAGCGAGTTGAGGGCGATGCGGGCATCGCCGTTGGCAAAGACGGCAATTCGTTCGAGCGCATCGTCCCGGACCTCGAGTCCCCATTTCCCGAGCCCCTTGTCCGGGTCCTGGAGGGCACGCCTGAGTAACTGCAGAATGTGCTGTTCCTCCAGAGGCTTCAACACGAGAACGCGCGTGCGGGAAAGCAGCGGTGAAATCACCTCGAAGGAGGGATTCTCGGTGGTGGCGCCGATCAGGGTGATGGCGCCTTTCTCGACATGTGGAAGAAAGGCGTCCTGCTGGGCTTTGTTAAACCGGTGGATTTCATCGACAAAAAGGATCGTGCGCCGATTGAAGCCTTTCCTCTGATACTCGGCCTCCTCCATCACATGTTTCACTTCCTTGATGCCGGAAAGAACTGCGCTGATGGCGACGAAGTGAGAGCGTGTTTCCTGCGCGATGATCCTGGCCAGAGTCGTCTTGCCGACGCCGGGTGGCCCCCAGAAGATGAGCGAGGGCACCTGGTCGGACTTGATCATCTGGTAAAGCATCTTGCCCTCGGCGAGGAGGTGGTCCTGGCCGAGCACATCTTCCAGGCGGGTGGGTCGCATCCGCTCGGCCAGAGGCGCAGGCTGGCTTTCAACCGGCGGCTCGGCGGGCGCCTGCGGTTGAGAGGAAAACAGATCACGGCTCATAGAAGCATCCTTTGCCGGTACACCTCATACATGATCAGCGATCCGGCGACCCCGGCATTCAGGCTTTCCGACTCATCCTGCATAGGGATGGTGAGGCGCGAATCGGAGTCGGTCAGCAGGAGCGGATCAACCCCGCTCCCTTCGTTGCCCAGGACGAAGGCGGAGTTGGGCTCAAATCGAGTCTGATAAAGAAAGCGCCCACCGGCCGGAACCGCTCCCCAGACCGTATAGCCGCGGCGGCGCAGTTCGTCGAGCCCGACTCCCTGAAGGCAGGGCACGCAGTAGAGCGAAGCCACCGAAGCACGCACGACCTTGCTGTTGAAGCAGGACACGGTGTCGGGACTGGCCACGAGGCTGAAGGATCCGGTGGCTCGGGCGGTCCGAAGCAGGGTGCCAAGGTTCCCGGGATCCTGCAGGCGATCGAGGTAGAGCACCCAGGGAGTGACGCGGTTCCAGTCCCAGCGAGGCTTCTTGAAAAAAGCCAGAACTGATTGGGGTGTTTTCACCTGCGAGATCGCCTTCATCAAGTGCGGCACCACCTGGACAGCCTCCTTGGCCCGAGCGAGCAGGGAAGACAGGCGTGGTTCCCCGGGATCCACAAACAGGAGCAACTCGATCGGCCGGCGGTCAAGATCGCCCAGGTTCTTCCAGCCTTCGACGGGCAGCCAGGGGCACTCGGGCTCTTCCGGGTGCTCGGCATACGTCATCCAGAGTCTGAATCTGGGGTTGCGACGGCTTTCGAGGAGCGGGAAAGGAGGCACGGTGCGTGCTATTCTATCACGTGGAATGAGACGCTCGCATGGGCCAAGTCCTTCGTATCGATCCCGTTAACCCCGAACCATCGGCGCTCGAACGCGTGGTGAGGGTCATCCGCAGCGGAGGGGTCATCGTCTACCCGACAGACACGATTTACGGGCTGGGGTGTGTGGCGGATCAACCGGCCGCTGTCGAGCGCGTTCTCCGGATCAAGCAGCGGGAGGGCGAGAAAGGCCTTCTCTTGCTCGTGCCCGGCTCGGAATCGGCCGGTTCGTTATGTTCGGAAGTCCCGCCATCCTTTGAGCCGCTGGCGCGCGAGTTCTGGCCCGGACCTGTGACGTTTCTGCTCCCGGCCCACTTGGATCTCTCCAATCTCATCGCCGGCGATCGGGGACTGGTCGGGATCAGAAACCCGGATTCCCGTTACCTGCACCTCCTGATGGAAGCGATTCCAGGTCCGCTTGTATCGACGAGCGCCAATATCTCAGGCGAGCCCCCCAGCGGCCGGGTCGGGGAATTAAAGGAACAGCTGGCGGACAAGGTCGATCTGTTTGTCGACGGGGGAGATGTCGAGAAGGTTGTCCCCTCGACGGTCGTCGATCTGAGCGTCATCCCGCCCTGCGTCGTGCGGGCGGGCGTGCTGGGGACGGAAGTCCGACATGCGATCGAGAGACTGCAAAGCGGGCGCCGCCAGGGGCGCTGATCCTGAGACGAAACCTGTCCCGGGAGCCGGGCGAGGCGGAACAGAGCCGCTCAAGCGCAGTGACACTTCTATTCGCCGATGACCTTCACCATGACGCGCTTGCGGCGACGCCCGTCGAACTCGGCGTAGAAGATCTGCTCCCAGGGGCCGAAATCGAGCTTGCCGCCGGTGATGGCGACGACGACTTCTCGCCCCATGATCTGCCGTTTCAGGTGGGCATCACCGTTGTCTTCGCCCGTCCGGTTGTGCCGGTACTGGGAAATCGGCTCGTGAGGAGCGAGCTTTTCCAGCCAGTCGTCGTAATCCTGAATCAGGCCGGATTCATCGTCGTTGATGTAGACGCTGGCCGTGATGTGCATGGCGTTGACGAGGCAGAGGCCCTCCTGGACACCGCTCTTGCGGACCACGTCCTGGACCTGTGACGTGATGTTGATGTATTCGCGGCGCGTCTTCGTGTCAAACCACAGATACTCGCGAAACGATTTCATAGACCTTGTCCTATTGGAAAACCGCGCCGGCGTAAGTGACAAAAGAGCCGGTCGGATCCATCACGGTATGGCTGTGAGCGAGAAGCTTCCCGGACTCGCCGCTAAGCAGATGTAGAAGCGTGTATAAGGCCGGGAAGCCGCAGATCCGGCGCCGATCGTGTTCCGCGGCGATAAAGCGCAAGAACGCCTCCGGATCGGAGGAGAGAATTGATTCAAGCATCTCCCGGTCTTTGCGCTTTACCTCGTCAATGGTCGCCTCATCGGGATTGAACGAGTCGCCATAGCGCGGTCCCATATGGGCGAA
Source organism: Acidobacteriota bacterium (assembly GCA_041946865.1). GTDB lineage: Bacteria > Acidobacteriota > UBA6911 > RPQK01 > RPQK01 > RPQK01. Next base: position 19,337 of record JBHGBF010000003.1, on the reverse strand, counting down.
ATCGACACTGGCAATGAAGCATATGCGCCTGCCCGCCTCCTGATGGACCTTCTTGAACGCCTCCACGAATTGGTTGAACCACTCCCTGTGAGGCGACGTGCTGCCGGGGAGGACGTCCGCGTAGGAGAAGCTGCACAGAATCGGCACTATGCGGGGAGGCGAGAGCCGGAAGAGGTGATGCAGAAAGACTAGCTGAAACTCGATGGTGTGCTCGTGGCGGTGGGAAAGGTCCTCGCCGAACAAGGGTTCGGCCAGACACGCTTTCAGGCCCTCCAGAAACTCCGTGTCCGCCGGAGAAACGCCGAGCGGGGTCTCGAAGTCTTTCGGCGAAATGGAGAACATCTGCGGCAGACCCATGTGCCCGGTTCCCAGAATGACAAAAAGATCAGGAGTCGGACCTTCCGCCAGAGCGCGATAGGCGTGCGTGTAAGTCGGGCCTCCGGAGCGCAAGTCGATATGCGGCGCAATCAGGGCGCGCACGGGGCGTCCGGTCGCGGCCTGAGGCATTCCAGCCCCTTGCGGATGCAGGTAAAAGGCTGAAACGGCATCGAAGAGATCGGTGGCCTCCTTCGGATAGGCTGACCCAGCATGGTGTGGAGAGCGAACCTTGGCAGCGGCGAAATCACCCGCCAGGCGAGCATGGAACTGCCGGAAATTGTCGCTGTCCAGAAAGTGGACTTCGTCCAACCGGCCTATGATCTGCTTGAGCTCGTCGCTGAAGAAGATCCGTCCGAAACGTTTGCTCAACTCGGCCTGGATGTCGAGCAGCGAGTGGCGGCCGTCAAAGAGCGGCAGGAGGCCGAGAAATTCCGGCGTCACGACCAGCATCTCCTCGGAGATTTGCGCCGGGTCCCGCAGGATCACGTAGCTTTTTCCCTGATCCTCATGAGGATGCGCTTCGAGATAACGAATCCGTGGATACTCAATTGACGACATGGATGACATCGGTTCCAGACAAGTCGACAAACAGGGTTGAATCTCAGTTCTTAGCTCTACGATTGCGCCAGCGCCCGCAACGCCTTCATCGACTCCTCTGCCAGTTTCTGGGGGCCGGGAGCGAAGTCGAAAACCTCGACCGAGATCCAGCGGTTGTATCCCAGTCCCTTGATCGTCTTGAAGGCGGCTGCGAAATCCCTGACGCCGGTGCCCGCGCCAAGATACTTGCCGTCCATTTCCTGGATGTGGATGTGCCCGATAATATCGAAGTACCTTCGAATCAGCACGTCGAAGGGCTCTTTCTCATCGAGCGTGTTGTGAAAGTCAAACATGGTCCTGATGGCCGGGTGATTGATGGCCGCGACCATGCTGGCGGCTTCGGCCAGAGTATTGACAACATCCGTCTGAGTGCGATCGAGCGGCTCGATCAGTATTTCGACGCCTCGGGAGCGGGCGTGGTCGGCGACGCTCCGAAGTCCGTCGGTGAAGTATCCGCTCGCCTGTTCGACCGTGATACCCTGCGCATTCCGTTGCTTGGGAGAACCGAACACCATGACCGAGCCCTGCAGATCCGAGCAGAAGTCCACCAGACGGCGGATGTAGTCCCAGGACTTCTGTCGGACGGCCTGATCGGGAGTCGTGCAGTGAAGGCCGGGTGGCGGAGGCATGAGCAACCAGTGAAGGCCGGCACAGCTCAGGCCGGCGTCTTTCATCGCCGAGACCATGTCGCGCCGGTCACCGGCCGTCAGATCTCCGACATCGTTCTTGACCAGGGAAAATGCGGCAATTTCGATCCCCTGATAGCCGGCTTTCGCGACCAGCTTGCACTGCTCCGGCCAGGGCATCCCTTTCATGCTCTCGTTGCAGAAGGCGAACTTGAGCTTCGCGGCTTCGCTCAGGGCTGTTCGGAGCAGTGCCCCGGCGGCCAGAGTTGAGGCGGCAAAATCACGACGATTCATCTTCATGTCGCTAGTTTGCCACCCAACTGAATAGAGCCGCAAGCAGCCGCGGATCAGCGCCCCCGCGGGTCGGCGCGGATAAAGCCGCGGATCGGCGCCGATCCGCGCGGCAGCATCCGCGCTGATCCGCGGTAGTGTAAACTCCAGCTATGCGTTTGGAGATTCTCGATCGTGCGCTGCTTCGTGAGATCGATGAACGGCTGGAGGAAGGCGCGCGCAAGGCGGGGAACAGGCTTGTCTGCCGCCCCGGCTGTGTCAGCTGCTGCATGGGCGTTTTCACGATCAATCTTCTCGACGCACGGAGGCTCCGACGCGGCCTTGCACAATTGGAGCGGGCCGAACCGGTCAAAGCGCGAGCGGTTAGGGAAAGAGCTGAGGAAGCCGTGCGGTTGTTTCAGCAGGAGTTCCCGGGTAACGCGACCACCGGGCTGCTGGGAGAGGACGAAGAGAAGATCGATGCTTTTACCGCGAATTTTGCTGCCATCGCCTGCCCCGCGCTCGACCCCGCGACGGGACTCTGCGACCTTTACGTGCACCGGCCGCTGACTTGTCGCACGTTCGGTTTGCCAATCCGCCAAGGAATCGAGAATCTGCCTCCTTGTTCACTGTGCTTTCAAGGCTGCTCCTCGAAGGAAATCGAGAACTGCCGGGTGGAAACTGATCCAGACGGTTTGGAAAATGCTATTCTGTGCGAATTGCTGGATGTTGACGCTGATGGCGGCCGCGAAACGATCGTGGCCTATGCGCTGATCACCGATCTGAGACTGGCGAGTAATGACAGAACTGACAAGTCCTGAGCAGCTCGATGAGGTATTTCGACTTCCCCTGGTTATTATCTTCAAACACAGCGGCAGGTGCCCGATCAGCCGCGTGGCGAGGTCCGAGGTGGAACGGTTTGTCCAGGACATGCCCGATATTCCAGTCTATCTGGTCGATGTCATTCACAATTCGGCCGTTTCGCGGCAGATCGCGGAGCGAGCAGGAATCAAGCATGAGTCGCCCCAGAGCATCGTCCTTCGTGAAGGCGCGGTGGTCTGGCACGCGTCTCACTACGAGGTGACAAAAGCAGCCTTGCGAGACAACCTCGCCGCCTGACCCTGACCGTTGACCTTTGAAAGCTTAAACCTTGAACTCTAAACCTCCATGCAACGAATCTGCGTCTATTGTGGGGCCAGCCTGGGCCGGAACGAGTATTATCGGCGTGCCGCCCAAGACCTAGGCCAGGAGCTGGCAAAAAGGGGTCTGCACCTGGTGTACGGCGGCGGGAGTGTCGGGCTGATGGGAGTCCTGGCGGATGCGGTTCTGGCGGCCGGCGGGCAGGTCTTTGGAGTCATTCCCAGACAGCTGGCCACCGAACTGGCGCATCGCGGTGTGACGAGCTTGAAGATCGTATCCAGCATGCATGAAAGAAAGGCCTGCATGGCGGAGCTTGCCGACGCCTTCATCGCGCTTCCCGGCGGCTACGGCACTTTTGAGGAGCTGTTTGAGACGATTACCTGGAGTCAGCTCGGGATTCACCGCAAACCGGTCGGATTGCTGAACACCGCCGGCTACTTCGATCTGCTGGTCTCACTGATCGACAAGGCCATCGAAGAGGCTTTCATTGTTCCCGAGAATCGCGCGTTGGTGGTGGTGGCCGACTCGCCGGCAGAGCTTCTGGACCGGCTCTGTGAGCACCGCCTGCCGCCGGTTCTGCAGTTAATCCGGCCAGAGGAATCGTGACGTGTTCCGGGCTTGCATAGTCGCGCCCGGAGCGAGGTGTTGAGAAAGGTCATGGAACGGGCGGCGGAGGCAAGCGCAGCGTGTCAAACAGAGCCGCAAGCGAAGCGCTTTTTGCGGAGCGCGTCGGGTGCGTACTGGAACCAAGATCGCGTACTGAAGGTACGCACCCGACGCGCTCCGCAAAAAGCGCTACGCTTGCGGCTCTGTTTCGAATGGGTGCGGCTCTTTGGCGCTTTCGGAGCCTCGCCCTGCGAAGACTGAGGGCTTACGAAGCGGCCAACACGGCAGTGGCTCTGACGCGCCGGTTGGCATATATTGTACTTTTCCGATGACGATGGGATTGAGGATTCGTTATGGACAGGGTTTTTCGAAAGATAGCTGAGGAAATCGACGCCCGGCCCGAACAGGTCGAAGCGGCAGTCGCTTTGCTGGATGAAGGGGCGACCGTGCCTTTCATTTCCCGGTATCGGAAAGAGGTGACCGGGGGGCTCGATGATACTCGGCTTCGCACGCTTCAGGAGCGCCTGCGCTATCTGAGAGAGCTGGAGGAACGGCGCGCGGTCATATTGCGAACGATCAATGAACAGGGCAAGCTCACTCCGGAGCTGGAAGCGGCCATAAAGGCGGCTGAGACCAAGGTCAAGCTGGAAGATCTGTACCTGCCCTACAAGCCGAAGCGGCGGACCAAGGCGCAAGCGGCGCGTCAGGCGGGGCTTGAGCCTCTGGCCCACGCCCTGCTTGCCGATCCCAACCTGTCCCCGGAGGAGCAGGCGGCGGCCTACGTGAGCGAAGAGAAGCAGGTCCCTGATGTGGCAGCGGCGCTCGAAGGCGCTCGCCAGATCCTCATGGAAGAACTTGCCGAGGTCGCCGAACTGGTGGGCGCTGCGCGCGAATACATCTGGGAAAACGGCCAACTCCAATCTCGTGTCGCGGAAGGAAAGGAAGAGGCAGGCGTCAAGTACGCGGACTATTTCAACGTCGACCAGCCGATCAAGAACATTCCGTCTCACCGGGCCCTGGCGCTTTTTCGCGGGCGCCGCGAAGGCTTCCTGAAGCTGGCGCTGGCGGCGCCGCAGCTGAATCCCGAGGAAAACGGGGGCTATTCGACCGAGGCGGAGAAGCGCATCGCCGCTCATTTCGGCATCAAGCACGAAGGCCGCCCGGCTGACGACTGGCTGCGCGAGACCGTGCATCTGGCCTGGCAGGCGAAAATGTTCGTGCGCCTCCAATCCGAACTGGAAATGCGTTTGCGCGAGATGGCCGAGGAAGAGGCGATCAAGGTGTTCGGGCGCAACCTCGAGGACCTTCTTCTGGCCGCCCCCGCCGGTCCCCGTGTGACCATGGGGCTCGACCCCGGCTATCGGACCGGCGTGAAAGTCGCCGTCGTTGATGGTACCGGCAAGCTCGTGATGACCACTACGGTTTATCCTCACGAGCCTAAGAAGCAGTGGGAACAGGCGATCGAAACCCTGGCGGAGTTGTGCCGGGCTTTTAAGGTCGACCTGGTGAGCGTGGGAAACGGGACGGCGTCACGGGAGACGGACAAGCTGATTTCGGAGCTGATGGCCAGGTACCCGGACCTGAATCTGGTCAAGGTCCTGGTTTCGGAGGCGGGCGCCTCGGTTTATTCGGCGTCCGAGATTGCCGCCAAGGAGTTTCCTAATTTGGATGTCTCCCTGCGTGGGGCCGTGTCCATCGCCCGCCGCCTCCAGGACCCTCTGGCCGAGCTGGTGAAGATTGACCCGAAATCGATCGGGGTGGGACAGTACCAGCATGACGTGAATCAGGCCCACCTCGCGCGCATTCTCGACGCCGTAGTGGAAGACTGCGTGAACGCAGTTGGCGTCGATGCCAATACCGCCTCTGTTCCGCTCCTGGCCAGGGTTTCCGGCCTGAATCACGGCTTGGCGGAGAGCATCGTTTCTTTTCGCAACGAGAATGGCAGGTTCCTCAATCGCCAGCAGTTCCTTCAAATCTCCCGGTTTGGCGAAAAGACTTTTGAACAGGCGGCGGGGTTTTTGCGGATCAACGCCGGAGAGAACCCGCTGGATGCGTCGGCGGTCCACCCCGAGGCGTATCCCGTGGTGCAGAAGATCGTCGAAGCCACAGGACGCCGCATCGAGCATCTGGTGGGCGACAGCACGTTCCTGCGGCAGCTGTCGCCGGCCGATTTCATCGATGACAGGTTCGGCGAGCCCACGGTACGCGACATCCTGGCCGAGTTGGAGAAACCGGGGCGTGATCCGCGTCCCGAGTTCAAGACGGCGAGCTTCAAGGAAGGGGTCAACGAGGTTTCGGACCTGCAAGCCGGCATGGTGCTCGAGGGTGTGGTGACGAACGTGACCAATTTCGGCGCTTTCGTTGACGTCGGTGTCCACCAGGATGGACTGGTTCACGTCTCGCAGCTTTCGCACCGGTTTGTGAAAGACCCGCACGCCGTCGTCAAGGCCGGGGACATCGTCAAAGTGAAGGTCCTCGAGGTGGATGAGAAGCGCAAGCGGATCTCGCTGACGATGCGGACGGCGCCGCCTCCGCCCAGGCCCAAGCCTCGTCCCCGTCCGAAGCCCAAAGGAACGAGGGAGGCGAAGGAGGTCAAGCAGGCCGCCGTTTCACCTCCGGGAGAAAAAGTTGAAGGACCGGCGCCTGCGCAGCGAGCTCGCCGGCCCCCGGCGCCTGGTCCGCGACCTGATAACAGGCCTCAGCCGCGGAGCGCCCGCCAGCACGAGAAGGCGGGACCGGGCCCTGACAAAAAGCCCGAGAAAAAGGCTGGGCGCAAGCCCGAGAAGAGGCCCGAGGAAAAAGGCCCGATCCCTCAGACCGCGATGGCCGCCGCTTTCGCGAAGCTCGGCGTCTTCAGTTCCGGGAGAAAGCCGGAGGAGTGAGGCGGGAGTTCCTGGAGTGACCATGCCCAAAGGACGAATCCTCATTGCCAAGCCTGGTCTCGACGGCCATGACCGGGGCGCCAAGTATGTCGCTCATCTGCTTCGGGACGCCGGCTACGAGGTGATCTACACGGGCATACGCAAGACTCCGGAGCAGATCGTCTCAGCCGCCATTCAGGAGGATGTCCAACTGATCGGCCTCAGCCTTCTGTCCGGGGCGCACAACGTGCTGTTTGAGCGTGTCCTGACGCTGCTGTCGGAGAGAAACGCCGAGGATATCCTCGTATTTGGCGGCGGGACCATCCCTTCGAAGGACATCCCCAGGCTTCAGGCGATGGGAGTCAGGGCGATTTTCACGCCCGGAACGTCGGCCGACTCGATTCTGCGGACTGTCGCCCGCCTGCTTGACCAAGGACAGCCCGCGAATTCACACGAGTAAGAAATGATTCCCGAACATCTCAGGAAAGCAGCAAAGGCCTGGTCCGACGGCCCCGTCCGGCAAACCACGTCAAAATCCTCGGAACGCAGCGAACGCTTCGAAACGGCGTCCGGAAGGCCGGTCGAGCGCCTCTACCTTCCAGATGAGGATCTGATCCGGCAGTATCAGGAGAAACTGGGGTTTCCCGGGGAATACCCTTTTACCCGGGGTGTGCAGCACACCATGTACCGGGGCCGGCTGTGGACAATGCGTCAATACGCCGGCTTCTCCACCGCGGAGGAATCCAATGAGCGCTACCGCTACCTGCTGGAGCAGGGGTCGACCGGCCTGTCGGTAGCCTTCGACCTGCCCACGCAGATCGGACTGGACTCAGACGACGAGCGGTGCCTGGGGGAAGTCGGGAAGGTCGGCGTAGCCATCGACACGCTCGACGACATGGAGAGGCTGTTCGAGGGCATTCCGCTCGATCGGGTCTCGACGTCCATGACCATTAACGCTCCGGCCGCCGTCCTGCTCGCGATGTACATCGCGGCTGCCGAAAAGCAGGGCGTGTCGAAGGACCGCTTGTCCGGGACGATCCAGAACGACGTCCTCAAAGAGTACATCGCCCGCGGCACTTACATTTTCCCTCCGGAGCCGAGCTTGCGTGTGGTTTCGGACATCTTCGCCTACTGCACCCGGGAAGTTCCGCGCTGGAACACCATTTCGATCAGTGGTTACCACATCCGGGAAGCGGGCGCCACCGCGGTGCAGGAGGTCGCCTTCACCCTCGCCGATGCCATCTGCTATATCCAGACCGCCCTTTCGGCCGGTCTCGCCATAGACACGTTTGCCCCTCGGCTCACCTTCTTCTTTGCCGCCCACACCGATTTGTTTGAGGAAGTCGCGAAGTTCCGGGCGGCCCGCCGGCTTTACGCCCGGCTGATGAAGGAGCGCTTCGGCGCCCAGGACCCACGAAGCATGATGCTCCGGTTCCACACCCAGACCGGTGGAGTGACTCTGACCGCTCAACAACCGGACAACAACATTGTCAGGGTCGCCATCCAGGCGCTGGCGGCTGTCCTCGGAGGGACCCAGTCGCTGCACACAAACTCGAAGGATGAAGCCCTGGCCTTGCCCACCGAGGATGCGGTAAGAGTCGCCTTGCGCACCCAGCAGATCATCGCCTACGAGTCGGGCGTCACGAACACGATTGATCCATTGGGCGGCAGTTTCTTCGTGGAAAAGCTGACGGACCAGATCGAGGACGAAGCCCGGGCGTACATCGATGAGATCGACAGAATGGGCGGCGTGGTGCGCGCCATCGAAAGCGGTTACGTTCAGCAGGAAATCGAGAAAGCGGCTTACGCTTGCGGACGCAGCATTGATGAGAAACGGCGGATCATCGTCGGTGTGAATGAATTTGCTTCTGAAGGGGAGCCGGACATCGAGCTTTTCGAAGTGTCCGAGGAAGTCCGGGCGCGACAGATCGAAAAGCTGAACCGAGTCCGGGGCCGGCGGGACCAGGGGGCGGTAGACAAGGCGCTGAAATGCCTGAAAGAGGCCGCTGGCGACCCCCAGACCAATCTCATGCCCCCGATCCTCGCCGCCGTGCATGCTTACGCTTCCATCGGCGAAATCTGCGGGGTGCTCAGACAGGCGTTTGGGGAGTACGAGGAGAAGTACAGGACATGAGACGCGCGACGGGAATTAACCACATCGGAGTGGCCGTGTCGTCGATCGCCGAACAGATGGCGTTTTACAGGGATGTTCTGGGCCTCGAGTATGAGGGCGAGGAGACGGTGGCGGAGCAAAAGCTGCGCGTCGCTTTCTTCCGTTGCGGCGCGGTTCGCGTCGAGCTTCTGGAGCCGACGTCACCCGACAGCCCCATCGGCAGGTTCATTGAGAAGCGGGGTCAGGGCTTGCATCACATTGCCTATAGCGTCGAAAACCTGGAAGCCCGGATTGCCGAGGTCAAGAATGAAGGAATCCAGATGATCGACGAGCGGCCGAGGCCTGGCGCGCACGGGATGGCCATCGCTTTTATCCACCCGAAGTCGAGCCGGGGGGTGCTGACGGAACTGTGTGAGCCCAGACGCGGCGAGCCGGCCTCCGGGGGGTGCACGACAATCCCCGAAACCGGCGGCTGACCTCGGCCTTCGGTCCTCGTATGAACATCATCCGCTTCAATTACGACTCAATTGACTCGACCAACCTGGAAGCGCACCGTTTTTGGCGCCGGGCTGATACTCGAGCGCAGGCCCGCCGGGCTCGAAGAGAAGGGAACAGGGTTACCTGGGTTTTCGTGGCGCGGGAACAGGCTGCGGGACGCGGGCGCCTCGGACGATCATGGAAAAGCCCGGCCGGCGGCCTGTGGGTCACGATCTTGTGGCCTCTCGAAACGGACCCCGCGCAAGCACAGACGATTCCGCTGGTCGCGGGTCTGGCGGTGGTGGAGGCGCTCCAGAGGGGGACTGTTTCTTCATGCCGCATCAAATGGCCGAATGACGTGCTGCTTAACGGCCGGAAGGTCTCTGGAATTCTGTGCGAGCTGGAAGCGGGAACCGACCTTCCGGCGGTGATTATCGGCATCGGTATCAATGCCAATTTCCCGGCCAGGGATCTTTCGCCGGCTGTTTCGTATCCGGTGACCAGTTTGCTTGATGAAACCGGGGCCCAGACCGACCTGGAGCGGCTGGTGGCCGCCGTCCTCGAAGAGCTGTGCGCGAAGCTGCTGAAATTTGAAACCGAGGGCATTACTCCTTTCCTGCCCTTCATTAATGCGGCGCTGGCCTGGGTCAATTCCATGGTAACGGTATCCGGGTCGGAAGCCGGCGAAGTCACTGGGCTGTTGCGGGGGATAGACGCCCAGGGCCGCTTGCTTGTTGACTGCCAAGGCCTGGTGGTCCCTTTGTTGACGGGCGAGGTGCGGAAGATGGTCACCGAGGATTGACGACGGGCAGCCGATCATCCATCATCAGGCGTTGTGCCAGTGCGCATTTTATCGATTCAAAGCGTCAAATCGTAAGGCGTCATCGCTATGAGCATGCACAATTTCCCCAAGTTGAGCCCGGAAGAGGCAGCCAGAATGATCCCCAACGGTGCGACCGTTGCTTTCAGCGGCTTTACACCGGCTGGGGCTGCCAAAGTTGTGCCGTGCGCCATCGCTGTTCGGGCACGGGCACTCCATGAGCTGAATGAGCCCTATCGGATCCGCGTTCTGACCGGGGCTTCGACCGGATATTGCCTGGATGAAGCCCTTTCGTCGGCCCACGCGATTTCCTGGCGGGCGCCCTACCAGTCTTCCCGTACCCTGCGCGACCAGATCAACAGCGGCGAAGTGGAGTTCGTCGACATGCATTTGTCGCATTTGCCGCAGGCCGTCCTGTTTGGTTTCTTCGGGAAAATCGACTTTGCCGTCGTGGAGGCGACGGACCTGAGTGGTGACGGCCGAATCTACCTGAGCACGTCGATCGGGGCGACTCCGACTTTCCTCCATTGCGCCGAAAAGATCATCATCGAGCTGAATCGCTTCCACTCGGTGCGCCTCAGTGAAATGGCCGACATCCGGATTCTCCCGCCTCCGCCGCATCGGAGCCCGATCCCGATCCACGATCCCCTGACGAAGATCGGGTGGCCGTACATGGCAGTGGACCCGAAGAAGATCGTGGCGGTGGTCGAAAACCAGGAGGCGGATGACGTCGCTCCGTTTGACGCGCCCGACACGGTGAGCATCCGGATTGCGGAACGGGTGGTCGAGTTTCTGCTGGATGAAAGGCGCGCGGGACGTCTCCCGCAGGAATTCCTGCCGCTTCAGGCCGGAGTCGGAAATGTCGCCAATGCGGTCATGGCGTGTCTGGGCCAACACCCGGACGTGCCGAATTTCACAATGTACACCGAGGTCTTCCAGGATTCGCTGGTGGACCTCATGGAAGCCGGCAAGCTCGTGGCCGCCAGCGCGACGAGCCTGACGGTGACAGAGGGCCAGCTGAAGCGCATGTACGACAACATGGACTTTTTCGTGCCCCGCATCGTCCTGCGGCCTCAGGAACTGGCCAACAATCCCGGCATCGTCCGGCGCCTCGGAGTCATCGGCATGAATACCGCTATCGAAGCCGACATTTATGGCCACGTCAACTCGACCCACATCGGCGGCACGCAGCTGATGAACGGCATTGGCGGGAGCGGTGATTTCACGCGTAACAGCTACCTCTCAGTCTTTATGTGCCCCTCCGTGGCCAAGGGCGGCCGGATCTCGACGATTGTGCCGATGGTGACGCACGTGGATCACAACGAGCATTCCGTGCAGATCATCGTGACCGAGCAGGGACTGGCAGATTTGCGAGGCCTCGGGCCCACGGAGCGCGCGAACAAGATTATCGACAACTGCGCGCATCCCGCTTACCGCGATTACCTGCACCGCTATGTGAGGGAGGCGCGGCCCGGTCACATTCGCCACGATCTGAACAAATGTTTTGAGTTGCACCGCAACCTGCAGCAGCACGGCTGCATGCTTCCCGCGGTGGAGGTGTCGGGGAAGTAAAGGGAGCTGGCCGGGCTCGAGAGAGCCGGCTGAGCAGAGCCGAGCGTGTTGAAAAAAGGGCAGAGAATGCCCGCTGCCATTCGTTCGTAGTCCCGCCCTCAGGCCGGCCTTTCAGAAGTTATCAGGAGAGAATGCTTGTCGAACGACCTCATCATTCGCCCTGCCGACCCGTCGGACGTCCCTCTCATCCTGTCGTTTATCCGCGAGCTGAGCGAGTACGAGAAACTGGCTCACGAGGTTGTCGCGACGGAGGCGGAACTGGGGAAGTGGCTTTTTGGCGAGCGGCCGGCTGCCCGGGTGTTAATCGCGGAGTACCGCCGTGAGCCGGCCGGTTTTGCCCTTTACTTCCTCAACTTCTCGACCTTTCTTGCCAGGCCGGGGATCTTCCTCGAAGACCTTTTTGTGCGTCCGGCCGTCCGGGCACGTGGCATCGGCAAAGCTTTGCTGAAAGAGCTGGTCAGAACGGCGGCGCGGGAGGGTTACGGGCGGGTGGAATGGGCTGTCCTTGACTGGAACACGCCGGCCGTTGAATTCTACCGCTCGCTCGGCGCCCAGCCGATGTCCGACTGGACCATCTTCCGTCTGAACTCCGCCGCCATCTACTCCTTAGCCAAAGACGAGAAAAACTGATGTCTGGTAGAATCTCGAGATGACCAGAATCAGTCGGTTCTCCGCCATCCGACGGGCAGGCGCCGCCTGCATGTTTGTTGCGCTGTTTCTCTCAACCGAGATCTTCTCTCAAGATCTGGCCTCTTTCGAAACCAAGACGACCGTCCATCAGCTGAAGAACGGCTGGACGTTTGTGATCCTCGAGCGCGACGTCGCCCCGGTCTTCTCATTTTCGACATATGTTGACGCCGGCTCGGTCGAAGAGGTGCCGGGCATTACCGGCCTGGCCCACATGTTCGAGCACATGGCTTTCAAGGGGACGCCGAACATCGGCACCAAGGACTACGCGGCCGAGAAGAAGGCGCTCGATGAAGTGGAAGCCGCCTACCAGGCCTACCAGAAAGAACGGCTGTCGCAGAAGCCGGATCCGAAGCGGCTTGAACAATTGTTCGCCGTTTTCCAGGAGAAACAGGAGGAAGCGGCCAGATTCGTGGTGACGAACGAGTTCGGCGACATCATCGAGCGTGAGGGAGGAGCAGGCCTGAATGCAGGCACCGGGGCCGATTCCACCGTCTACTACTACTCGCTTCCCGCCAACAAGTTCGAGTTGTTTGCCTACCTGGAATCGGAACGGTTCCTGCATCCGGTTTTCCGCGAGTTCTACAAGGAACGGGAGGTCGTGCAGGAAGAACGCCGGATGCGGACTGAAAGCGATCCGATCGGACGACTGATCGAGGTATTCATCGGTTCGGCTTTTCTCGCGCATCCGTATCACCATCCGACGATCGGCTACATGAGCGACCTCCAGTCGATCACCCGCACGGACGCAGAAAAGTTTTTCCAGACTTACTACATCCCGTCCAACATGGTGACAGCTATCGTCGGTTCCGTTCGGGCCAGGGAGATCATACCGGTGCTCGAGAAGTACTTCGGGAGGATCCCCAGCCGTGAAAAGCCTCCCGGGCTGCGAACGGTCGAACCGCCGCAGACGGCGGAACGCATCGTGATCCTCAGAGACCAGGCCCAGCCTCTGTACATCGAGGGTTATCACAAGCCGAGCGTGAAACACCCGGATGAAGTGGTCTACGACGCGATTGACGATGTGCTTTCCGGCGGACGCACGTCACGGCTCTATCGTTCGCTGGTCCGAGACAAGAAGATCGCGGTCGCCACGGCGTCCTTTTCGGCCTTTCCGGGGATCAAATACCCGAATTTGTGGGCCGTTTACGCCTTTCCGGCCCGCGGATCGACGAACGAACAGGTTCGGGACGCCATCCGTGCTGAAATCGAGCGACTGACGAAGGAGGAGGTCACGGACGAGGAGTTGGCCCGGTTCAAGACCCGCGCTCGCGCCAACCTCATTCGCTCGCTTGATGACAATCAGGGCCTCGCCAACCAGCTGAGCACGTATCAGGCCGTCTTCGGCGACTGGCGGGAACTGTTCAGATACCTGGACAAGATTGACAAAGTGACGAAAGCGGACATCAGGCGGGTCGCAACCGAGACCCTCAAGGAATCCAACCGCACGGTGGGAATGATTGTCACGCAGACGCCAGGTCAGCCGGCGGCCACGCCTTCGGCGGAAACCGGCCAATAGAGGAGACGCACGCATGCGAGAAACATACCGAAGACAGGCGCGGGCCACCAGAGACGCCGCTGGCGCACGAAAGGTGGTTCACCTCCTTTGCCTGGTGGCCTTCCTCCTGTCATCCTCGCTCTTGGGGCAGGTGACACAAGTCGAAGAGCTGAAGTACCCGCCCCTGGCTGAATTCCAGATTCCGCAGCCGACACGGCTGGTTCTCGATAACGGGATGGTGCTCATGCTGCTCGAGGACCACGAGTTGCCCCTGCTGACGGCCACTGTCCTGGTGCACACCGGCTCGCGCCTGGAGCCGGCGGACAAAATAGGACTGGCGAGCATCACCGGCGCCGTCATGCGGACCGGCGGGACTCAGCGAATGACCGGGGACCAGCTCGATGATTATCTCGAAGGGAAGGCCGCTGTAATTGAGACTTCGATTGGGACTTACTCCGGCCGCGCTTCCATGAGCTGCCTTAAGAAGGACTTTCCGGAGATCTTGCGGGTGTTGTCCGAAGTCTTGCGGCAGCCGGTCTTTGACGAGCAGAAGATTGCGGTCGCGAAAAACCAGCGAATCGCCGCCATTGCCCGCCAGAACGATGACCCGCAAGGCATTCTCTCGCGCGAATTCGATCAGCTGATTTACGGTGAGGACTCTCCGTACGCCCGGGTGCCCACGTACGACACCATAAATTCAATCACCCGCGCCGACCTCGTCGCCTGGCACGCCCGTTATTATCACCCCAACCGGGTCATCTTCGGTCTGGTGGGTGATTTCAACACCCCGGAAGCGGTTGACCTGATCAAACAGGTGTTTGGAGACTGGAAGAAGGGGCCCGAAGAAACGCCCGTCAACGTTCCGCTCCCCAGGGAGATAGCGCCGGGTGTCTACGAAGTCGAGAAGGCGGACGTGACACAGTCGAATATCGCCATTGGGCATCTCGGCATCCGGCGTGACAGTCCCGACTTCTTTGCCGTTACCGTTTTGAACGAGGTGCTGTCGGGCTCTTTCGCCTCCCGGCTGTTTATGAATGTCCGCTCGCTCAAAGGGTTGGCGTACGACGTGAGCGGGGGAATAGGAGCGGGTTGGGACTATCCGGGCGCCTTCGTCATGTCCATGTCGACCAAGACCGAGACGACGGCGGCTGGAATCGAGGCGCTGCTCGAGGAGGCGCGCAACCTGACTGCAAAGCCGCCTTCCGAAGCGGAAGTGAACAAGGCCAAAGCCGCCATCCTCAACTCCTTTGTCTTCAGGTCCGATTCCAGAGAGAAGATCCTCGGCCAGCAGCTGACTTACGAGTATTACGGCTACCCGCTCGACTGGCTGGCCCGGTATCGCCAGGCGATTGAAAAGGTCACCGTCGAGCAGGTCCGGGCCGCGGCCGCCAAATACATCAAGCCCGAACAGTTCGCGATCCTGGTGGTCGGTCCGCTTGAAGGCCTGGACAAGCCTTTGAGCACTTTTGGGAAAGTCACGATAATCGACATCACTATCCCCGAGCCGAAGCAGGAAAAGAAGCCGGCGGCAAGCGCCGAAACCGGGCCCGCGCCGCGCAGTTGACCGGACCGTCCCTCGCCCCCTGGACCCGCCGGCGGACGGACGAATCAAATGGAGGCCGTCTGTCGGGGTTGGTCTGCGCGTTTATCCGCGCGGGTTTGGCCTCCGCGTGGTTCCGCGGGTGTCCGCGGGTTCCTCAAGCCCCCACACTGCTGCGCAGGCCAGCTCAACGCTGTTCCCCGCCGGGTCACGAAAGTAGATCGAATGGCCGCCCCGCGGCCAGTCAACTTCGGCCTCTATCGCTACGTCGTCACTCCGGAGCCGTTGTCTCCAATGTTCGAATTCACTCGACGAGATTAGAAATGCCACGTGGCCCGGTCCGTTCGCGCCATGTGGAGGAAACCCGGGTCCTGAAGTGGCGGCGGGATTGAACACCAGGAACATCCCCGATCCACACCGAAAGAAGACGTGGCGGCCGGCCACACGAGAGAACAAACGCAGGCCGAGAACGTGGGTGTAAAAGCGTTCGGCGGCGGCAAGGTCAGTTGCATAAAGACAGGTCTCGAGGACAGCTTTGACCTCCATAGAATGACTTTAGCACGGGCAGGTCGGGTTCCCCGACTGCTCGCGCCGGCGGCTTTAAGCCCTGTGAAGTCAGGGCGCTGAGTCTGCCGGGCAGGGCCAACTTTCACCAGACGCGGCCCCGCCCTGAAGACCGGCGTAAAGACTCGCTCTCTTTAGACTGGATTATCAATGAGAAGCAATCGCTCAAGTTCCGCGGTTCCATGTACAAATGGGTTTCCGTCGATGCGTTCCGCAGCGGCACCGACCGGGCCGTCACCGACTGGAATCGTTCGAATCGGACCATGTCGATCAGCCACCTCTGGTCGCTCAGTCCGACGATGATCAACGAGATCATGGCGACGGCACGCTTTCAGCGTGATACAGCCACGCAGCGGCGGTCCCTGTTGATTCATCTGTATACTTTGGCCAAAGTCCGGGGCCCTTTCGGGCCGGGGTTATTCCCGGGCCTTCAAATGCAATTCACGCAGCTGCTCGTCGCTGACGGTGGAAGGCGAACCGCTCATCAAGTCTACTGCCCGTGCGGTCTTGGGGAAGGCAATCACGTCGCGCAGAGACCGCTCGCCCGCAAGGATCATCACCAGGCGGTCTAGCCCCAACGCGATGCCGCCGTGCGGAGGCGCCCCGTACTTCAGCGCTTCCATGAAGAAGCCGAACTTGGCATCCGCTTCCTCCTGGGTGATCCCCAGGGCCTGAAAGACCCGTTTCTGCATCTTCTGCTGATGCATACGAATCGATCCCCCGCCGATCTCTGTTCCGTTGAGCACAATGTCGTAGGCCTTGGCCCGGACCTGCCCGGGATCGGAGTCGAGCAAGTGGACGTCCTCCTCCTTGGGCGAGGTAAAAGGGTGATGGCAGGCGAAAAAGCGCTTCTCCTGCTGGTCCCATTCCAGAAGGGGAAAATCGTAGACCCAGACGAACTTGTAATCGTTGGCGGGCACCAGGTTCTCTTTTTGCCCGAGATGCAGCCGCAACGCCGAGAGCGATTCGTTTACCACCCGGGATGGCCCCGCCAGGAGGAACAGGATATCGCCGGCCTGCAGTTCCGCCTTTTCCGCTGTCGCCCGCAGCTCCGCCTCGCTGAGGACCTTGCCGAGTGAGCTCTTCAGCCCCTCGGGCGTGCTCCGGATCCAGCCGAGCGCCTGGGCGCCGTAAGTCCTGACAATCTCGCCCAGGCTGTCCACTTCTTTGCGCGAATAGTCGGAGCGACCCGGAACGCGGATGCCCTTGACCAGGCCGCGGTTGTTGGCGATTTCGCGGAACACCTCGAACCCGCTCGCCTTGAAGATCTCGGTAAAATCAACGAGCTCGAGGCCGAAACGCAGATCCGGCCGGTCGGTGCCGAACCGAGAGATCGCTTCCTGATAAGTCAAGCGCGGAAGCGGCCGCGGCACCGTGACTCCTACGAGGTTGAAGACTGTGCCCAGCAAGATCTCGACCAGTTCGAAGACGGTGTCGGGCTGCGGGAAGGACATCTCGATGTCGATCTGTGTAAATTCCGGCTGGCGATCGGCCCGCAGATCCTCATCCCGAAAGCACCGGACGATCTGGAAGTACTTGTCGAATCCGGCCACCATCAGCAACTGCTTGAAAAGCTGCGGCGACTGGGGCAGGGCATAGAAATGTCCCGCGTAAATCCGGCTGGGGACGAGGTAGTCGCGGGCGCCCTCCGGGGTCGACTTGGTCAAAAACGGCGTCTCAATTTCGAGAAAGCCCCTGGCATCGAGCAGCTTACGGGTCTCCAGGCAAACCTGATGGCGCAGTCGGAGGTTGCGCTGGAACCTGGCCCGGCGCAGGTCCAGGTATCGGTACTTCAGGCGCGTCTCCTCGGACGTCGCGGCGCCGTCGCCAATAGGGAACGGCGGCGTCTGAGCGACGTTAAGAATCCGGATTTCTTCGGCCTCCACCTCGAGCGTGCCGGTCGCGAGCGACGGGTTCACCGTGTCTTCGCTGCGTCGCTTGACCTCGCCGGTGACCGCGAGAACATACTCGGGGCGCACCTGTGACGCCTTCTTGAGGGCCGCAGCCTGCTCGGGATGGGCTACCACCTGCACGATGCCTTCACGGTCTCGCAGGTCGATGAAGATCAGGTTGCCCAGGTCTCGGATCCGGTCCGCCCAGCCCATGACGGTAATCTTCCGGCCGACCATGAGCTCGTCAACGCACCCGCAGTAAGTGGTTCTTTTGAGATCGCCCAGTGAATCCATATCGTTACTTTTCTTTCCGAAGATATCCGCCTATTTCATTCCGCCCGAGCGTCACTTGTGTCCCGTCGGCCATCCGCTTCACAACGAACCGGCCCGTCTGGAGCTCTGTTTCACCCACGACCGAGGTGAATTTCGCCTTGACCCGGTTGGCCTGTCTCATCTGGCTTTTAACGCTCTTGCCTTCAAAGTCAATGTAAGCAAAGATCCCGTCCCGGCGAAGCTCGCTGGCGAGCTTGAGGTTGTGCTCGAACGCGGCACTGTCCAGGTGCACCAGGAAGATCTCAGGGGCCGGCGGCTGGTAAGGCGCACCCAGGTCTGATCGTCCGGAGAGCAGCAAGACCAGTCGTTCCATGCCGAGGGCGAAGCCGAAACCCTTGGTAGGAGGACCGCCGATCAGTTCGGACAAGCCGTCATACCGGCCGCCGCCGACCAGGGCGTTCTGAGTCGGGCCCAGGCGGCTGCTGATGATTTCAAAAGTGGTGCGGACGTAGTAGTCCAGGCCGCGAACCAGGCGGGGAGCCATTTCGGCCGGAATACCCTGAATATCCAGATACTTGCGAAAGAGCGCAAAATGCTCCCGGCATTCCTCGCAAAGCCAGTCGGCGATGGCCGGCAGCCGCTCGACGACCGGCTGGCAGGAAAGAACCTTGCAGTCGAGAACCCGCAACGGATTGGTCTCCGTTCTGCGCCGGCACTCTTCGCACAGCTGGTCCGACTGCGCTCGAAGCTCCTCCCTCAGCTTTTCTACATATGCAGGACGACAGTTGGAGCACCCCACGGAGTTGATCAGCAGCGTGAAATCCTCGAGCCCGAGCTGTTTGAGCAGCCGGAAGAGCATTTCAATGACTTCCGCTTCTATGGCAGGATTGTCCGAGCCGAGAACTTCAGCCCCGATCTGGTGGAACTGGCGGTAGCGCCCCTTTTGCGGCCTCTCATGCCGGAACATCGGTCCGATGTAATACAGCTTGGCGACCGGCACTTCCGTGGGCAGGCCGTTTTCGAGGTAGGAACGAACCACAGGCGCAGTGCCCTCCGGGCGGAGCGTGATGCTTTTGCCCTTACTGTCTTCGATCGTGTACATCTCCTTGCGGACAATGTCCGTTTCGACGCCGATACTGCGGGCAAACAGCTCCGTCTCCTCCAAGACGGGCGTGCGAATTTCCGCGTAACCGTACAGGGCGAAAAGATCCCGGGCGTCCTGCTCGATCTTCTGCCAGAGCTCGACCGACCCGGGGAGGATGTCATGAGTGCCGCGTATCGATTGAATTTTCATAGGAGAAGCCAAAAGCCCGTATTATAACGGCAAACCCGGACGGGATGAAATGTGAAGTGCGTGGCGACCCTGAGTAACCGCTCAGTTTTCTGCGAGCGAAGCGGCAGGCGCTTTTGGAGTTCATCATGC